>CAZKHE010000226.1:0-2509 GCA_964552535.1 uncultured Enterobacteriaceae bacterium | reverse complement strand
TCGAACGGCTCGGGCGGCGCCGGCGGTGCGGGCGCAGCGGCCGGCGGCACCGGCGGTGCGGGAGGTGCGGGCGGCGCAGGCGGCACGGCGACCGGCGGCACGTTCACGCCGAACGGCGGCACCGGCGGTGCGGGCGGCTCGGCCACGGCGGCAGGCGGCGCCGGCGGCGCGGGCGGCACCAACACCGCGACCAACACGTCCGGCATGGGCGGCAACGGCGGCACGGCGACCAACACCGCGGGCAACGGCGGTGCGGGCGGCGCGGCCAACAACGGCAGCGCCACCAACGGCAGCGCCACCAACGGCTCGGCCACCGCCGGCAACGGCGCGACGGGCGGTGCGGGTGCGGCCTCGGCCGCCGCCGACCAGGGCGGGATGGGTGACGGCGGCACCGGCGGTGCGGGCGGCGTCGGCAACGGCGGCGTCGGCAACGGCGCGGTCGGCGGCAGCGGCGGCAACGGCGGCAGCAACACCGTGACGGCCGGCACCTTCGACATGTCCAACACCATCAGCGGCTCGTTCTCCAACAGCGCCGGCATCACCGTCGCGAGCCAGAACTCCGGCTTCGCGGCGCTGATCCAGCAGAGCGTGAACGTGCAGGCGAACCTCTCGGTCCGCTGACCACCGCGCAAGCAGCACTCGCCTGACGCGCGGCGGATGTCGGTCTCCCGGCATCCGCCGCGCGCCTCACCGACGTCCCTCGAGCGAGGCTTCACCATGCGTCACCTTCCGCTGCGCACCGCTGCACTGAGTGCACTCATCGCGCTGGCGCCGCTCGCCGGCGCTGCGTCCGACGACGACGACGAGATCGGCCTCGGCGCCCTCCACCTCTCACCGGGCGCGCCGCGTCACGACGCGTTCGGCCCCGCGGTGAGCGAGAGCGTGCTCGCGACCCATCGCGGCGGCGCCGACCTGCACGTGAACGAGAACAACGCCCGAGCCACGGTGCAGGACAACGTCGCGCGCAACGTGAGCACGGGCAACAACGTGATCACCGAGAGCGCGTTCTCCAACGCGACCGGCATTCCGATGGTCGTGCAGAACTCGGGCAACAACGTCGTGATCCAGAACTCCACCATCCTCAACCTGCAGCTGAAGTAGCGCGCGATGGTCTCCGTCCCGTTCCGCGCCATCGCGGCGCTCGCGGCTGCCTTCGTGCTCGCCTGTCCGCTGCACGCCTCCGCGCTCGGCGCCGCGCCGGTGCTCGGCGAGTCGGGCCATCCGTACGTGATGCCGGTGCGCACCATCAAGGAGCTGCGGCACGCGCGCGCCTTCCGCACGACCATTCACCAGCGGTACGACTTCAGCTGCGGCTCGGCCGCGCTGGCGACGCTGCTCACCTTCCACTACCGGCGGCCGGTCGACGAGGCCACGGTGTTCCGCGCCATGTTCAACGCCGGCGACCAGGCGAAGATCCGCGCGCACGGCTTCTCGCTGCTCGACATGAAGCGCTTCCTCGAGTCCGCGGGCTACCAGGCCGACGGCGTGCAGGTGTCGCTGGAGGAGCTCGCGAAGGTCGGCGTGCCCGCGATCGCGCTGGTGAACGAGAACGGCTACCGCCACTTCGTGGTGGTGAAGGGCTTCCGCGGCGAGCGCGTGGTGGTGGGTGACCCCGCGCTCGGCACGCGCATCCTCTCGCGCGAGCACTTCGAGCGCTCGCGCGTCGGCGGCATCTTCTTCGTGATCCGCAGCCACCTCGACGTGGCGGCCTTCAACCAGCCGGGGGACTGGGGCGCGCTGCTGCCCGCGCCCGTGGCGCTCGGCGTGGGGCGCGAGAGCCTCGCGTCGTTCGCACTCACCCTGCCCGACCCCAACCGCTTCTGAAGGGACGGAACCGATGAGGACCAGGCACGTCACCGCCGCCGTCGCGCTCGCGATGTGCACACTGCCCGTGCGCGCGGACGTCGGCGCGGACACCGTCGCCCAGTGGCCGCCGGTGGACGAATCCGTCCTGGGCGAGCTGCGCGGGGGCCTCAACCTCGGCGCGCTCACCGGCTACTTCGCGATCGAGCGCGTCGTGCGGGTGGACGGCGTCGACGTCGCGCGCACCCTCCTCGTGATCGAGGACGTCGGACGCATCGCGCGCGGCGGCGTGCCGGTGGTGCACGTGCTCGGCAATCTCGCCAACCTCGTGCAGATCGGCCCCGCGAACACCGCAGCCGGCGCGACGCAGCAGGCAAACGCCGCGGCAGCCGCCGGCCTCGCGCGCGCCGACGCGGCGCTGCAGAGCGCCCAGGCCGCGGCCAACGCGGCGCAGGCCCTGGCGGCACAGGCCGCGCAGGTGAGCGTGCCCGGTGGACCGAGCACGGGCACGACGAGCGCCGCGGCGAACGGCAACTCGGGCGTGAACTCGTCGTCGAACATGGGCTCGTCGTCGATGGCGCAGTTCGGCGCCGGCCTCGACCAGGCGATCGCGGTGGCGACCGGCGAGGGCGGCGCGCTGGCGCCCGCGCCCGTGCCGGTGCGCGGACCGGCGACGGCGACGGTGACCGCTGCGCCAACGGTGAGC
>CAZKHE010000225.1:0-2790 GCA_964552535.1 uncultured Enterobacteriaceae bacterium | reverse complement strand
GGCTGCGGCAGATCCTCGCGCAGAACTTCCTCTACATGAACGCGCGCGCGGCCGCGAAGCTCGGCCTGGAGGACTTCGACTGGGTGTGGGTGGAGTCGGCGAACGGCCGCATCCGCTGCCAGCTGCGCACCATGGAGGGCGTGGAGGAGCACACGGTCTGGACCTGGAACGCCATCGGCAAGCAGGCCGGTGCATGGGGTCTCTCGCCGGACGCAAGCGAGGCGACCCACGGGTTCCTCCTCAACCATCTCATCTCGGAGCATCTGCCCAAGCAGGCGGGCGAGCGCAATCTCACCAACTCCGACCCGGTGACCGGGCAGGCGGCCTGGTTCGACCTGCGCGTGAAGATCACCAAGGCCGCGCCGGGCGAGACCGGCATCTGGCCGCAGTTCCCGGCACTCAAGCGGCTGCCGAAGGACGACGCCGTACGGCCGGCGGTGCTGCGGTGGGAATGACAGGAAAGCCATGAAACTCGGACTCGTCATCGACATCGACACCTGCGTGGGCTGCCACGCCTGCGCGGTCGCCTGCAAGGAATGGAACGGCTCGTCCGCCATCTCGGGGCCGCTCTCGGACTACGAGCCCTACGGCGCGCAGCCGTCCGGGGTCTGGTTCAACCGCATCCGCCACTACGAGGTCGGCGATTACCCGGCGAACAAGACGCTCAACGTGCCGATGTCGTGCATGCACTGCGAGGACGCCGACTGCGTCACGGTGTGCCCGACCGGCGCCTCGTACAAGCGCGACGACGGGATCGTGCTGGTGGACCAGGACAAGTGCATGGGCTGCAACTACTGCTCCTGGGCGTGCCCGTACGGCGCGCGCGAGCTGGATGCGTCGTCCGGCACGATGAAGAAGTGCACGCTGTGCGTCGACCGCATCTACGACGAGCTGCTCCCGCCGGAGGATCGCCAGCCGGCCTGCGTGCTCGCGTGCCCCGCGCACGCGCGCATGTTCGGCGACCTCGAGGATCCCGAGTCGGCGGTGTCCAAGGTCGTCCGGGAGCGCGAAGGGTTCCAGATGCTGCCCGAACTGGGCTACAAGCCGGTCAATCGCTATCTGCCGCCGCGCAAGGCGCCGGAGATTCCCGTGGAGACGTCGGCCACGCCGCGCACCAGCCTCGCGGACAAGATCAAGGCCTGGACCACGATGGCGGTGTCGCGATGAAGCCGGTCTTCTCGGTCATCCTGTTCACGGTCAGCTCGGGGGCGGGCCTCGGCCTGCTCGCGCTGCTCGTCCTCCTCGACCTCGCCACCGGCGGAGGGCTGCGCGCGGCACATCTCCTCGGCATCGGCATCGTGGCGATGGTGCTGGTCACGGTCGGCCTCGTCTCGTCGACGTTCCACCTCGCAAATCCGAAGAACGCATGGCGGGCGGTGACGCAGTTCAAGCGCTCCTGGCTCTCGCGGGAAGGGGTGTTCGCCCTGCTGCTTTACCCGGCTGCGCTCGGCTACCTCGGCTCCGCGTGGCTCGGCCTGAGCGCGACGCTGCACACCGTGTTCGGCCTCGCCACGCTGGTGCTCGCCTGGGCCACGCTCTTCTCCACGGGCATGATCTACGCCTGCCTCAAGACCATTCCGCGCTGGCACTCGCCGCTGGTGCCGCTCAACTACGTCCTGCTCGGGCATTTCTCCGGGGCGCTGCTGCTGCTTGCCATGCGCGCACTGCAGGGGGAGGCGGGCGCGGGGCTGGTGTGGCTGGCTCTTGCGCTCCTCGTGGTTGCGGCCGCCGGAAAGGTCGCCTATTACCTGAAGTTTCGGGGGCACGGCGGGCCGACCCTCGCGCAGGCCATCGGGGCCACCACCGCGGCCCGCGCCAAGCTGCTCGACCAGGGCCACACCCACGGCACCTTCCTGACCAACGAGTTCGGGTTTCGCATCGCGCGCGAGCGCGCGGCCACCTTGCGGTGGGTCGCGTTCCTCGCCGCGTTCGTCGTGCCGGTTCTGGTGCTGCTGTTCGCGCCACAGGCGGCCCTCGTGGCCGTCATCGCGTGTCTCGGCGGGCTCTTCGTCGAGCGGTGGCTGTTCTTCGCCGAGGCGCAGCACGTGGTCCGCCTCTATCACGGACAGCAGCGGGTCTAGCAGAAAGTTTGATCGTCGCCGCCCTTGACCCGGGTGGGCTCAATCCATCATCATTCCCTAATATGCTGTTTCGCCGATTAGCGGTTGAAGCGAGCCCTTGGGGAAGCTTATAAACACGGCTCGTCAGAAAAAGGAGGTGGTGCATGAACTTCGACAAGGAACTCGACGCGCGCGGCCTCAATTGCCCGCTGCCGATCCTGCGCGCCAAGAAGGCGCTCACCGAGATGTCCACGGGCCAGGTGCTGCGCATCGTCGCCACCGACCCCGGCGCGGTGAAGGACTTCCAGGCGTTCTCGAAGCAGACGGGGAACGAACTGCTCGAGCACTCGGAAGCGAACAAGGAATTCACTTTCTTCATGAAGAAGAAATAGGTTGTTCCGTCACCATGCGGTGACGGAATAACTGCCGCCGTTCGAGCGTCGCCGGAGGCGACGCTCAACGTCGGCGGTGCCTCGGGGAGCGGACCGTGTTGCGGATGGGCGGGCCGCCGGAAGAAAAGCAGAGTCCGCAGGCTCGTTCGGAGGAGGTGGTATGGCGTCCTATGCGGAGATGCGGGAGATCTACGAGGACATCACTCGGGATTTCCGGTACGAGCACGAGCTCAACGGCTGCCTGAACTGCGGCATCTGCACCGCGACGTGCCCGTCCGCGCATTTCTACGACTACAGCCCGCGCGAGATCGTCCAGCTGCTCTGGACCGAGAACGTCG
>CAZKHE010000224.1:0-2822 GCA_964552535.1 uncultured Enterobacteriaceae bacterium | reverse complement strand
GGGGCAGGCACTGACGCCCCTTCCGATCGATGTGTTCGATGACGGCATCGACGACGCGGACGGACCGGAGGTGACGATGATCGCGCCCCGCGTGCCGTCGCGTGTGTCACCTGGGCCGCAAACCGGCAATCCGACGCCGCCTGCGAATGCCTCGCTGTTCTTCATTCAAGTGGCGGCGCTGGACCGCTCGCGTCACGGCATCGGCGTCAGCGAAAACGGCCAAGGCACGGCGGCCCGCTCGGTGTTGGGAACCATCCTGGATGGCAGCCAGATCCAGAACCCGATCACGCACCCCAGCAACGGCACGAACCGCAATTTCCCGGGTCTGAACGTGACCTTCGACGTGCCCTTGCGTCAGCCCAACGGCAACGTGGTGCCGGCGGGCTCGAACCTGGCGCCGATCTTCAACGTTGCCGGCAGCGAGCTGGACGCTGACGGCTATGTCGTGACGACGGCCGATTGGGTGGTGGGGGGATCGCTCCTGATGCCTGCGGGCAAGCGTTCGGTCACGATCACCGCCCGGGTCACCGACAACGCCAACCGCACCCGCAGCGTCAGCCACGTCGTGGGCATCAGCCCGGTCGAGAACGGCCAAACCCTGACGCCCGCACCCTGAGAACGAGGCCGCGCGGCTCCGACCATGGAGCCGCGCTGGACGCACAGGGCAGCGGCAGCCTGCCACCCTGCACAACCAACACCCCATCTTTTTTCACGCCTGCGGAATAAAAGGCCCGAGCGTGCCGTCTGCCCCGATGTGAGCAACATCTCACCCACGCTGCCCGATCCGCCACCACTTCCACGGAGCTTCCCATGTTCAAAACCCTCGCCATCGCCGCATCTGCGGTAACGTTTCTGGTCACTGCCGGCTGTGCCAACATGGTCGAGCCGCCTGCCAAGGCGCCCGCCATGTTGTCTGGTGGCGCGCTCGTCACACCCGCTGGCATGACCCTCTACACCTTCGACCAGGACGTGGCGAACAGCGGCAAGAGCGCCTGCAACGGCGGCTGCGCCGCGCTCTGGCCGCCGATGATGGCCACCGCCACCGACCGGACCACGGGTGCCTACAGCATCGTCACTCGCGACGATGGGTCACGCCAGTGGGCCTACAAGGGCAAGCCGGTGTACACCTACAAGGCCGACCAGAAGGCCGGCGACCGCAGCGGCGACAACTTCAAACAGGTCTGGCACATCATCAAGGAATGACGCCTGTACACCCGCCTGCACACCCAGCTTCGCGCGGGCTCGACCCATCGTCAACATCCTGATGAACGACGACCATCAACTGCTGAGCTGGGTGCCGCGCCTGCGCCGCTATTCCCGGGCGCTGGTGAACAACCGTGACGACGCCGACGACCTGGTGCAGGACACGCTGGAGCGGGCCTGGGCCAAGTCGGGCCTGTGGGGCGGCGTGGCCGACATGCGCGCCTGGCTCTTCAGCATCATGCACAACCTGCACGTCGATGGCGTGCGCCGTCCCAGGCTGCACACCGTGACCATGGACGACGACACGCCCGAAGTGCCGGTGGCGCCGACACAAACCGACAGGCTGGCTGTACTGGATCTGCAGGCTGCACTGGACTTGCTGCCCGTCGAGCAGAAGGAAGTGCTTCTTCTGGTGACGCTGGAAGACATGGCCTATGCCGATGTGGCGCAGGCCCTGGGTATCCCCATCGGCACCGTGATGTCGCGCCTGTCGCGAGGCCGTGAGCGCCTGCGCGGCCTGATGGAAGGCCGCGCAGAACCGGTGCGGCTGAAAGTCGTCAAATGAATGTATTGCGAAGCAACCCATGAATACCGACCGTCCGCCACCGTCCATTCCCCCGGTCACCGAGGCCGACCTGCATGCGTTCGTTGATGGCCGCCTGCCCGCTGAGCGCCAGGTCGAGATCGCCGCTTATCTGGCCGCACGCCCTGAAGACGCGCAGCGCCTGGAGGCCTACCGGGCGCAGAAGCGCGAACTGCACGCCTTGTTCGATCCCGTGCTGGATGAACAGCCGCCGCAGCGCCTGCTGAAATCGGCGCGCCCGCGCGCCGTGCCGCAGACGCCTTGGTACCTCCAGCGCCTGGCCGCTGGGATCGCCATCGCCGTCATCAGCGGCGCGACTGGCTGGGGCTTGCGGGGCGGCCTGCCCGCGGGGGGCGACGATGCCGGCCGCATGGCCGCCGCGGCACCCGCCGAGCGCGGCCTGACGCTGGCGTCAGCGGGCGGCTTCGCGCAGCGCGCGGCGGTGGCTCACGCGGTATACAGTCCCGACGCGCGCCGCCCGGTCGAGGTGGACGCGGCGCACGAGGACCAGTTGGTGGCATGGCTGTCCAAGCGCATGGGCGCGCCGATGAAGCCGCCGCACCTGCAGGCCCAGGGCTACACGCTCGAAGGCGGCCGCCTGTTGCCGGGCGGCCAGGGGCCGGTGGCGCAGTTCATGTACCGCAACGAACTCGGCAGCAAGCTGACGCTGTATGTGTCCAACGACGTCGCTGACGTGGGCAGCGCGGCCGGGCCGGGCGGGGCGCCCCAGCCGGGCGCGAAGAACGCCGACACGGCCTTCCGCTTTGCGCGCGAAGGCGCGGTCAATGTCTTCTACTGGGTTGACGGGCCTTTCGGCTACGCCTTGTCGTCAGACGCCGACCGCAGCGTGTTGGCGCAGGTGTCGGCCGCGGTTTACCAGCAGCTGGGCGCCCGGCGCTGATGGCCGCGGACGGGCCGGTGTGGCACTTCTTTTAGTCGGCAGTGGAATCAAACGGCGCGCGGCGCGCTCTTGGTCCACACGTCCACACGTCCACACGTCCACACGTCCACACGTCCACACGTCCACACGTCCACA
>CAZKHE010000223.1:0-2884 GCA_964552535.1 uncultured Enterobacteriaceae bacterium | reverse complement strand
GCTCGTGGCCGGGCGCGCGAGCAGGGCCTGCGCGGCGACCACCGCGACGCCGCCGTCCTCGCCCACGAGCGCCTCGATCTCCATCGCGGTGATGGCGGGCTGCTCCGCGATGATGCGGCTGAAGGCGACCAGCATCCCCTCCACCTCGCGCGCCGCCGGGCCGTTCTCGATGGTGCGGCCGGCGCGGGTCGACTGCATCAGCGAACGCGCGAGCACGTCGTTGAGCGGCGGGAGCGCGACGCCGAGGTCGTTGGCGACGTTCAGGGCGGCGCCGCCGAGCCCGAAGTACACCACCGGGCCGAACTGGGCGTCGAGACGCATGCCGAGGGTGACGGTCACCGGATTGGCGACGGCTCCGAGCGCCTGGACGTACGTGGCCGATGTGGTGCGCGTGGCGCCGCGCTTGCGCGCGAGCTCGGCCATCACGGCGGCGAGCTCGGCCTCGTCGTCCACCGCAAGCACGTTGCGCGCGGCCTGGCCGTCCGCCTGCCAGCGCAGCGCGACCGGGTAGCCGAAGGACTGCGCCGCGGAGAGCGCGTCCTCGACCGACTCGACCGCGCGCGTCGGCGCCACCGGCATCGCGTAGGCGTCGAGCAGCGCGAGCGCGTCGGTGCCGTTGATGCGGCCCGCGCCCTGTGCGAGGGCGCTGTCGAGGATGGCGGCGGCGCGGTGCGGGCGCACCGGGCCCTCGTCGGGAATGGACGAGGGGATCTGCCGGACCAGCTCGCGCGCCCGTTCGTAGCTCACGCGGTAGAGAAAGGCGCGCACCGCGCGTTCCGGCGTCGCGAACGACGGGATGTGGTGCTCGGCGAAGATGCGCCTGGATTCGGCGGCATCGGTGTCGCCCTGCCAGCTCGCGAGGGCGGACACGCCCTGCTTCGCGCGCTCGTCGACGACCGCGGCCACGGCGCGCGAGATGTCGAGGGAGCGCGAGCCCGCCGAGGGGCTGTGCACCACGAGCACGGCGTCGGTCTCGCCGGGCTTGCACAGGCACTCGAGTGCGGCGCGGTAATCCTCCGGCCGCGCATCCGGGCCCAGGTCCAGCGGGTTGGGGCCGCTCCAGCCGGGCGGCAGGCGCTTCCCGAGCTCGTCGAGGCTCGCCTGCGAGGGCTGCGCCAGCACGCCGCCGAGCGAGACCAGGGTGTCCGCCGCCAGCAGCGCGGGCGCGCGGCCGTTGCTGATGATGGTGAGCCGGCCGGCGCGCAGGCCGCGATAGGAGGGCTGCATCGGCGCCGACAGCGCGTACGCCGCGTCGAAGAGCTGCGTGATGCTGAGCACGCGCACCAGGCCGGCCCGGCCGAACGCGGCGTTGTAGACCATCTCGGAGCTCACCAGCTTGCCGCCGGCGAAGCAGTCGGCCTCGACGCTCTCGTGCACCGAGGCGCCGCCGCGCACGACGATCACCGGCTTGAGGCGCGCGGCGAAGCGCGCGGCGGTCATGAAGCGCCGGGTGTCGGCGATGCGCTCGACGTAGAGCAGGATGGCGCGGGTCTGGGGATCGAGGGCAAGGTAGTCGAGCACGTCGCCGAGCGCGACGGCGGACAGCTCGCCGACGGAGACGACGCGCGAAAAGCCCATGTTGCGGGGATAGGCCCAGTCGAGCATCGAGCTCGCGATCGAGTCCGACTGGGTGAGGAGCGCGAGGTGGCCGGCGTGCACGCGCGCCTCGGTGGCGCCCGCGAGCAGGCCCAGCGACGGCACCAGCACCCCGATCCGGCTCGGGCCGAGCAGGCGCATGCCGGCGGCGCGCGCGGCATTGCGGATGGCGTCGCGCTGCTCCGGCGGCAGCGCAGTCGCGCCCGACCCGATCAGCAGCACCGCCTTGCAGCGCCGCTCGCCGAGCGCCTGGAGGACCAACGCCCCGTGGCGCTGCGGCAGCGAGACGACCGCCAGGTCCGCGCCGGTGGGGCATTCGTCCCCCAAGGCGCCGGAGGGCGAGGCGCGCACGACCGTCAGCTCGCCCTTGAACTCGTTGGCGGCGAAATTGCGCGCGAGGAGTGCGTCGCCGAGGTCCAGGGCACCCGAGGCCGGGACATAGACGACCTTCTTGGGTTCGAAGAGGGACCGGATGGCGCGGTAGGTCATGGCGGCTCTGCAGCGACGAATGGCATCATTCTAGGCCCGTTTGGTGCAGCGCAACATGACATTTGAGCGCCCTTTCGAGCGCTTTTCCGGACGCCCGAGCGCGCTCGCGCGCGGCCCTGGCGAGGACGCACGAATCCTGCCCAGCAGGCAGGACGCGGTCCGCGAGGTTGCGGCCCTCCCGCCGGCAATCGGATCCCGTCCGCCACCGGTTCGCGCAACGGCGACTGTGGCCAGGATGCACCCGTGGCGGCAGACCCGGGGGCGTGCCCCCGGCGCCGCACCGCGGATCAGGCCTTCGAGTAGATCTGGCCGCCCTGCTTCACGAACTCGATGGCCTTCGCCTCCAGCCCCTGCTTGAGCGCCTCGTCCTCGGAGACGCCCTGCTTCGCGGCGTAGTCGCGCACGTCCTGCGTGATCTTCATCGAGCAGAAGTGCGGGCCGCACATGGAGCAGAAGTGCGCGACCTTGGCCGAATCCTTGGGCAGCGTCTCGTCGTGGAACTCGCGCGCCTTGTCCGGATCGAGGCCGAGGTTGAACTGGTCTTCCCACCTGAACTCGAAGCGCGCCTTGGAGAGCGCGTTGTCGCGGATCTGCGCGCCGGGATGACCCTTGGCGAGATCGGCGGCGTGGGCGGCGATCTTGTACGTGATGATCCCGTCCTTCACGTCGTTCTTGTTGGGGAGCCCGAGGTGCTCCTTCGGCGTGACGTAGCAGAGCATCGCCGTGCCGTACCACCCGATCATGGCCGCGCCGATGCCGCTGGTGATGTGGTCGTAGCCGGGCGCGATGTCGGTGGTGA
>CAZKHE010000222.1:0-3052 GCA_964552535.1 uncultured Enterobacteriaceae bacterium | reverse complement strand
ACCGGCATCACGCGCGACTCGGTGCACCAGCTCGTCGACGATCTCTTCGGCATGCCGGTGATTTCCAAGCGCCTGACCCGCGACGACCTCTACATCGCCGACGAGCTCTTCTTCACCGGCACCGCCGCCGAGGTCACGCCGATCCGCGAGCTCGACGGCCGCGTGATCGGCATCGGCAAGCGCGGCCCGATGACCACGAAGATCCAGAAGGCGTTCTTCGACGTGGTCAACGGCCGCAATCGCAAGTACAAGGCCTGGCTCTCGCCGGTGGCCGCCGCGAAGAAGGCGCCGGCGAAGAAGACCGCGAAGAGGAAGTAGATGGCGCAGACGATGCAGTCCGAGACGGTGATCGAAGTGGGCGCGGACGACCTGCCGCTGCACTGCCCGATGCCGCGCACGCCGGTGTGGTGCTACCACCCGCGCGTGTTCCTGGACGTGGTGGGCTCGGGCGGCGAGGTGCTCTGCCCCTACTGCGGCACGAAGTACGTCTATCGGGGCGAAGCCCCGCGCGGGCACTGAGCGGGCTTCCCCCTTCCCGCGATCGCCAGCAATGAAGCTGCTGGCGATCGCCCCGAACTGGATCGGCGACGCCCTGCTCGCGCAGCCGCTGTTCGCGCTGCTGAAGCAACGCCACGCCGGCGCCGTCCTCGACGTCGTCGCGCCGGCGTGGACCGCGCCGGTGACGGCGCGCATGCCGGAAGTGGACCGCGTCATCGCCACCCACTTCCGGCACGGCGAACTCGCGCTCGGTGCTCGCTGGCGCCTCGCGCGCCAGCTCCGCGGCCGCTACGACGCCGCGTGGGTGCTGCCCAACTCGCTGAAGTCGGCCCTCGTGCCGTTCCTCGCCGGCATTCCCCGGCGCGTCGGCTTTCTCGGCGAGCAGCGCCGCGTGCTGCTCAACGAGATCCACCGTCTGGACGAGGCGGCGCTCCCGCTGATGGCGGACCGCTACGCGCAGCTCGCCGTGGCGCCCGGCGAGCCGGTCCCGCGGCCGCTGCCGCGCACCCGGCTCACGGTCAACGCCGCCAACCGCGACGCCGCGCTGGCGCGGCTCGGCCTGGATGCCGCCCGCCCAATCGTCGCCTTCTGCCCGGGCGCGGAGTACGGCCCGGCGAAGCGCTGGCCGGCGGAGCAGTTCGCCGCGCTCGCGGCGCAGCTCACCGCTCGCGGCGCGCAGGTGTGGCTGTTCGGTTCGGCAAAGGACGAGCCCGCCGCAGCAGCGATCGCCGCGTCCGCGCCCGATGCCCGCATCGCCGACCTCTGCGGCCGCACCGACCTGGCGGCGGCGATCGATCTCCTCTCCATGGCGGAGGCGGTCGTCGCCAACGACTCCGGCCTGATGCATGTGGCGGCAGCGCTCGGGCGCCCGCTGGTCGCGCTGTACGGCTCGTCGAGTCCGCGGCACACGCCGCCGCTCGATGCGCGTGCACGGCTCGTGTGGCTGCACCTCGACTGCAGCCCCTGTTACGCGCGCGAATGCCCGCTCGGGCACTTCCGCTGCATGCGCGAGATCTCGCCCGAGCGCGTGCTCGACGAGATCGCCGCGCTGAGGACCCGCGCCTCCTGACTGCTGCGTGCCGCCGTGCGGGCGGCGCATCCTGTCGCCACGGTGCGCGCGCACCACTGGAGGGCGCGCGCACGATCGCGGAGCATCGCCACCGTCTATTCGTCCGCCTCCCCCGAGGCACGCGCGCGCAGACTGCGTGGCACGTCCCGTGCTAACCGACGCCCAGCGCAAACGGCCGCCGGAGCCTGGAGGGCATCGCACCTTCCGCGAACCGAGCCGGCACCGTGGCGTGCGAGGAGGCAACCGGAGGGAGCAGTCTCGATGTCCTATGCAGGTGTCATCCGCGCCATCGTGTGCGCGGAGCGCGACGCGCGCGATGTCGGCGTCGAGGAGGCCGAGCGCCTCTTCGGGGCCGCGCTCGACGGCGGCATTCCCGAGCTCGAGCTCGGCGCGCTGCTCGCGGCGCTCGCGATCCGCGGCGAGTCGGCGCAGGAGCTGATGGGCTTCTATCAGGCGCTCACCCAGCGGCTGCATCATCTCATCCCGGGCGACGGCGAAGTGCGGACCGTGGTGCTGCCGGCGTACGGCGGGGCCCGCGCCAAGCCCAACCTCACCGCACTGATGGCCCTGCTGCTGCAGCGCGTCGGCGTGCCGGTGCTGGTGCACGGCACGCTCGAGGGCCACGGTCGCGTCGCCACCGCCTACGTGCTGCGCGAGCTCGGCGTGCTGCCGAGCGCGACGCTCGCGCAGGCGCAGGCGGCGCTGGACCGCGACAAGATCGCGTTCGTGCCGACGGCGGTGCTCGCGCCCGGGCTCGCCGGGCTGCTCGCCCTGCGCGCACGCCTCGGAACCCGCTCCACGGCGCACACCCTGGCGAAGCTCATCGATCCGTTCGGCGGGGGCGGCCTGCGCGTGGTGTGCAGCATGCAGGCCGATTGCCTCGCGCGCCTGCACCGGCTGCTGCTGGCCACCGGAGAGCGCGCATTGCTCCTGCGCGGCACCGAGGGCGAGCCCTACGCGGATCCGCACCAGCGGCCGCGCATCGAGTTCTTCGACGAGGGCCGCGTCGCGACGCTGTTCGAGCAGGAGACGGCGGCGCTCGATGCGCTCGCCGGCCTGGGCGCCGCGGTGGACGTGCGCGCGACGGCCGCGTACATCCGCAAGGTGCTCGACGGCCAGGCGCCGATGCCGCTGCCGATCATCAACCAGCTCGCCTGCTGCCTCTATGCGAGCGGCTTCACCGCCGACTTCAACCAGGCGAAGGCCATCGCAGCGGTCCAGACCCACAACCTGGCCGCGGCGTAGAATGGTCCCCGAAGCAGGCCGGACGGTCGCTGGAAGCCCCGCGCTTCGAGAGGAAAGTCCGGGCTCCGCAGAGCAGGGTGCTGGATAACGTCCAGGCGCCGCGAGGCGACGGAAAGTGCAACAGAAAGCACACCGCCGATGGCCCGCGGCCGACTTTGCGGCCGCAAGGCCGCAAAGTCCCGTCGGAGTGAGCGGGTCCGTTCGCGAGAACGGGCCCGGGAACGAGGACGGAGCCGTTCG
>CAZKHE010000221.1:0-3057 GCA_964552535.1 uncultured Enterobacteriaceae bacterium | reverse complement strand
CGAAAACGGACTTTACAAACTTCCCCGTGGTCGCGTTTTACGGGAGCAGGTCAACGTTAACGAGAAGCCAATTAAGCCTTCCTTCCTTATTGAGGTTATGGCGCTCGAGGTGCTCTACGGGGGCTGGGGTGGCGACTATCGGCGAGAAGTTCAGGCGTTCTTCGCCTCGCTCGCGGGACGCATTAACGAGGATTGGGCGGACCCCGCGGGACTCGGTCCTGCGGTAAGCGATTCAATGACCGCTGCCGACCGGGGCAAGGCCCGGGAGCGGCTACTAACAGCCGAGCGTCAATGTGCTCAGGCAATTCACCTTGAGCGCAGCGGAAAGCAAGGTGAAGCCCTCCGCGCTTGGAAGGCGATTTTCGGGCCTTACTTTCCGCTCTCCTGAGAGTTCTGGTATGGCCAATCAAGTCATCGCTAGGCTAAAGGGGGACGATTACCAGCACCTTTGGTCCTGGTACTACGCGACTGACTTGTTAGTTCCCGATACAAAGGTGGTACGAGTCTGCCTTGAAGATGAGGATGCGGTCTCAGTAGATGATGTGACTGTCCATTTTTCTGACGCGTCTTCTTTGGGGGCGAGCTATCTGCAGATTAAGTATCACGTTGACCACAGGAGCGCATACTCATCGGAGTCGCTGATACAAGCGGAGCAAAACAAATCAAGCCTGCTGCAGAAGTTCTTTCGGTCTTGGAAGCATTTGAAGCAAGTACATGGTTCTCGCCCAATCAATCTATCGCTCCTCAGTAACTGGGGGTGGGATTCCGAAGACGCTCTCCGCCCGTACATAAGCGGAGATAACCAAACAATAAAGGCTAGCTTCCTGCATGCGTCGCCTCGGTCGGCGGCCGGGAAAGTACGGGAAAAGTGGCGGGCTCACCTTTCCGCGACAGAAGAGGAGCTGCGCGAGTTTGTCGCCACGCTCGTTCTCCGTTTTGGTTCTGACAACACGTCTGAACTTGTCGACCGAGTGGAAAAGAGGCAGCGTCAACTGGGCTTAGGGTCGGATTCAAGCGCGTTACTCCTCGCGGTGGGCTTGGTCCGAGACTGGATTAAGTTGGGGGCTACCGACCTAAACAGAGACGCACTAGAGGAGGTGTTGGCTAAGCAGCGTTTTCCGCGCGCTCAGACAGAAGCCGCTACCGTGTGCATTGACACAATCAAGGCCTCAAGCGGTGCTTCAACTCCCGATTTCGCGCTGAACTGGTGCGGCCGGTTTGACGGGCCGCCAGAGCGCAGGGGGCATACGTTGGCGCCCGGGGTTGATTGGAACAGAGACCTATTTCCAGAGTTGGCTGAGCTCGAGAAGCGCATCGTCGCGACCGGGAAGCAGCAGATTCGCGTGAGCGGATTTTCTCGGCTGTCCGTTTGGTTCGCCTTCGGCTATGTATTCTGCGATGTCTCCCGTTACGTTATCGAGTTCGAACAAAGCGGGCGGTTCTGGCGCTCGAATTCTTCACCCTCGGCTGATTTCCAGCTAGTACGCACTGAGGAACCCCTAGGCAACCGAGCTATGTGTGAAGACGGGCCTGTTGCAATTGGTGTTAGCGTCACCGGTTCACTAGACGAGGACGTTCGACAGTATCTGAAGACCCACGAGCCTTCAGCCCGTCATCTTCTACTGCTTCAGCCTAATCGGCCGCTGGGGCGCGACTGCCTGCGGAATGAGAATGATGCGGTCGCGCTAGCTGATTGCGTGAAGGATGCGGCGAGGCAGTTTGTCAAGGCCACCCGCGCGACTCAACTCTTGCTTTTCTATTTCGGACCAGCCGTCGGTGCCTGCTTTATCGGCCATAGACTGAACGCGGTTTGTCGACAAATTCACGTCATGGAAGACACGCAGCCCGGGTATCAGCGAACGTTCCTTCTCTCCTGAAAAGTGGGCGCAACGATTTCTGCCCTACCGGCTTGTGCCTGACACATAACTTGCAAGCTCGCGGTCCTATTGAAGCGTTGCCAACCGCTACCACGCTCCGCTCAGCGAGAGAGCGTGCACTATCCCGAAATCAGGGCCAGGGGTTGGCAATCGCCCGCGCACTCCTAGAGCAGCCCCGACCACTAATCTTGTACGAAGCGGTGAGCTAGCGAGACGAGGCGCCTTCAGAACTTATCGCTCAGACCTTGAACAAGCTTCGCAGCAAGGCGCCGATGCTGTTCATCCCGCATAAGATGCCGGCCTAACTGAAGGCCCATCTGCACATGAAGCTGGAGGGCGCTTAGTCGGCTTGGCAGGCAGCGTAAACAGCCTTGCCCCTACGTCCGATTTCTAGTGTCTTTTCGGAATAAGGTGTTCAGCCAGCTGCGTCCAGTTTAATTGCCTCCCTGCTCGAGCCTTGGTCTTTCCAAGTCGTTGATTTTCCGGAATAGGGCAAATAGATTGGACGTCCGTTTTCTAGTGTCCACGAACAACGCGCAGCCGGATGCGCAATCCTTCACGCTCGAAGCCGTGGCGCCGCAGGATCAGTCGCCGCGTCGGCCGCCGAGATCGATGACGCACTTCATCACTTCGGGGTCCTCGGGGTCGCGCTTGCAGGTGAAGCCGAGGCGCTCGGCGAGCTTGAGCATCGGACGGTTCTCGGCCAGCACGCTGCCCCACACCGTCTCGATCCCGCGCGAGGCGGCGTAGTCCAGGATGCGCGAGAGCGACACCGCGCCGACGCCGTGGCCCTTGAGGTTCGAGAGCACCGTCACCGAGAACTCCGCCTCGACGTTGTCGGGATCGGCCACGATGCGCGCGCCGCCCCAGAGCTCGCCCGGGTTCTTCGGGTCCTCGATGACGAACGCCATCTCCCGGTCGTAGTCGACCTGCGTCATGCGCGCGGCCATTTCGTCGGACAGCGTGTTCACCGGCGCGAAGAGGCGCATGCGCACGTCCTCCGGGTCCATGATGGTGAAGGCGCGCTGCAGGGCGCGCGCGTCCTCCGGCCGGATCGGGCGCATCCTGACCGTCTCGCCGCTGCGCAGCTCGATGGTCTCCTCCAGTTCGGCGGGATACGGCCGAATCGCCAGCCGCGCCGCCGCCTGGCTCGTGGCCGGGCGCGCGAGCAGGGCCTGCG
>CAZKHE010000220.1:0-3072 GCA_964552535.1 uncultured Enterobacteriaceae bacterium | reverse complement strand
CCTGCGCGGCCTTGTGCAGCCGGTCCTCCTCGTAGCGGCCGTCGCCCATCGCCATCTTCTCCAGCGTCGAGTAGATGCGGTGCGTCGAGGCGACCAGCGTGGTGCGGTCGGGCGTCACGTAACCGTTCTGCATCGCGCGGCCGGCCTCCACGAACTCGGAGGCCACCATGATGTCGATGTTGCCGGGCGAGGGCGTGAGCGCCAGCACCGGCCGGCGGCCGCCGAGACGCTCCTCCTGCGCGGGGAAGATCTCCAGGTAGTAGGTGGTCGCGCCGGTGCGCTGCGCGACCCCGGGGATGGAGGTGCTCTGCACCGGGAAGCGCTGCGAAGTGGCCGCGGCAACGAGCCAATCGGCCAGCACGCCGCCGCCTTCGCCGCCGAGCGCGGCGATCAGGATGGTGATCGGTCGTGCAGGAAGCTGCTCCTGCGCGGAGAGGTGTTTCGCTTCGGTCATCGCGTTCATTGCTGACCTCCCTTACGCCGGCTGCAGCCAGCCGATGACGGTCGAACGGACCTTGTGCATGAACCGGTCCCACGCGTTCGGGTTCTGCACGATCTCGGCGCGGAAGAACGACGGGCAGAGGACGGCGGCGTGCGCGACCTCCCCGCACAGCCCGCAGCCGACGCAGCCGTTGTTCACGTGCGCCACCGGGTCGGTGCGCAGCGGATCGGACGAATCCTTGATGGTGAGCGACGGGCAGCCGGACAGCCGGATGCAGGAGTGGTCGCCGGTGCACACGTCCTCGTCCACGCCGAAGCGCTCGCGCACGACGCGCTCGCCGCGCTTGAGCTTCGCCGCGTTGAGCGGCTTCAACCGCCGCTGCCGCTCGAGCTGGCACTCGCCCTCGGCGATGATGACCTTCAGCCCCTGGAAGTCGGTGGTCATGGCTTCCTTGAGCGTCTCCTTCATCGTCTCGACGCGGTAGTTGTGGACCGTCTTCATCCACCCCACGCCGAGGCCCTGCAGCGTCTTCTCGATCCCCATGTCGGTCGACTTGTGCTCGGTCTGGTGCGGCGAGGACGGAATGTTCTGCGTGCCCGTGGCCGAGGTGTAGCCGTTCTTCATGATGACGAGGATGCCGTCGTCCTTGTTGAAGACGGCGTTCGCCACGCCGGTGGTCAGGCCGTTGTGCCAGAACCCGCCGTCGCCCATGATGGTGATGGTGCGGTTCGAGAACATCGGATGGATCGCCGAGTTCGAGGCGAGGCCCAGGCCGTAGCCCAGCACGGTGTTGCCGATGTTGAACGGCGGCAGCGTCGAGAAGGTGTGGCAGCCGATGTCGGCGGAGACGTGGAACTCGCCGAGCTCGCGCTGCACCAGCTTCATCGCCGAGAACACCGGCCGCTCCGGGCAGCCGACGCAGAAGCCGGGCGGACGCGGCGGCACCGGCGCGCCGAGCAGCTCGGCGGCGCGGCGCTTGGGCGCGGTCAGCGACTCGAACACCTCGTCCACGCGGCTCGTGTCGAGACCTTCCGGCGCCGCGAGCGCGACGAACTTCGCCATGCCGGTGAGCACCACCTCGCCGGTGTACTCGCCGGCCATCGGCAGCACGTCCTTGCCGTGCACGCGGGTCCCATTCACTTCCGCACGCCGCAGGATCGCGTCGATCGCGTCCTGGATGTACGCGGGCTGGCCTTCCTCGATCACCAGCACGTGGCGCTTGCCGATGCAGAACTGCGCGACCTCGTCGGGAATCAGCGGGTAGGTGACGTTGAGGCAGTAGATCGGGATCGTGGTCGCGCCGAACGCGTCGGCGAGTCCCAGCTGCTGCAGCGCGCGGACGGTGACGTTGTACATGCCGCCCTGGCAGATGATGCCGGTATCGGTGTGCGCGCCGTCGAACACCTCGTTCAGCTTCTCGGCGCGGATGAACTCCACCGCCGCCGGCCAGCGCACGTCGATCTTGTGCTTCTCCTGCGCGTAGGTGGACGGCGGCAGGCAGATGCGGCCGTAGTCGAAGTCCGGCCGGTCGAGCGTATCGCGCTTGGAGACCAGCGGGCGCTTGTTGGCCCTGGTGGCGAAGCTGCCGTGCACGTGGCAGGCGCGGATGCGCATCTCGAAGAACACCGGGGTGTTGGAGGCCTCCGAGAGCTCGAACGCCTTCTCCACCATGCGCGTCATCGTCGGCAGGTTCGGGCGCGGGTCGAGCAGCCACATCTGCGACTTCATGGCGAACGCGTGGGTGCGCTCCTGGATGATCGACGCGCCCTCCCCGTAGTCCTCGCCAATGATCACCACGGCACCGCCCTTCACGCCGGCGCTCGCGAGGTTGGAGAGCGCATCGGAGGCGACGTTGGTGCCGACCGTGGATTTCCACGTGACCGCGCCGCGCAGCGGATAGTTGATCGAGGCGCCGAGCATCGCCGCCGCGCCCGCCTCCGACGCGTTGGTCTCGACGTGCACGCCCAGGTCGTCGAGGATGTCGCGCGCGTCGTTGAGCACGTCCATCATGTGCGAGACCGGCGCGCCCTGGTAGCCGCCGACGTAGGAGACGCCCGACTGGAGCAGCGCCTTGGTGACGGCGAGGATGCCCTCGCCGACGAAGGTGTCGCCATCGCCGAGCTTCAGCGACTCGACTTCGGCCTTGAAGGATCGTTCCATCTTGATCTCCTCGGATTGACGCCGGATGCCTTCACCCGATGCGGCTCGGCAGCCAGGTGGCCACCGCCGGCACCAGGAACACCAGCGTGAGCACCGCGATGCTCATCAGCACGTAGGGGGTGACGGCGCGGAAGATGGTGCCCATCGTCACCTCGGGCGGCGCCACGCCCTTCATCGTCATCAGCAGCAGGCCGTGCGGGGGCAGCAGCAGGCCGAGCTGCATGCAGATCAGGAACATGACCCCGAACCACACCGGATCGACGTTGAGCTGCTGCACCACCGGCATGAAGATCGGCAGCGTGATCAGCATCATGCTCACCTGGTCGAGAAAGAGGCCCAGGAAGATGAGCAGCACCATCATGCCCGCGACGATCGCCTCGGGCGAGACCTCGCGGGCGGTGATGAGCTGCACGATGCCGTTGCTCGCGCCGGAGAAGGACAGGATCTGCGCGAAGGTGGTGGCGCCGAGG
>CAZKHE010000219.1:0-3160 GCA_964552535.1 uncultured Enterobacteriaceae bacterium | reverse complement strand
AAGGTGCGCCAGAAGGACGGCACCGAGGCGCACCCGATCAAGGAGGTGAAGGAGCAGGAGGTGTACATGGGCGAAATCCCGCTCATGACCGTGACCGGCTCGTTCATCATCAACGGCACCGAGCGCGTGATCGTGAGCCAGCTGCACCGCTCCCCGGGCGTGTTCTTCGACCACGACAAGGGCAAGACCCACGCGTCGGGCAAGTTCCTGCACAACGCGCGCATCATCCCGTACCGCGGCTCGTGGCTCGACTTCGAGTTCGACCCGAAGGACTACCTCTACTTCCGCGTCGACCGCCGGCGCAAGATGCCGGTGACCACGCTGCTCAAGGCGATCGGCATGACGCCGGAGCAGATCCTCGAGACGTTCTACGACTTCGAGACGTTCCATCTCGAGAACGTCGGCGCGCAGTTCGAGCTCGTGCCCGAGCGCCTGCGCGGCGAAGTGGCGCGCTTCAACATCGAGGACAAGTCCGGCAAGGTCATCGTCCCGAAGGACAAGCGCATCAACGCGAAGCACATCCGCGACCTGCAGGCCGCCGGCATCAAGCAGGTGCACGTGTCCGACGACTTCCTCGCCGAGCAGACGCTGGGCAACAGCTACGTCGTGGACGAGGAAGGCAAGCTGATCGTCGTCGACACGAAGCTGAAGCTCGCCGACGACCGTTCCGACCGCGAGGGCAAGTACCTGCAGGTGATCGACCTCGAGACCGGCGAGGTGGTCGCCAAGCGCGTCGACCGCAAGGACGGCGTGCTCGCGATGGCGAACGAGCAGATCACCCCCGAGATCCTCGCCAAGCTGCGCGTCGCGGGCGTGGAGACCATCCGCACGATCTTCGCGAACGAGCTCGAGCACCGCCCGTTCATCTCCGACACGCTGCGCATCGACGAGACCGCCAGCACCGAGCAGGCGCGCATCGCCATCTACCGCATGATGCGCCCGGGCGAGCCGCCCACCGAGGAGGCCGTCGAGAGCCTGTTCAACGGCCTGTTCTACTCGGAGGAGCGCTACGACCTCTCCGCCGTGGGCCGCATGAAGTTCAACCGCCGCGTCTATCCGGAGAAGCGGCCCGAGAACGCCCCCGGCTGGCTGCAGCGCTTCTACGACCGCGTCGGGGCGAAGGGCGACACCGGTCCCTCCACGCTCTCGAACGACGACATCCTCGCGGTGGTCGCGACCCTGGCCGAGCTGCACAACGGCCGCGGCGAGATCGACGACATCGACCACCTCGGCAATCGCCGCGTGCGCTCGGTGGGCGAGCTGGCCGAGAACCAGTTCCGTGCGGGCCTGGTGCGGGTCGAGCGCGCCGTGAAGGAGCGCCTCTCCCAGGCCGAGAGCGAGAACCTGATGCCGCACGACCTGATCAACGCGAAGCCCATCTCCGCCGCGATCAAGGAGTTCTTCGGCTCCAGCCAGCTCTCGCAGTTCATGGACCAGACCAACCCGCTGTCGGAGATCACGCACAAGCGCCGCGTCTCCGCGCTGGGACCGGGCGGCCTGACGCGCGAGCGCGCCGGCTTCGAGGTGCGGGACGTGCACCCGACCCACTACGGCCGGGTGTGCCCGATCGAGACGCCGGAAGGTCCGAACATCGGCCTGATCAACTCGCTGGCCCTGTACGCGCGCACCAACCAGTACGGCTTCATGGAGACGCCGTACCGCAAGGTGATCGACAACAAGGTCACTGACCAGATCGACTTCCTGTCGGCGATCGAGGAGGCGAACTTCGTGATCGCCCAGGCGAACGCGGAGCTCGAGGCGGGCGGCACCCTGAAGGACGGCCTGGTCTCCTGCCGGCACAAGAACGAGTTCACGCTCGCGACGCCGGACCAGGTGCAGTACATGGACGTGGCGCCGTCGCAGATCGTGTCGGTCGCGGCCTCGCTGATCCCGTTCCTCGAGCACGACGACGCCAACCGCGCGCTGATGGGCTCCAACATGCAGCGCCAGGCGGTGCCCTGCCTGCGGCCGGAGAAGCCGCTGGTCGGCACCGGCATCGAGCGCACCGTGGCGGTCGACTCCGGCACCGCGGTGCAGGCGCTGCGCGGCGGCCTGGTGGACTACGTCGACGCGAGCCGCATCGTCGTGCGCGTGAACGACGAGGAGACGGTGCCGGGCGAGGTCGGCGTGGACATCTACAACCTCACCAAGTACACGCGCTCCAACCAGAACACCAACATCAACCAGCGTCCGCTGGTGAAGGTGGGCGAGAAGATCGCGCGCGGCGACGTGGTGGCCGACGGCGCCTCGACCGACATGGGCGAGCTCGCGCTCGGGCAGAACATGCTCGTCGCGTTCATGCCCTGGAACGGCTACAACTTCGAGGACTCGATCCTGATCTCCGAGCGCGTGGTGGCCGACGACCGCTACACCTCGATCCACATCGAGGAGCTCACGGTCGTCGCACGCGATACCAAGCTCGGGCCGGAAGAGATCACCCGCGACATCTCCAACCTCTCCGAGGGGCAGCTGGCGCGCCTGGACGAGTCGGGCATCGTGTACATCGGCGCGGAAGTCGAGGCCGGTGACGTGCTGGTGGGCAAGGTCACGCCGAAGGGCGAGACCCAGCTCACCCCCGAGGAGAAGCTGCTGCGGGCGATCTTCGGCGAGAAGGCGTCCGACGTGAAGGACACGTCCCTGCGCGTGCCCTCGGGCATCTCCGGCACCGTCATCGACGTCCAGGTGTTCACCCGCGAGGGCATCGAGCGCGACAAGCGCGCCCAGCAGATCATCGACGACGAGCTGAAGCGCTACCGCAAGGACCTGCAGGACCAGCTCCGGATCGTGGAGGCGGATACCTTCGGCCGGATCGAGCGGCTGCTGGTCGGCAAGATCGCGGCCAAGGGGCCGCTGAAGCTCGCCAAGGGCCAGAAGATCGAAAAGGGCTATCTCGACGGCCTGGAGCGGTACCAGTGGTTCGAGATCTCGCTGGCCGACGAGGACCAGCAGGCGCAGCTCGAGTCGCTGAAGGACTCGCTGGCGAAGATGCGCGACGGCTTCGACAAGATGTTCGAGCTCAAGAAGCGCAAGCTGACCCAGGGCGACGAGCTGCCGCCGGGCGTGCAGAAGATGGTGAAGGTGTACGTCGCGGTGAAGCGGCGCATCCAGCCCGGCGACAAGATGGCCGGCCGCCACGGCAACAAGGGCGTCATCTCCAAGA
>CAZKHE010000218.1:0-3352 GCA_964552535.1 uncultured Enterobacteriaceae bacterium | reverse complement strand
ATGTACATCATCCTCGGCGCGCTGATGGACGAGATCTCGATGATCCTGCTCACCGTGGTGCCGGTCTTCAAGCTGGTCACCGCGCTCGGCTTCGACCCGATCTGGTTCGGGGTGATGCTGGTCACGGTGTGCGAGATCGGCCTCATCGTCCCGCCGGTGGGCATGAACCTCTTCGTCCTCCAGTCGGTCGCCGGGCTGCCGCTGGGCACCATCGTGCGCGGCATCATCCCGTTCGTCACCGCCGACGTCGTGCGCCTCGTGCTGCTGTCGCTGTTCCCGGCGATCGCGACCTGGCTGCCGAGCCTGATGGACTAGCGGCGGGCGCCGGGGCGCCGTCCAGGCCCAGGTTGTCGCGCATGCGTCCGAGCAGCGCGGCGAGCATCCGCCGCTCCTCCGCGGTGAAGCCCTGCATCAGCTCCGCGTTGAGCGCGAGGGCGAGCGGCAGGACGCGCTCGTAGCGCTTGCGACCCGTGGGGGTGAGCGAGAGCACCACGGCGCGCAGATCGTGCGGCGCGCCGGCGCGCTTCACCAGCCCGTTGCGCTCCATCCGGTCGAGCAGCCGCGACAGCGTCGAGTGCGGGATCACCGAGTACTCCGCCAGCTCCACGATGGTGCGCCGCTCGGTGGCGGCGAGGAACGCGAGGACCCGCCAGTCGCGGAACGTCATGCCGTGCGCCTTGAGCTGTTCGACCAGCAGCCGGTTCAGGCGGTTGACGATGCGGTTGAGCAGATAGGGCATCGCGGCCTCGATGCTGTAGGCGGGCGACGCGGCGGCGGGTGCGGGCTTCATGGCGCGCCATTGTAGTGCGGACGCGGGACCGCTTGACGCCCGCCCCGGCCGCGCGAAGAATATGCAGATGCATATTTCCGACCTGCCCGCCGCGGCCGCGGCCGCGGCCGAGGACCTGGTGCGCGAGGGTGCGGTGCATCGCGCCGTCTACACCGACCCGGCGCTCTTCGCGCTGGAGCAGGAGCGCATCTTCGGCCGCGCGTGGCTGTACGTGGGCCACGAAAGCGAGGTGCGGGCGCCGGGCGACTGGATCCTCACGCGCCTCGGCGCCGACGAGGTGATCCTCGCGCGCACGGAGGAAGGCCGGCTCGTGGTCCTGCACAACCAGTGCGCGCATCGCGGCGCCTGCGTGGTCTCGGGCGAGCGCGGCCACGCCCGCCACTTCCGCTGCCCGTACCACGCCTGGACCTACCGTCTCGACGGGCGCCTCGTCGGCGTGCCCATGGCTTCCGGCTACCCCGCTGATTTCTGCTCGCGCGCCGACCTCGGACTCGTCCGCGTCGCGCGCGTCGCGAGCTATCGGGGCTTCGTGTTCGCCTCGCGCGCCGCCGCCGCCGGGCCGGACCTGCCGGAGTTCCTCGGGGAGCTCGCCTCCGCGCTCGACAACATGGTCGACCGGGCGCCGGCCGGCACGCTGACCGCGGTGCCCGGCCGCCTGCGCCTGCAGTACCGCGGCAACTGGAAGCTCTTCATGGAGAACGCGACGGACCTGGTGCATCCCGGCTTCGTGCACGCGAGCTCCGTCACCGCGGCCCGCGCCGTGCCCGACGCCCTCGGCGCCGACCCCGAGAGCGCCCAGACCGCGCAGATGCTGCTCTCCAACGGCCTGACCGTACCGGAGTGGGACCGCGTGCCGCTGCGCGCCGCCGCCAACGGCCACGTGTACATGGGCGGCTTCTACCGGACGGGCGCGATCTCACCGACGCGCACCGACCCGGTGTACGAGCGCTATCGCGCCGCGCTGGCCGCGCGCCACGGCGAGGCGCGCACCGCGGAGATCCTCGCGGTGGACCGCTTCAACAACCTCGTCTGGCCGAACCTCTCGGTGAACGCGCGCTTCGCCACCCTGCGCATCGTGCACCCGGTGGCGGTCGATCGCACCATCGTGCAGGCGTCGTGCTTCCGTCTCGACGGGGCGCCCGAGGAGATGTTCGACCTCACGCTGCAGTTCCTGAACACCGGCGCCTCGGCGGCCTCGCTGGTCGCCTCCGACGATCTGGAGATCTTCGAGCGCTGCCAGCGCGGTCTCACCCACGGAGGGCGCGACTGGATCGACGTGAGCCGCGGTCTCGCGGCGGACCGCGTCGATGCGACCGGCATCACCGGCACCGGCACGAGCGAGCTCTCGATCCGCAACCAGCTCGCGAGCTGGCGCCGCTGGATGAGCGCATGAGCGCCCGTGAGGGGACGGCCGCGCGCGACGCGGAGGCGTCGCGGCGGGCGATCGAGACGTTCGTGTACGCCGAGGCGCGCCTGCTCGACGAGGGCCGCTTCGACGCCTGGCTCGCGCTGTTCGACGACGACGGCGTGTACTGGGTGCCGGGCCAGCCGGGGCAGCAGTCGCCGCACGAGGCCCTGTCGCTGTTTCACGAGCGCAAGCCCCTGCTCGCCCTGCGCGTGGCGCGCCTTGCCGATCCGCAGATGCACGCGCACGCGCCGCCGGTGCGCACCCATCACCATGTGAGTGCCGTCGAAGTCGGTACGATCGATCCCGCGGACGGCGCGGTCGAGGTCCGATCGTCCCTGATCGTCGCCGAGTCGCGGAACGACGAGGATCGCTGGTTTGCCGGACGCGTGCTGCACCGGCTGCGCGGCGCGCCCGACGCCCCGCGCATCGTCGAGAAGCGCGTGACGCTCATCAACTGCGACGCGGCCCACCGCGCGCTCACCGTGCCGTTCTGACCAGGAGAGAAGAGAACATGAGAATCCTCAAGCTGATCGCCGCGGCGCTGCTGGCCGCATCCGCGTCCGCCGTGTCCGCGCAGGAGCTCACGCTGCGCGCGGCGAGCTTCGTGCCGGCGAACACGACCTTCGGCGAGATGTGCGGCCGCTTCATCGACCAGGTGAACGCGCAGGGCAAGGGCGTGATCCAGGTGCGCTTCGTCGGCGGCCCGGACGCCATTCCCTCGTTCGAGCAGGGCAACGCGCTGCGCACCGGCGTGCTCGACGTCGCCTGCCTGCCCCCGGCGTTCTACGTCAGCCAGATGCCGGAAGCCGACGTTGCGATCCTCACGCGCCAGAGCAACAAGCAGCTGCGCCAGTCCGGGGCGTGGGATGCGCTCAACAAGGCCCACAACGCGCGCATGAACGCCTGGCTGCTGGCGAGCTACGGCGAGGGCGTCGCCTTCCACGTCTTCACCAACAAGCCGGTGAAGAGCGCGGCCGATCTCAAGCAGCTCAAGCTGCGCACCACGCCGAACTACACGCCGTTCTTCCGCACCATCGGCGCCACGCTCGTCAACACCCCGCCGGGCGAGGTGCGCACCGCGCTGGAGCGCGGCGTGGTCGACGGCTACGGCTGGCCGTTCATCGGCATCTTCGACCTCGGCTGGGCCGACCACA
>CAZKHE010000217.1:0-3388 GCA_964552535.1 uncultured Enterobacteriaceae bacterium | reverse complement strand
GCGAAGATGGTCGAGCTCAAAGACCCTGAACGGCGCGTTGAGGCCCGCTTCGACCCGCGACGGGATCGCCACCGCGGTGGGATCGACGCGCACCCAGCCCTGCCCCTCGAGGTACACCTCGGCCCAAGCGTGTGCATCCGACTGGCGCACGATCAGATACCCGTCCACGGGGTTCACCTCCCCGCCCTGGTAGCCGGTGACGATGCGGGCGGGCACCCCGGCGGCGCGCATGAGGAAGGCGAAGGTGGAGGAGAAGTGCTCGCAGAAGCCGCTTTTCGTCTCGAACAGGAACTGGTCGATGGGATTCGCGTCGAGCAGCGGCGGCGTCAGGCTGTATTCGAGCCGGGCCGAACGGAAATGCGCGATGGCGCGCTGCACGAGGGCCGCGTCCGAGCTCGTCTCGGCGCGCCACTGCTCGGCAAGCGCCCGCGCCCGCGGATTGCCGGTCGCCGGCAGGCGGCGCGCGGCCTCGAGCTCACCGGGCGAGGCCCCGAGCGTCGCGCGGTAGTCGAGGTGCGAGGCCATGTCGTAGCGGACGCGGGTGCGGATCGGCGCGCGCGCGAGGAGCTGGTAATCGCCGGTGACCCACGCGCGCGGCGGTACACGCGCCGGCAGATCGAGCGCGAAGAGCCAGGCGCGGTTGTGGGGCTCCACCGTCACCTCGTACAGAAGCGGGTCGCCCAGCGGCTCGTAGGCGCCTTCGCCGGAGAGGCGCACGCTCCCGGGGGTCCAGGTGCGGCCGTCGAAGTCCCAGAACACCGGCCCGCGCCAGTAGAGCAGACGGCGGTCCGGCGGCCGTCCGGGGAACTTGGCGCGGAAGGCGATGGCGTCGGACTGGATGAGGCTCGAGATGTTGCCCGGGGTCATCGAGTCCGAGAGCCCGGTCATGCCGCCGTACGCGTCCGTGGGCATGCCCCACAGCGGTCCCTGCACGCGCGGGAAGAGGAAGAAGAGCACCAGCATCACCGGTACGCCCTGCACCATCAGCATTGCCGCGGTGCGCCCGGAGTCGAGCGGCGAGCGCGCGGGCGCGTGCACGCCCGCGAGCGCTGCGGTCAGCAGCAGCGCGGTGGCGAACATCAGCACCGCGGTCTGCATGCTCTGGCTGTAGAAGAAGTTGGTGAGCGCGAGGAAGTAGCACAGGAACGTGACCACCACCACGTCCCGCACGGAGCGCATCTCCATCAGCTTGAGCGACACCAGCAGGACCAGCAGCGTGACGCCGGCGTCGCGCCCGAAGATGGTCCGGTTGATCATCCACACGCTCGCCACGCCGCCGATGGCGAGCACGTAGAGCAGCCACTTGTTGGGCAGCGGCAGCCGTTGCCACGCGGCCCACGCGCGCCATGCGAGCAGCATCGCGGCGGTGCCGGCGATCCAGATGGGCAGCCGCGGCAGGTGCGGTCCGGCGGCCAGCGCGATGCCGGCGAAAAGCGCGAGCAGCGCCGGCGTGGGCAGGGGCGCGGCCTTCATCCGGGCAGCCGGTACAGGGCGAGCGCCTTCAGGCAGGCATCGCGGTGCGCTTCACCGGCCGCCGGTCCGAGCGCCTGGTCGCCCAGGCGCAGTCCGTACGCGACGCCCGCGGCATCGGCTTCGAGCACCCAGCGAGTGAGGCGCGACAGCCGCCGCTCGAGGTCGAGCGCCGCTGGCATCGCGTCGAACTCGAGCCAGAGCTCGCGCGCCGCGCGGCCGTGGAAGGTCTTGGTGAGCAGCGTGCTGCCGCGGGCCACCGACTTCCACGCGATGTGCCGCGGCGAGTCGCTCGGCGTGTGGGTGCGCAGGCCGGCGAAGTCGTCGGAGCCGCTTCCCGCGTTGATCGCATCGCCGGCGTCGGGCACTTCGGTGAGCGGCGGCAGCGGCGCGTCGTCGGGCTGCGGATAGACGAGCGCGCGCATGTCGGGCTGCACGTAGCTCCACGCGCGCAGCAGGCCGAGCGGGTACCGCGTCTCGAGCGTGACGCGGCCGAGCGAGAGCCAGCCGCGGCGCGCGGCGGGCACGGCGAGCGCGAGCACCGAGTGCGCGCGCGGCGGGATGTCGCCCTGCGCATGCGACGCGCCGCGCGCGGCGCGGATGCTCCAGCGCGTGAACGCGGCGGCGTTGCCGAGGTCGAGGCGGAACACGGCCTCGCCGCCGGCGAACGCGGCATCGATCCGCCCCGGCGCGATGCTGAGCTGCGCGAGGTTGCGGTAGGTGTGCAGGATGGAGACGATGCCCATGCCCGCGAGCAGGAACGTGAGCACGAAGCCGAGCGAGAGCCCGTAGTTGATCGAGCCGATCAGCATCAGCAGCAGCGCGAGGCCGAAGGTGAAGCCGTGGCGGGTGGGCAGGATGTAGACGCGCTTCTGCGAGAGCACGACCGGCCCGCTTTCCGGCAGCGCGCGATTGGCGACGAACTGCCAGAACTGCCAGGCCTGGGACTGTCTCAGCAGACGCTCGAGCGCCACGGGCGCGGCTCCGCGCCGTCAGGGAACGGGCACGGCCTCGACGAGACCGACGACGATCTCCGAGGAGGTGCGCCGCTTGCCGTTCACCACGGGGTGCAGGCGATGGCCCGCCACGCCCGGAAGCACCGCCTGCACGTCCTCCGGCAGCACCCGGTCGCGGCCCTCGATGAGCGCCCAGGCGCGGGCCGCAGCGAGCAGCGCAAGCGCCGCGCGTGGGGAGAGCCCGGCGACGTACTCGGGAGAGCGCCGCGAATGCTCGACCAGCGCCTGCACGTAGTCGACCAGGGCGGTCGAGGCGTGCACCGCGCGCGCCGCGCCCTGCAGCGTGCCCAGTTCGCCGGGATCGATGGCCGGCGCGAGGTGCTCGATCATGTCGCGCCGGTCCTCGCCCTGCAGCAGCGCGCGCTCGGCGTCGCGGTCGGGGTAGCCGAGCTCGATGCGCATCTGGAAGCGGTCGAGCTGCGACTCGGGCAGCGGAAAAGTGCCGACCTGGTGCGAGGGGTTCTGCGTGGCGATGACGAAGAACGGCTCGGGCAGGCGGCGTGTCTCGCCCTCCGCGGTCACCTGGTGTTCCTCCATCGCCTCGAGCAGCGCGCTCTGCGTCTTCGGCGTGGCGCGGTTCACCTCGTCGGCGAGGATGAGCTGCGAGAAGATCGGGCCCGGATGGAATTTGAACGAGCCGCCGTCGCGGTCGTACACCGAGACGCCGATGATGTCCGCCGGCAGCATGTCGGCGGTGAACTGGATGCGGTGGAACTGCAGGCCGAGGGATCGCGCGAGCACGTGCGCGAGCGTCGTCTTGCCCACGCCGGGAAGGTCCTCGATCAGCAGATGTCCGCGCGACAGCAGGCAGGCGAGGGCGAGACGGATCTGCCGTTCCTTGCCGAGGATGACCCGGCTGGCCTGGCGGATGACGCTCTGGACGGAATCGACGGGATCGGCGG
>CAZKHE010000216.1:0-3431 GCA_964552535.1 uncultured Enterobacteriaceae bacterium | reverse complement strand
CCTCCGGGAGCCATGCCTGCGAACCCCGAAGTGGTGCTGCCTGGCACAACGCCGGGTCGGGCTTCGGTCTGGAAGAACATCCGGCTGGTGCGGGCGGCTTCCTCTTCCGCGAGGCGGCGCTGCTCCTCTTGATCTATTCCTGGAGCGCCAGCCATTGTCGGTGGAATGACGGGCTGCCCCCGGTTCCGGGCGTCGAGTATCGGACCGCCAAGATCGCCGGGAAGGGGTGGGCCGAGAACCGGGCCGGTGTAGTCACGTGGCAGGCCCGCTAAGCCATCTGCGGTGCTGCGGTTGTCGATGGAATAGAGTTCCTCGCCGCCAGGACCTGCTCCGCGGGTCTGAAGCGCGTAAATCAGCGCACCACCAACGCCGAGCGCGGAGATAACGCCAAGTCCGGCCAGAACCTTACGCGACAGCCGGGTGACCCGTGGGGCCTCGGCGCGCAGGCGGCGGGTTTTCGCGATCCGGGCGTCGGGGGCCTGGATCGCGGCCCCCTCCGGCACCGCGCGCTCCACGGCCGGACCGGCCTCGTCGCGCGTCAGGCGCGACGGGCGCTCCTGCACCGTCCGTTCGCGCGCTGCCATGCCGGGTGCGGATGCCGCGGCCGGGGCGCCGCGGGGCGGCTCCCGGCGGGCATGCGCGGCGGTATCGGACTGCAGGACAATCCGCGGGTCCCCCTCGGGGGGCGGAGCGGGGAGCGGTGCAGCCGCCGGCGGGGCGACGGCGGCGGCAGGAGGCGCGGGGACGACCGCCGGCGGAGACGCCGGCTGCGGCCCTGGCGCCGCACGTCGCGCCGGCTCCGCACGTGAGCCCCACGGGGCGTCGTTCGCCTTGCGCGACTCGTCCGCGGCTGGCGGGGGGCCGGCCAGGGGCGCATCCGCTTCCGGGGCGCGCTGCGTCTCGTCCTCCACCATCAGCGAGATCGTCACCGCGATGAGCGCAGTCGCCGCGACCGAGAGCGGCACGCGATAGCGATCCAGCCAGTGGCGCGGCCGCGCGGCATCGACGGGGCGCGCCCCCGCTTCGCGATGCGCGGCGGCGAGGATCCGGGCGTCGAGCTCCGGCGGCGGCGTCTCGGTGGACGCGTCGTGGTAGGCCCGCTCGAGTTCGCGGTCGCGCGGCTCGCTGTTCATGCTCGATGCTCCTGGCGGAGGTCGGCGAGCGCCGCGCGCAGCTTCGCCAGCGCGTAGCGCAGCCGGCTCTTCGCGGTCTCGCGGTTGACGCCGGTCGCTGCGGCGATCTCCTCCACCGAGAGGCCGCCTTCCTGCTGCATCACGAAGGCCTCGCGCTGCGGCGCCGGCAGCGCGTCGAGCGCGTCGAGAATGCGCGCGGCGGCTTCGCGCCGCTCGAGCAGCCGCTCCGGCGGCGCGTCGGGATGCGGCTGGCGCTCCAGCACGTCGTCCTCGTCGCCATCGTCGTCGGTGACCGCGCTGACCTGCTCGCCGTGCCGTCCGCGCGCCCGGAAATGGTCCATGAGGCGGTTGTGGGCAATGGTGTACAGCCACGTGGTGAACTTCGCGCGCACGTCGTAGCCGCTGCGCGCGTGGATCACGCGCATCCACACGTCCTGCGTGAGCTCGTCGGCGGCCTCGGCGGCGTGACGGCGGAAGTAGCGGTACACGGGGCCCTTGTGGCGCGCGTAGAGGCGGTCGAAAGCGCCGGCGTCGCCGCCGCGATACGCCAGCATCAGGTCCTCGTCGGTGTCCGTATCGCGCGCCTCCATCGCGCGAGTTTAGCGTCGCGCGGCGTGACGCGTTGCGCAGTCTCTCCTCTTGGCGTCAACGTTCCGCCAGGGTGAATGGGGTTAAACTGCCCCGCGGATGAGGCCGCGCGAAAGCGGCCGGGGGAATGGCGATGCGCCTGCATCAGCTCAAGCTGGAGTTCAACGCCGAGCACGATCGGCTGCTGCTGCGCCTGTCCACGGACAGCGGCGCGGAGGTGCTCCTCTGGCTCACGCGTCGCTGCGTGAAGCGCCTGTGGCCGGTGATGCTCGCGATGGCGCAGGAGAAGCCCGAGATCCGGCTCCAGCCGAACCCCGAGGCCCGCAAGGCGCTGCTGGGCATGCAGCACGAGAAGGCGATCCAGCAGGCCGACTTCTCCAAGCCCTACCAGGAGACGCCGCGCGAGCGGCCGCTCGGCACCGAGCCGCTGCTGGTGAGCCGCATCCAGCCGCGCCGCGACCCGCAGGGACGTCACGTCCTCGGCCTGCTGCCCACGCAGGGGCAGGGCGTGCACATCACGCTGGACGACGGGCTGCTGCACGGCTTCGCCAAGCTGATGCAGAACGCGGTCGCCAAGGCCGAGTGGGACATGGAGCTGCGCCTGCCCGATCCGGTCGCGCCGGCGCCGGTCACCGAAGGCGGCCGGCCCACCATCAACTGACGCGCACGGCAATCAGATCGACTCGAGCTGCGCCTGCAGCGCGAGCCACTCGTTCTCCGCTTCCTCGAGCTTCGCGGCGACGCGCGCCTGCTCGCGCAGCGTCGCGGTGACGACCGCCTGATCGGCGCCGCCGTAGAACTCCGGCGCGGCGAGCTGCGCCTCGAGCCGCGCTTTCTCCTCGCCGAGCCGCTGCATGTCGGCTTCGACTGCGCGCACGCGCTTCTCGAGCGGCTTGCGCGTCTCGGCGCGCGCCTGGCGCGCCGCCGCCTCCGCGCGCTTCTGGTCCTTGCGCGAGGCACCGTCGCCGGCCGGCCCGCGCGGGCGCTCGGCCGCGCGCCGGCCGGCGAGCCAGGTGCCGTACTCGTCGAGGTCGCCGTCGAAGGGCTGCACGCGGCCGTCCGCGACCAGCATCAGGTTGTCCGTGGTGGTGCGCAGCAGGTGGCGGTCGTGCGAGACCAGCACCAGGGCGCCCTCGAATTCCTGCAGCGCCAGCGTCAGCGCCTCGCGCATCTCGAGGTCGAGGTGGTTGGTCGGCTCGTCCAGCAACAGCAGGTTGGGGCGCTGCCAGATGATCAGCGCGAGCGCGAGCCGCGCCTTCTCGCCGCCGGAGAAGACGCCGACGCGCTCGAGCGCCATGTCGCCCGAGAACGCGAAGCCGCCGAGGTGGTCGCGCAGGTCCTGCTCCCGAGCGGCCGGATCGAGGCGCGCGAGATGCGCGAGCGGGGAATCTTCGTCGCGCAGGTCCTCGAGCTGGTGCTGGGCGAAGTAGCCGATGCGCAGGTTCTTCCCCTCGTGCCGGGCACCCGCCATCGGGGCGAGGCGCCCGGCGAGCAGCTTGACGAACGTCGTCTTGCCCGCGCCGTTCGCGCCGAGCAGGCCGATCCGCGCGCCGGCCTGCAGGGTGAGCTTCACGTTCGACAGCACCGCGCGGCCGTCGTAGCCGACGGCGACGTCGTCGAGGATCATCACCGGATCCGGCGTGCCGGGGAATTCCCGGAAGTGGAAGGCGAACGGCGAATCGACGTGCGCGGGCGCGATGCGCTCCATGC
>CAZKHE010000215.1:0-3435 GCA_964552535.1 uncultured Enterobacteriaceae bacterium | reverse complement strand
CCTGCTCAAGCAGGACCCGGACTATCTCGCCATCGCGAAGCAGGTGAACCGCATCGACATCTACAAGGCGGCGGCCACCGCGGCGAAGGCCGACCTGCCGAAGGATGCGCTGCGCACGTCGAAGATGGTCGACGGCGTGGTGTGGGACGGCAGGGACCCGAAGAAGTACGCCGGGTCCTTCAGCGTCGCGGCGTAGGGGCGGTGCCGTCATGACCGCTGCCCTGCCGCGCAACGTGGTCGCCGCGGAGCCGGCGACCGAAGCCGCCAACGAGCCGGCTGCCCCGGCACGCACTGCCGCGCGCACGCCCGCGGCCCCGGGCGCCGCGCCGGGGCTGTCGCCGGCCGCCGTCCGCCGCCGGCGCCTCGAGGTGCTGAAGCGGATCGTCGCGCCGGTGCTCGGCGTGCTGCTCTTCATCGGCCTGTGGTCGCTGGTCGCGAAGGGCGGTTCGATCCCCGGTCCGCAGGCGACCTTCGAGGCGGCCCAGGTCGTGTTCGCCGACCCGTTCCATCGCAACAGCCCCAACGACCAGGGCATCGGCTGGAAGATCCTCAATTCGCTCTCGCGCGTGGGCATCGGCTTCGGGCTCGCCGCGCTGGTCGGGATCCCGCTCGGCTTCATGATCGGCCGGTTCCGGTTCCTCGGCAGCATGACCGATCCGGTGATCAGCCTGCTGCGGCCGGTGTCGCCGCTCGCGTGGCTGCCGATCGGCCTGCTCGTCTTCAAGGGCGCGCACTACGCGGCGATCTGGACCATCTTCATCTCGTCGATCTGGCCGATGATCATCAACACCGCGGTGGGCGTGCAGCGCATCCCGCAGGACTACATGAACGTCGCGCGCGTGCTCAACCTCTCCGAGTGGAAGATCTTCACGAAGATCCTCTTTCCCGCGGTGCTGCCCTACATGCTCACCGGGGTGCGCCTGTCGATCGGCGTCGCCTGGCTGGTGATCGTCGCCGCGGAGATGCTCACCGGCGGCGTCGGGCTCGGCTTCTGGGTCTGGGACGAGTGGAACAACCTCAAGGTCGAGAACATCCTGATCGCGATCATCGTCATCGGCGTGATCGGCCTCGCGCTGGAGCAGCTCCTCATCCTGCTGGCGGGCCGCTTCGACTACGCGAAGAGCGGGGGAGCGTGAACATGGTTCTTCATCTGTATTCGGGGAGCACGAGGGGGCTTGCCCTCTCGTATCGTGGATGATCACCATGGACAAGCACCTCATCATCGAAGGCGCGGGCATCACGTTCGACACCAAGCGCGGGCCGTTCGTCGCGTTGCGCGACGTGGATCTGGTGGTGCGCAAGGGCGAGTTCGTCTCCCTCATCGGCCACTCCGGCTGCGGCAAGTCGACGCTGCTCAATCTGGTCGCGGGGCTGCTGCGCCCCACCACCGGGCACATCATCGCCGCCGGCCGCGAGGTCGCCGGTCCCGGGCCGGACCGCGCGGTGGTGTTCCAGAACCACTCGCTGCTGCCCTGGCTCACCTGCTTCGACAACGTGTACCTCGCGGTCGAGCGGGTGTTCGGGGCGGCCGAACCCCGGGCGAAGCTGCGCGAGCGCACCGCCGCGGCGCTGGCGCTCGTGCACCTCGAGCACGCCGCGCAGAAGCATCCGCACGAGATCTCCGGCGGCATGAAGCAGCGCGTGGGCATCGCGCGTGCGCTGGCGATGGAGCCCAAGGTGCTGCTGCTCGACGAGCCGTTCGGGGCGCTCGATGCGCTCACGCGGGCGCACCTGCAGGACGAGCTGATCAAGATCGTCGCCGCGACCGGCAGCACCGTGCTGATGGTGACCCACGACGTCGACGAGGCGGTGCTGCTCTCCGACCGCGTGGTGATGCTCACCAACGGCCCGGCGGCCACGATCGGCGAGATCCTGGAAGTGGAACTGCCGCGGCCGCGCGACCGGCTCGCGCTCGCGAACGACGCGCGCTACATGGCGTGCCGCAGCGCCGTGCTCGCGTTCCTCTATCAGAAGCAGATGAAGCAGGCAGCGTGAAAGGACGACGACATGACTCCCGAACAGATCGCACTGGTGAAGGCTTCCTGGGCGCAGGTGATGCCGATCAAGACCGAGGCGGCGGCGCTCTTCTACGGCAAGTTGTTCGAGCGCGACCCGACGCTGCGGCCGCTCTTCAAGGGCGACATGGCGCAGCAGGGCGAGCGGCTGATGGCGATGATCGACACCGCCGTGAACGGGCTCGACAACCTCGCCGCGCTCATCCCGGCGGTGCGCGCGCTGGGCGAACGCCACGTCGGCTACGGCGTGAAGGCGTCCGACTACGACACCGTCGGCGCGGCGCTGCTCGACACGCTCGCGACCGGTCTCGGTCCGGCCTTCACCCCGCAGGTGAAGGCCGCGTGGACCGCCACCTACGGCGCGCTGGCCGGCGTGATGACCGGCACCGCCTGAAGGACCGCGCGATGAAGATGGAAGCGCCCGGTCCGGGCGGAGCCCGGATGCGGCTGGTGGTGGTCGGCAACGGCATGGCGGGCATCCGCACCGTCGAGCATCTGCTCGAGATCCGCCCCGACCTCTACGACATCGTCGTGTTCGGCGCCGAGCCGTATCCGAACTACAACCGCATCCTGCTCTCCCCGGTGCTCGCGGGCGAGCAGACCGTCGCCGACATCATCCTGAACGACCGCGACTGGTACGCGGCCCACGGCATCCGCCTGCACCTCGGCAAGCGCGTCGCGAAGATCGATCGCGTGCGCCGCCTGGTCGTGGCCGAGGACGGCACCACCGAGCCGTACGACCGCGTGCTGCTCGCGACGGGCTCGACCCCGGTGATGCTGCCGCTGCCCGGCAAGGACCTCGAGGGGGTGATCGCCTACCGCGACATCGACGACACGGAGCGGATGATCGCCGCGGCGGCGCACTACCGGCATGCGGTGGTGATCGGCGGCGGGCTGCTGGGCCTCGAGGCGGCCAACGGCCTGCGCGCCCGCGGGATGGCGGTCACGGTGGTCCACCTGATGCCTTGGCTGATGGAGCGCCAGCTCGACCGCACCGCGGCGGACCTGCTCCAGCAGGCGCTGGCGGCGCGCGGCCTCGCGTTCCGGCTGGAAACGCAGACCGAGTCGATCCTCGGCGACGACGCCGGGCGCGTGCGCGCGGTGAAGCTCGCATCCGGCGAGGAGCTGCCCGCCGAGCTGGTGGTGATGGCGGTCGGCATCCGGCCCAACACCGCGCTCGCCGAGCGCGCCGGCCTCCACTGCCATCGCGGCATCGCGGTCACCGACACGATGCAGACCTACGACCCGCGCATCTACGCGGTGGGCGAGTGCGTGAACCACCGCGGCACCGCGTACGGCCTGGTGGCGCCGCTGTTCGAGATGGCGAAGGTGGCGGCCAACCACCTCGCGCAGTACGGCATCGGACGCTACGCCGGCTCGTTCGTCTCCACCAAGCTGAAGGTGACCGGCATCGACGTGT
>CAZKHE010000214.1:0-3470 GCA_964552535.1 uncultured Enterobacteriaceae bacterium | reverse complement strand
GACACGATCAGCACCTGGCGCGGCCCGAGCGCGGCGCGCGCCTTCGCCACATCGGCCATCCAGACCTCGGGCGCTTTCGACGGCATGCCGAACGACACCGTGGCCGTCACGCGCGCGGCGTCGGGATCGCGCCCGGCAACCGCACGGAGGCCCCGCCTGGCGTCGTCCAGCGCACCGGCATCCGGCACGTACAGCCAGTTCGGCTTCGGATAGCACTTGCGGGCACCGGAGCGCACGGTCTTGTAGGTGAGGATGTCGAAGCCGAGGCGCGCGTAGGTCTCGATCCAGCGCGAGTTGAGCAGCAGGCCCGCCGGAATGCCGAGGCGCGAGGCGACCGACAGGCCGAGAAACCGCTTCGGCTTCGTCTTCGGCACCACCGGCCACAGGCCCTCGAACACCGGGCCGTGGTCGTAGTTCCACTCGTAGCTGCGATCCTCCCGGTACGTGCCGCGAACCGCCTGCGATACCGGGGCGTCGTCGAGCTTCATGCGCGCCTCCTCATGTCGAAACTCCGGCCGCCACCTCGATGAACTCGATGCAGATGCCGTCGGGGTCCCGCGTGTACACCACGCGCCGACCCTTGTTCGGCCCCTGGTCGATCGCCACCGGCGGTGCGATCGGCTCGACGCCGAACGGCTTCACCGCGGCGAGCGCGGCATCCACGTCCAGCACGTTGAATGCCACGTGCGCAAAGCCGGTGTCGCACGGGCGCGGACGCACCGCGCCCTTGTCGCCCGGGCCGCGGTACTCGATCAGCTCGAGCGAATGGCCCGGTCCGCGCACGTAGGCGATGGTGACGTCCGCCCCCGGCACGCCGGTGATGGCGGAAACGAGCTTCGGATCGCGCGGCGCCTTCGACGTGACCTCAAAGCCCAGCCCGTCGCGAAAGAGCGCGATCGACCGGTCGAGATCGGAGACCGTGAAGCTCGTGTGGTTGGTGCCGACGATGGTCGATGGGTTCATGCGGCGACTCCTGCGTCGAACCTGGGGACCGGGGATGGCTGCATCGCGGCGAAGTCCGGCAGTGCGGCGCTCGCGAAGCCGGTGCAGGCCAGCGAGCCGATGGCCAGCTCGCCATTGCGAATGGCAAGCCGGACGACGCCGTCCTCGCGATGATAGACGTCGGGATGCGCCGCGAGGAAGGCCGCCTGCTCCGCCGCCGGCGCCACCGCCATGCCGTTCGCGTAGTGGTGGCCGTTGCGCTCGACGTGCGTCATGCCCATCAGCGACACCAGCGCCAGGTCCTGCTGCACGGCCAGGCCTGCCTGCGTGGTGAGGTCCTCGCCGGTCATGAAGTAGCCGCCGCCGGCGGCATTCCACTGCGCGCAGCGCGCGAGATTGAGCAGCGACTTGTAAAAGCCCTTGCAGCACTTGGACGACACCCCGCTGTAGCCCAGGCGCTTCGCCGTGGGGAACGCGTCGAGGTCCGCGTCGGACTCGTCGATGATCACCGGCTTCGCGGCGGTGAGCGGGCTCACGTCGCGGTCCAGGGCATGCTTGCGGTTGATCGGCTGCTCGAAGAACGCGATGCTCTCGGTGAGCCGCTCGAGCTCGGGCTCGGCGCGCATCCGGTACCAGAGCGCGAGGAGCTGGTCGAGATCGTCGTACTGCTCGTTGCCGTCGAGCGAGCACTGGTAGGGCTTGCCCGGCGCGTCGAGGACCGCGGCGATCTCCTTCAGGCGAAGGATGTCGGCTTCGATGTTGCCGCCCACCTTGAGCTTGAACCAGGTGTGGCCGTAGGCCGCCACCACCTCCTCCAGCGACTCGGGCAGGCCGTCGTTCACCTGCCGCGGATGGCCGGCGATGACGTCCACCAGCCCGACGGTGTGGCGCGCGGCGATGCGCTCACGCGGTGCGAGGGCGCCGAGAAAGCGCGCGAGGTCGAATCCCGCCAGGTCCGGCGTGAGCGACGCATCGATTCCGAGCAGCCCGCCCCGCACCGCCTCGTAGAAGGAGCGGCCGAGCAGGCGGCAGAGTGCGTCGGCCACCGCGCGGTCGAGCTGCGCCGGCCCGAAGCTCGCGACCAGCGCATTCAAGCCGTGCCGCGCGCCCGCCGCGAGCACCGCACGGTAGTGCGCGGCGAAATGGCCGAACGCCGCCCGCGGCGTGCGGTCGCCGGTGTAGGCGTCGGCCGCCAGCCGCAGCGCGCGCCGGAGCTGGTCGAAGTTGTCCTCGTTGCTGAGGGCGAGGTCCTTGTCGAACCACTTGGGCGCGAGGATCTCCGCGGACACGCCCGAGCCCTCGCGCCCGTCCGGCAGCGCGATGCGCGCACGCACGAAGACCTGCGGCGCCTCGGTGAGCGTCACGACGCCGAAGCGGAACGGCATGCGCAGCACCACCGGGCGCTCGTAGAGCTCCACGGCGGCGACCCGGAAGACCGGCGGGGTCATGGCGTCAATCCATCGCCAGGACGCCCTTCGCCTTGAAGATGTCGCGAATGCGTCCGGCATAGTCGTTGAAGGCGGGCGGCAGCTTGTCGAGCCGCCGCGGCCGCGGCAGGTCGATGTCGATGATCTCGACGATGCGGCCCGGTCGCGGGCTCATCACCACCACCCGGTCGGCGAGCAGCACCGCCTCGGGAATGCTGTGCGTGATCAGCAGGCAGGTCTTGCGCTTCTCCATCCACAGCCGCTGGATGTCCATCGAGATCTGCTCGCGGGTGAGCGCGTCGAGCGCGCCGAACGGCTCGTCCATGAGCAGGAGGGGCGGATCGTGCACCAGCGCCCGGCACACCGAGACGCGCTGGCGCATGCCGCCGGAGAGCTCGTAGGGCTTCTTGTGCTCGAAGCCGTCCAGCCCGGTCGCCTTGAGCAGCGCGCGCGCCGAGGCCTCGCCCGCCGCGCGATCCATGCGCCGGATGTCGGTCTGCAGCATGACGTTGGAGAGCACGTCGCGCCAGTCGAGCAGGATCGCCTCCTGGAAGACGATGCCGACGTCGGTCTGCGGCCGGTCCACCACCTTGCCGTCGATGGTGATGGTGCCCGCCGTGTAGGGCACGAGGCCGGCGAGCATCTTGAGGATCGTGGTCTTGCCGCAGCCGCTCGGGCCGACGACGGCGACGAACTCCGACCGCGCGATGTCGAGGTCGACCTCGCCCACCGCCTCCACGCGTCCGTTCTTCGTGGTGTAGGTCTTGCCGAGGTTGCGCAGCCGGATGAAGGGCTCGTCCATTGCAGGTTCTTCTTCGGAATGCGGGGGTTGCGGGGCCGCCCGCCGGGCGGCCCCGATGCGCTACTTCTTCGGCAGGTACGGCGGCTCGGAGAGGTACTGGTTGGTGAAGTACACGTTGACGTCGTTCGCCGGCTTCAGCTTGGCGAACTCCGACAGCAGTTTCTGCGAGTCGGACCAGTCGCCCGCGTCGGAGACGGCGATCGGCTTGCCCTTGGTGCGGTCGGTGCGGATGATGCTCATCGTGCCGTCGATCTCGAGCAGCGCGATCTCCTTGGTGAACACCGGCGCCTTCTTGATGA
>CAZKHE010000213.1:0-3524 GCA_964552535.1 uncultured Enterobacteriaceae bacterium | reverse complement strand
ACCCAACGGCTCGACCAGCACCCACACCTATCGGCTGTTCGATTGTTAAAGAGCGATTTTCCGTGGAGGCCCTACGGAAAAGAGGGTTGGTTGCGGGGGCAGGATTTGAACCTACGACCTTCGGGTTATGAGCCCGACGAGCTGCCAGACTGCTCCACCCCGCGTCCGTCAGAGACAAAGATTATGGCACCCGGCCCTATCGATGTCAACGCTCAGTGAACCAAGAAACGCAGGAGCCGGAGCACTTCCATCCGGGCCGCTCGATCGTTCTCGCCACGCCTTCTCGACCACCCAACGCATCTGGGGACGCCCCCGGAAAATCCAAGTGTTCGGCGGGACCGAGGTCGGCGCAGCCCTTCCGCCTCGGCCCGAGACACCTGTTTATAATTACAGCATGGCGCTCAAGTCCACCGCAGGCGGGAAGGACGGCCCGGTCAAGGGCCGTGGCGCCCCTTCCAACCTCGAGGGCCGCTATGAGCGCTGGCAGCGGACCGCCGAGGACGACGGCTGGCCCGACGACGACCAGGCACCGCTGCGGATGCCGACCATCGTCATCCGGGAGCACGCCCGGTCGATCCTCGCGCACAACGATTCGCCGGACATTCCCTTCGACCAGTCGATCAACCCGTACCAGGGTTGCGAGCACGGGTGCATCTACTGCTACGCGCGCCCGGCGCACGCCTATCTGGGACTTTCACCCGGATTGGATTTCGAGACGCGCATCTTCGCCAAGCACGATGCAGCGCGACTGCTGCGCGAAGCGCTGGCGGCACCGCGCTACGCCTGCTCACCCATCGCGATCGGCGGCAACACCGACCCCTACCAGCCGGTGGAGCGCAAGCTGGCGATCACCCGCTCGGTCCTCGAGGTGCTCGCCGAATGCGCCCACCCCTTCACGGTCATCACCAAGAACGCGCTGATCGAACGCGACATCGATCTCATTGCGCCCATGGCCGCCCGCAACCTGGCGCGCGCCTATGTCTCGGTCACCACCTGGGACGGGACCCTGTCCCGCACGCTGGAGCCGAGGGCCTCTGCTCCGCGTCGTCGCATCGAGGCCATCCGACGCCTCAGCGAGGCGGGCATTCCCGTAGGCGTGATGGTGGCGCCGGTGATCCCGTTCATCAGCGACCGCTACATCGAAGAGATCCTGGAACGCGCCCGGGACGCCGGCGCGACGAGTGCGGGCTATATCCTGCTCCGGCTGCCCAACGAAGTGGCGCCCCTGTTCCGGGAGTGGCTCGACACCCATTACCCACTGAAGGCCGGCCACGTGATGAGCCTGGTCCGGCAGATGCGTGGCGGACGGGACTACGACACGCGTTGGGGCGTGCGCCAGACCGGCACCGGCCCCTTCGCCGAGCTCATCGCCAGGCGCTTCCGCGTCGCCGTACAGCGCCTTGGCCTGGAGACCGAGCGGCCTCCGCTGGATACCTCGCGCTTCACGCCGCCACGGTCGGGACCGCAGCTCGCGCTCTTCTAGGGGCGCCCGTCAGACCGGACGGCGCTCGTAGAACGCCTGCGCGATCGTCCCGGCGTCCACGTATTCGAGCTCGCCGCCGACGGGAATGCCGCGCGCGATGCGCGTGATGGCGAGGCCGCGGTTCTTCAGCATCTCGCCGATGTAGTGCGCGGTGGCCTCGCCTTCGTTGGTGAAGTTGGTCGCGATCACCACTTCCTTCACCACGCCGTCGGTCGCGCGCTTCTGCAGCACGTCCAGCCCGATGTCCTTCGGCCCCACCCCGTCGAGGGGCGAGAGGCGCCCCATGAGCACGAAGTAAAGACCGTTGTACGCCATGGTCTGCTCCATCATGCCGAGGTCCGCCGGCGTCTCGACGACGCACAGCGAGGACGGGTCACGCTTGGGAGAGGCGCAGAGCGCGCAGATCTCGTCCTCGGTGAAGGTGTTGCAGCGCGCGCAGCGGCGGATCGACTGCAGGGCACGCGCCATCGCCACGCCCAGGCGCTCCGCCCCGGCGCGGTCGTACTGCAACAGGTGATAGGCCATGCGGCTCGCCGACTTGGGACCCACACCCGGCAGGCAGCGCAGCGCCTCGATGAGCTCCTCGAGGCTGGACGGAGACTTCATCTAGAACGGCAGCTTCATCCCCGGCGGGAGCCCGAGGCCGGCGGTGAAGCCGGACATCTTCTCCTGCACCGTCGCTTCCACGCGGCGCACGGCGTCGTTGACCGCGGCGGCCACGAGGTCCTCGATCATGTCCTTGTCGTCGCCGAGCAGCGACGGATCGATGGTCACGCGCTTGACGTCGTGCTTGCACGTCATCACCACCTTGACGAGGCCGGCACCGGCCTGGCCCTCGACTTCCACGGTGGCAAGCTGCTCCTGCATCTTGCGCATGTTCTCCTGCATCTGCTGCGCCTGTTTCATCAGGCCGGCAAGCTGACCTTTCATCATGGTCGTTCTTCCCTATGTCGCGGGTTTGACGGATTCGATCCGGCCGTCGAAGCCGGACACCAGGGCCTGAACGAACGGGTCGGCGTCGATGTCGGCCGCGGCCGCGGCCTGGCGCGCACGGCGCTCGCCCTCGGCAATGGCGTTCACCGTGTTGCCCTTCACCTCCCCGATGCTCAGGTTCAACGCGACCGCCCGGCCCAGGTATTGGGTGAGCGTCGCCTTCAGCTTGTCGGCGTGCGCGGCAAGCGGCTTGTACTCGTCGGAGAGCACGAGGTCGAACCGGGCGCCCGCGTGCGACACCAGCTCGCAGCGCTCGCCGAGTTGCTTCGCGAGGCCCGCGAGCGGCAGGCGCCGCACCAGCGCGGGCCAGTCGCCGTCGAACGTCCCGGCGGGCGCATCAGGGGCGGCAGCGGCGGCCGCGACCGGCCGCCCGGCCGACATGGTCCCGGGCCGTGGCGCGGCGCGCGCCGGGGCCGGCGCAGGCGCGGCCTTCACCGGCGTACCGTCGGGCGCAAACGCGAGCATCCGCAGGATCGCCATGGTGAACCCCGCGTACTCGTCCGGCGCGAGCGGCAGGTCCTGCCGCGCCTGGATGGCGATCTGATAGTAGAGCTGTACCGTTTCCGGATCGATCGCCGCCGCCAGCGACGCGATGCGCTCGCGCTCCGGCAGATCGTCCGCGAGCGCCTCGGGGGCCAGCTGGACGAGCGCCGTGCGATGCAGCAGCGTGGCGAGGTCCTCCAGCGCGCCGTCGAAGGAGGCGCTGCGGGTCTCCAGTTCGTCCGCGACCGCGATGGCCCCGGCGGCATCGGCCGCCGCAACGGCCTCCAGGACGCGGAACAGGTACGTCTGGTCCACCGTGCCGAGCATCCCGCGCACGGCCTCTTCCGAGACCGCCCCGGCCGAGTACGCGATCGCCTGGTCCAGCAGGGACAGCGCGTCGCGCATGCTGCCGCGCGCGGCCTGGGCGAGCAGGCGCAGCGCCTCGGGCTCGGCGTCGATCGCCTCCTCGCCGAGGATGCGCGCGAGATGGGCAACGATGTTGCCGGGCGCCATCTGCTTCAGGTTGAACTGCAGGCAGCGCGACAGCACCGTGACCGGGATCTTC
>CAZKHE010000212.1:0-3546 GCA_964552535.1 uncultured Enterobacteriaceae bacterium | reverse complement strand
CGGGCGAGATCACCTTGGCGATCAGCGGCCGGTTGGCCGGATCGCGCGCCATCTTGGCGGCTTCGAGCACGGCGCGATAGAGCGCGGCGAAGGTGTTGGGGTTCTCCTTGATGAACTGCGTGGAGGTGCCGAACGCGCAGCACGGATGGCCGTCCCACAGCTCCTTCGTCAGGATGTGGATGAACCCCACCTCGTCGTACACCGCGCGCTGGTTGAACGGGTCGGGGCCGAGGAAGCCGTCGATGTTGCCCGCGCGCAGGTTCGCCACCATCTCGGGCGGCGGCACCACGCGGATCTGGATGTCCTTGTCGGGATCGAGCCCGTGCTCCGCCACGTAGTAGCGCAGCAGGAAGTTGTGCATGGAGTAGTCGAACGGGACGGCGAACTTGAAGCCCTTCCACTGCTTCGGGTCGCGCTTGTCCTTGTGCTTCACCGAGAGGGTGATCGCCTGGCCGTTGGTGTTCTGGATGGTGGCGACGTTCATCGGCGTCGCGGTCGAGCCCACGCCCATGGAGATGGCGAGCGGCATCGGCGACAGGAAGTGCGTCGCGTCGTACTCCTTGTTGAGCATCTTGTCGCGGATCAGCGCCCAGCCGGCCGTCTTCACCACGTCCACCTCGAGCCCCTGGCGGCGGTAGAAGCCGAGCGGGTGCGCCATGATCACCGGCGTGGAGCAGGTGATGGGAATGAAGCCCACCTTCAGGTTCTTCTTCTCCAGCGGCCCCTTTTCCTGCGCCATCGCCTCGAGTGCGCCGAAGGGAATGAGGCTCGAGATGGCGGAGAACGCGGTGGAGGCGCCCACGGCGCGCAGGAAGCGGCGCCGCGTCTCGTCGCGCGGGAAGAGCGCGCGCATCGCGGCGGACTCGAGCACCCGGCGGTTCATCGCCTCGGTGTCGTCCGGCACCGCGGCAGCCGAAGCGTGCGCGGCCTCGTGCTCGGCCTGGGTCGCATGGTGGCCGCAGCTGCAGGCGCCGAGGCGCACTTCGGAATCGAACGGGTTCTTCAGACCGGACATGATGGTGGACTCCCTGTTGGACGCGGCACCGCTCTGCACCAAACGTGCCAATGCGTGCCGCGCTGGTGCACGAGAGGCGAGACCGCGGATCGACGCGCTTTTCGGCACGGTGTTGGTGCGCGGGGCCTCAACACCGCACCGTCGCGGATCAGTTCACGGCGGCAACACCGATCGGCTGGGTGGCGTCGAACGGCTTGCCGAGGATCACGTGCTTCTTGAAGTTGCTCTTCGGCACGTCGAAACCAAGCTCGGCCATGCGCTTGCGCGCATCGGTGGCGAGGAAGACCTTCTCCGCGATCTCGCGGTAGTTGAGGTCCTGCTTCACGTAGCCCCAGCGCTTCATCTGCGCGAGCATCCACACCGCCATCGAATGCCAGGGGAACGGATCGAAGTCGATGCGCGTCGGCACGTCGCGCACGTTTCCCAGTCCGTCGGCGAAGCGGCCCGTCAGCACCTGCTCGACCACCGTCTGCGGCTGGTTGAGGTACGCCTGCGGCGCGATCATCTGCGCCACGCCCTTGCGGTTCTCCGGGTTGGAGGCGAAGCGCGTGGCGTGCATCAGCGCGCGGACGATGGCGGTGAAGGTATTCGGGTTCTGCTGCGCGAAAGCCGCGGTGGCGGCGAAGGCGCAGCAGGGATGGCCGTCCCAGATCTCGCTGGTGAGCATGTGGATGAAGCCCACGCCCTCGAACACCGCCCGCTGGTTGAACGGTTCGGCGACGATGAAGCCGTCGATGTTGTCCGACTTGAGGGCGGCCACCATGTCCGGCGGCGCCATGACGCGCAGCTGCACGTCCTTGTCCGGGTCCACGCCGTTCGCCGCCAGGTAGTGGCGCAGCAGGAAGTTGTGCATCGAGTAGTCGAAGGGGATGGCGAACTTCATGCCCTTCCAGGTCTTCGGGTCGCGCCGGTCCTTGTGCTTGGTGTGCAGCGTGATGGCGTTGCCGTTCACGTTCTCGATGGCCGGCATGACCATCGGCACCGCCGTCGAGCCGGCGCCCACCGTGATCGCCAGCGGCATCGGCGAGAGCATGTGCGACGCGTCGTACTCGCCGGAGAGCGTCTTGTCGCGCACCACCGCCCAGCCGGCGGTCTTGAGCAGCGTGACGTTGAGCCCTTCCTTGGCGTACAGGCCGGCGGCGTGCGCGAAGATGATCGGCGTGGCGCAGGTGATCGGCAGGAAGCCGATCTTCACGTCCTTCTTCTCCAGCGGGCCGGTCTTCTCCAGCGCGGCGAGCGCCTCGATGGCGCCGCCGGGGATCACCGCCGACAGCGCAGCGGCAGCGGCGCCGGCGCCGACGGCGCGCAGGAACGCGCGCCGCTGCGCGGCGTGCGGAATGGCGGCGCGCAGCAGCGCCTGCTCCATCAGCCGCCGGGCCGACTCGGTTGCGTCGAGGTCGTGCGCCGCCTGGCTGGCGTGACGGCCGCAGGTGCAGCCGCGGTGGGATTGCGGGTCGAACGGATCGGAGAACGCGCTCATCGGGCCCTCACTTCGTCAGTGGTTTGAAGTCGTCCTTGCCTACCCCGCACTCCGGGCAGAACCAGTCCTCGTCGATGTCCTCGAACCGCGTGCCCGCCGGGATGCCGTCCTCCGGCATGCCGACGGCCTCGTCGTAGATCCAGTTGCAGGTCTTGCAGATCCACTTGCGCGTGTCGACGGCGGTCTCCATCACGCGGCGGCCTTCTCGTCGAGCGCGGCGAGCTCCTTCCGGAGGTGCTTCAGCGCGGGCGTGACGATGGCGACGAAGATCGCCTCGCGCACGCGGCGCTGCGCCGGGTTGCGGATGAGGTAGCCCTTGGCGCCCGAATGCAGCATCGCGGCGTTGGACGCCTTCAGCGCGAGCTCCGAGCCGGCGGCGCGCAGGCCCAGGACTTCCTTCGGCGTGACCGGCGCCTTCGCCGAAATGCGCGCCGCGAGGTCGTAGATGGCGCTCCGCGCCGTCGCGAGCTCGGCCGCGAGGTCCTCGGCCTGGTCGTCCAGGTACCGGTTCACGTGCGCGTGCGTCTCGTCGGACTCGCGCATGATCGCGACGCAGTCCTCGATCAGCCCGAGCGCGATCCCGCACTGCATGGTGACGAAGCCCGGCTTGATGCGGCGGACGAACTCGGCGAACTCGGCCGGATGCGCGAGCACTTCGGCGTCGGGCACGAAGACGTTCCGGAACTGGCAGGCGAAGGTGCGCGTGCCTTCCAGCGCCACGAAGTGCGCGTTCTGCACCATGTTCAGGCCCGGCTGGCCGCCATGGACGGCGGCGAGCAGCGTGCCCATGCCTTCGACCGCGATGCCGACGCCGAACCAGTGATCGGCGCCGAGGTTCGAGACCCACGGCAGCACGCCGTTGACCACGTAGCCGCCCTCGACGCGCTTCGCCTTGAGGCGCAGTTCCTCGATCTCGGCGCAGTTCTTCATCAGGTTGGAGAGGCCGGTGCCGCCGAGGATCTCGCCGCGCATCACCGGTCCGAGCAGCCGCTCGCGCAGCGCCGCGTTGTCGGTGTTGACGAGATACCAGGCGAGCGCGGACTGGCACCAC
>CAZKHE010000211.1:0-3584 GCA_964552535.1 uncultured Enterobacteriaceae bacterium | reverse complement strand
GCGTGTCGAACAGGAACGGCGCGATGGAGATCGGCGCGCTGTTGGAGATGAACAGCGTGTGGAAGCCGTCGTTCGCGTTGAGCACCGTGCGCGCGCCGATGGTGGTGCCGCCCCCGGGCTTGTTGTCGACGATGACCGGCTGCTTGAGCTGGTCGGAGAGCGGCTGTGCGATCAGGCGCGCGATCACGTCGCTCGCGCCGCCGGGCGGGAACGGCACGATCAGCGTGATGCGCCGGGAGGGCCACTCCTGCGCGGCAGCCGGGGCGACTGCCGCGGCGAGCAGGACGGCGGCGAGTAAACGCTGGACGATGCGGACGATGCGCATGGCGACGGCTCTCCCTGGTTGTTGACCGCGAATGCGGCCATTCTAGGGATGTCCAGGCGTGCGGGCTACCGGGGTGACGCCTCCCGGCCGCCCGGCGTCGCGCCGAAGCGGTTCCTCAGAGCGGACGCTTCAGGCTGAGGGCGCCGCGGATCTGGCCCACCGCGTAACCGGTCGCCCGGTCGTGCGGGTACTGCGCGGTGAGCCTCGCGCGGGTCGCGGGCGCGAGGGACTGCGCAGCCCCGGCACAGCGCAAATCCCCGCCTATGCCCGGCGCGTGCGGGCCGTGGCGGAGACCGCCCCACGCGGGCGCCCGGTGGGCGGCCCGGCGAGCAGACGTGCAACCAGGTCGAGCGTCGCGTCGTCGCACGGCCGCGCCGGATTGAGACGCCGGTACAGGATGAACCCGTCGAAGGCCATCACCACGAGGTGCGCGAGCTGCGCCTCGCCCAGTGCTCGCCGGCGCGCCGGCGGCAGCGACCCGCGGATCATGGCGTCGATGCGGGCCTCCATCCACTTCAGCAGCGTCGGGCGATAGCCGGTGCCGGGCTCGTAGGCGGTGATCGCCTGCATGATGTTGTGGACGAAGCCGTTCTCCTCGGCGGGGATGTCGCGCCAGATGGTGGCGAGGATGTGCCGGATGCGCGCGTGCGCGCCCTCCATGCCGTCCAGCTCGCGCTCGAGCCGCGAGAGCCGCTCGCGCATCCACGGATCGTAGATCGCGTAGAGGATCTCCAGCTTGGAGCCGAAGTACACGTACACGTTGGCGGTGGAGACGCCCGCCTTCGCGGCGATCTGCGCGAGCGTGGTGGCCGCGTACCCCTTCTTCGCGAAGAGCCGGAACGCGGAGCGCTTGATCGCCTCCTCGACCTCGGGCTTCTTGACCTGTCCCACGGCTACTTCATCAGGTTGGGGAGGAACAGCACGATGGCGGGCACCGCCACGAGCAGGCCGACGCGCACGAGATCGGCGAGGACGAACGGCAGCACGCCGCGGAAGATGGTGCGCGTCGGCACGTCCGGATTGACCGCGTTCATCACGAACACGTTGAGGCCCACCGGCGGGGTGATGAGGCTCACCTCGATCATGGTCACCACCAGGATGCCGAACCACACGAGGTCGAACCCCAGGCCGCTCACGATCGGGTAGAAGAGCGGCACGGTGAGGAAGAGCATCGACATGCTGTCGAGCACGCAGCCGAGCACGAGATAGATCAGCAGGATCAGCACGATCACCATCAACGGGGCGAGCTCGGCGCCGGTCAGGACGTTCGCGAGCGCCTTGGGCAGCCCGGCGATGTCGAGGAAGTTCGAGAAGACCAGCGCGCCGATCAGCAGGAACAGGATCACCGCGGTGGTCTTCGCTGCGTCGAGCAGCACCTCGAAGCCGCTGCGCAGGGAGAGCCCCCGCCGCGCCAGCGCGAACGCGAATGCGAGGAACGCCCCGACCCCCGCCCCCTCGGTCGGTGTGAAGATGCCGAAGTAGAGACCGCCGATGATGAACAGGAACAGCAGCACCACGGCCCACACGCGCCCCACCGCGCGCCGGGCGTCGGCGGACGGCACCCGTTCGCCGGGCGGAGCCGCCGCCGGGTTGCGCAGCGCGGTGAGATATACGGCGCCGATGTAGAGCAGCGCGCCGAGGAGCCCCGGCACGACGCCCGCTACGAAGAGCTCGCTCACGTCGGTGCGGGTCATGATGCCGTACAGCAGAAGCGGGACCGACGGCGGGATCATCACGCCCAGCGTCGCCCCGGCGGCGATGCTCGCGGTGGCGAGCGAGTCGGCGTAGCGGTAACGGCGCATCGGGGGGAGCGCCACCTTGCTCATCGTGGCGGCGGTCGCGAAGCTCGAGCCGCAGACGCTGGAGAAGCCCGCGCAGGCCAGCACGGTCGCCATGGAGAGGCCGCCGCGAAGGTGGCCGACGAGCGCATTCGCCGCCGCATAGAGGTCGTCCGAGAGGCGCGCCGCCGCGATGAAGCTGCCCATCAGGATGAACAGCGGGATGACCGACATCTCCTCGTTGAGCACGGTGGAGAACGCGATCTGCCCGACCATGTGCAGCGCGGGCGCCCAGCCCTGGATCAGGCCGAAGCCGACGAAGCCGACGAGCACGAGCCCGAAGGCGATCGGGACGCTCAGGAACAGCAGGACGAAGAGGACGGCGAAGCCGGCGAGGCCGTAGATCATCGCCCTCCCCGCGCCGAACGGAAGACCAGGACCAGCAGCGAGAGCACCGACAGCCCCGCCATCACCGTCATGAACCAGCCGATGGGCGCCAGCGGCAGTGCCAGCACCGGCGTCGTGTCGCCGTTGGCCGCGAGCTTGCCCGCGTGGGTGGCCAGGCGCCACGCGAGGAACGACAGCACCGCCGCGGAGAAGAGATGCACGAAGACGCGGCGGATGCGGTCGGCGGCGCCCTTGAAGTAGGGATCGAACAGGCCGATGGTGATGTGCTCGTTGGTACGGCTGATCACCGGCAGGGCGGAGAACACCAGCACGCCCATGAGGAGCTGCACCAGCTCGTAGCCGCCGGAGATCGGCTTGTTGAAGAGATAGCGGCCGGTGACGTCGGCGGCGACGAGCAGCATCAGGAGCATGAGGTCGAGCGCCGCCACCATCTCGGGCAGGCGGTAGATCCAGTCTTCCGCGCTCGTCCTTCGTGCCCTCATGCGGTGCCTGCTTCAGAAGCCGGCACGCGCGCGCCGGCGGAGGACTGCGTTGGGATCACTCGGGCTTGATCGCGGCGCTGCGGACCACCCGGCCCCACTGCTCGTAGTCGGTTGCGATCAGGCTCCGCAGTTCCGCGGGGGTCCCGGGCATGATCTCGAAGCCGGCGGGCAGCAGCCGCTCGCGCGAGTCCGGCTCCCGGATGGCGGCAAGCAGCGCATCGGACAGCTTGCGCTGGACGTCGGGCGGCGTCGCGGCGGGCGCGAGGATTGCGTACCAGGCGGTGAGCTCGAATCCCGGCACGCCGGCCTCCGCGATGGTGGGCAGGTCCTTCATGGACGCGAGCCGCTGCCGTTCCCCCACGCCCAGTGCGCGCAGCCGGTTGCCCTGCATGAACGGCATGGCAGCATTGATCGTGGCCATCATGAGCTGCGTCTGGCCGGTCGCGGTGTCGGTGAGCGCCGGCACCGAGCCCTTGTAGGGCACGTGCGTCATGGTCGTGCCGGTGAGGGACCGGAAGAGCTCCATGCCCAGGTGGTGCGGCGTACCGATGCCCACGCTCGCGTAGGAGAGCCGGTTGGGATTGGCGCGCG
>CAZKHE010000210.1:0-3672 GCA_964552535.1 uncultured Enterobacteriaceae bacterium | reverse complement strand
CAAACAGGGCGCGAGCCGCGCGTCTTCGAGCAGGCGGTCGATGCTTGGTGCCACCTTGGCGCGCATCGCGGCACACACCGCCTCCTGGCGCGCCGGGCTGGCGCTGCGGATTTCGGGGCAAAGGCTGATCAGGGTGTGAAACGCCTGGTCGGCCAGGCGCTGCCCGAGTTCATCGAGGCGCGCCAAGTTGGGGCGGGCGTTCATGCGGCCTCCGATTCAGTGGCGGTGGCATTGACAGTGGACTCGATGCGGTAAACGCGCTTACCACCGGCATCCTTGGCTGATGTGATGGTCAGCCCCAAACGCTTCTTGAGCGTGCCGGCCAGGGTCCCGCGCACGGTGTGCTGTTGCCAGCCCGTGGCTTCCATGATCTGCGCGATGGTGGCGCCCTCGGGGCGTTGCAGCAGGCCGATGACCAGGGCCTGCTTGCTGTCGGCGCGGGTGCGAACCGGCTTGTCCTTGGCGGGCTGTTGCCAACTGGCCTCTGCACTGGCGACATCGGCCTCCAGCTCTGGATCGTCCAGCGTGATGGTGGGTGGCAAGGCGCCCGGTCGGGGCAGGCCCAGGGCGTCATAACCCTCGGCGGCCACCACCCAGTCATCGCCGTCAGGCGTGATCAGGGCACGTTTGAATAAGCTTTCGAGCACTTTGGCGCGAGCGCCGCCCTTGATGTGCTCGGGGAACCAGGCGATCTTGCCGCCGCTGTGTTGTACGGCGTGCTCCAGGATGGCCTGCTGGTTGGGGTTGAGTGCGGTGGTCATGGTGCCCTCACGCTTGCAGGACGGCGGTGCTGCCGTTGCCGCTGATTCGATTGGCTGCGGTGGCCTTGTGCGTGCGCTGCACAGCCTGCTTTGGGCTTCCGCCGGCGGCACGCAATCCAGCATCAAACGCAGCTTGCAAGGCGCTTTTGACACCCCAGACGCTCACGTCATGGAAGTCCAGGCGGTCACTGTGCTGGGTCACCAGCGTTTCGATGAACAGGTGGTCCAGGGCAATCGATTCGAGCAAGAGCTCGATCTCGTCAGGGGAGAGTGCGGTGGGTTGCTTGGGTTTGGCCATGTGGGGCTCCTTGGTGGGTTGCTTGTCAATCGACATCCGCATTCACGCGCTGTGCGCCCCAGAAGCCAAGCGCTTTTTAATCCCGGGTGATTCACTCGCCTTTGCCTGACCCCTACCTCCAGGAGGCCACCCACTTGCACTGAGTAGATCTACACCATGGGACTGTCCATTCGCGCCTACGCGCGCCATCGCGGCGTGTCGCACGTGGCCGTCAAGAAGGCCATCGACACCGGGCGCATCAGCCAGCTGCCGGACGGCACCATCGATCCGGTGGTAGCCGATGCCCAGTGGGCAGCCAACACCACACCGACCCGACGGTCGGTGGCAGATGTCGCCAGTGACAAACCGGCCCCGCAGGTTTCCGTATCTGCCCGCGAGATTCCGCAGGCTTCCGCAAAGGTTCTGCGTGACGCGCCAGAGCCGCCCACCCCGGCGTTGTCATCGGGTGGCACTTCGCTGCTTCAGGCGCGTACCGTCAACGAGGTGGTCAAAGCGCAGACCAACAAGGTGCGCCTGGCCCGCTTGAAGGGCGAACTGGTCGATCGGTCACAGGCCGTGGCCCATGTGTTCAAGCTGGCCCGTGCTGAGCGCGATGCCTGGCTCAACTGGCCGGCACGCATTTCGTCACAGATGGCCGCCGGACTCGGTGTCGATCCGCATGCCTTGCATGTGGCGCTGGACACCGCCGTGCGTCAGCAACTGCAGGACCTGGGCGACCTGCAGCCGAAAGTGGACTGATCAGTGGATTGATGATGGAAGAGATTTACTACGAAGGCTGGGACGCCATCGAGCGCGCCTGGCGCGAAGGCCTGACCCCCGATCCGCTGCTGACCGTCTCCGAATGGGCCGACAAGCACCGCGTGCTCTCCAGCAAGGCCGCCTCCGAACCAGGCCGCTGGCGCACCAGCCGCACGCCCTACCTGCGCGAGATCATGGATTGCTTGTCGCCCATGTCACCGATCGAGCGGGTGGTGTTCATGAAAGGCGCGCAGGTGGGCGGCACCGAACTGGGCCTGAACTGGGTGGGCTATGTGATCCACCATGCCCCGGGCCCGATGATGGCGGTGTGGCCCACGGTCGAGATGGCCAAACGGGCCTCCAAGCAGCGCATCGACGCGCTGATCGAGGAAAGCCCCGCCATCCAGGAGCGCATCGCCCCGGCGCGCAGCCGCGATTCGGGCAATACGATTCTCGCCAAGGAGTTCCATGGCGGCGTGCTGGTGATGACCGGTGCCAACAGCGCGGTGGGCCTGCGTTCCATGCCGGTGCGCTACCTGTTCCTCGATGAGGTCGATGGCTACCCGCTGGATGTGGAAGGCGAAGGCGACGCGATCTCGCTGGCAGAGGCGCGCACCCGAACCTTTGCGCGGCGCAAGATCCTGATCGTCTCGACCCCGACGATTGCCGGGGCCAGTGCGGTGGAGCGCGAGTTCGAGGCATCTGACCAGCGACGCTACTTCGTGCCGTGTCCGCATTGCGACCACCGCCAGTGGCTGCGGTTTGAGCAACTGCGCTGGGAGCGGGGCCAGCCGGAAACGGCGGCCTACATCTGTGAATCTTGCAGCCAGCCGATCGCCGAGCACCACAAGACCTGGATGCTGGACAACGGCCAGTGGCAGGCCTGCGCACCAGAACAAGCGGGCCGTACGGCCGGGTTTCACCTCTCTAGCCTGTACAGCCCGGTGGGCTGGCGCAGCTGGATCGAGATCGCGCGGGCCTGGGAATCGGCTGCGATGTCAGACAGTCGGTCGGCGTCGGCCATCAAGACCTTCAAGAACACCGAACTGGGTGAGACCTGGGTCGAAGAGGGCGAGGCGCCGGATTGGCAGCGCCTGCTGGAGCGCCGGGAGGACTATCGCATCGGCACAGTGCCCGCGGGCGGTTTGTTGCTCACCGCCGGTGCCGACGTCCAGAAGGACCGCATCGAAGTTTCGGTCTGGGCGTTCGGGCGGGGCAAGGCCGCCTGGTTGGTGGAGCACCGGATCTTGATGGGTGACACCGCTCGCACCGAGGTCTGGTCGGCTCTCGCCAAGCTCATGGGTGAGACCTGGACCCACAGCGGTGGTTGCCAACTGAGTCTGGCGCGCCTGGCGCTGGACACCGGCTACGCCACCCAGGAGGCCTACGCCTTCGTGCGTGGGGTGCGCGATGCCCGGCTCATGCCGATCAAGGGCATTGCTGGTGGCGCGGCGCTGATCGGCACGCCCACGGCGGTGGATGCGACTGCCAGCGGAAAGAAGCTGCGCCGGGGCATCAAGGTGTTTCCAGTGGCCGGCGGCATTGCCAAGCTGGAGTTCTACAACAACCTGCGCAAAGGCGCCGAGGTCGCGGAAGACGGCATCACGCCGATCTACCCTGCCGGCTTCGTGCACCTGCCCAAGGTCGACGCGGAATACCTGCAGCAGCTCTGTGCCGAGCAGTTGATCACCCGGCGTGACCGCAACGGCTTTGCCCACCGCGAATGGCAAAAGATGCGCGAACGCAACGAGGCCTTGGATTGCTACGTCTATGCCCGGGCGGCGGCAGCGGCCGCTGGTCTGGACCGGTTCGAAGACCGCCACTGGCAAGAACTCGAAAAACAACTCGGCACCGACCCACCAGTCGTTGCCCAAC
>CAZKHE010000209.1:0-4009 GCA_964552535.1 uncultured Enterobacteriaceae bacterium | reverse complement strand
CGCCCGTGCTCGCTGAGTACTACCCGGTTCTGCTGTTCATCGTCGTCGGACTGGTCTTCTCCGGCATCCTCCTGTCCCTCGGCTGGCTGCTCGGTCCGCGCCGACCGGACAGCGAGAAGCTGTCGCCCTACGAGTGCGGCTTCGAGGCGTTCGAGGACGCGCGCATGAAGTTCGACGTGCGCTACTACCTGGTCGCGATCCTCTTCATCCTCTTCGACCTGGAGATCGCGTTCCTCTTCCCGTGGGCGGTGACGCTCAACGAGATCGGCATGTTCGGTTTCGTTTCGATGATGATCTTCCTTGGAATCCTCGTGATCGGGTTCATCTACGAGTGGAAGAAGGGTGCCCTTGAGTGGGAATGAGATAGAGCCATGGGAATCGAAGGCGTACTGCAGGAAGGGTTCATCACCACCACGGCCGACAAGGTCATCAACTGGGCGCGCAACGGCTCGATGTGGCCGATGACCTTCGGCCTCGCGTGCTGCGCGGTCGAGATGATGCACGCCGGCGCCGCCCGCTACGACCTCGACCGCTTCGGCATCGTGTTCCGCCCCAGCCCGCGCCAGTCGGACGTGATGATCGTCGCCGGGACGCTGTGCAACAAGATGGCCCCCGCGCTGCGCAAGGTGTACGACCAGATGCCCGAGCCCCGCTGGGTGATCTCGATGGGTTCGTGCGCCAACGGCGGGGGCTACTACCACTACTCGTATTCGGTGGTGCGCGGGTGCGACCGGATCGTGCCGGTGGACGTGTACGTGCCGGGCTGCCCGCCGACCGCCGAGGCGCTGCTGTACGGCATCCTGCAGCTGCAGAACAAGATCCGCCGCACCAACACCATCGCCCGCTAGGAACGCATGGCCAGCAAGCTCGAAACCCTGTCGGCTGCGCTCGACGCCGCGCTCGGGGAGCGCATCGTGTCGAAGACAGCGGCGCTCGGCGAGATCACCGTCGTCGTCAAGTCGTCCGACTACCTGGACGCGATGACGAAGCTGCGGGACGACCCGTCCCTCGCGTTCGAACTCATGATCGACCTCTGCGGCGTGGACTACTCCACCTACGGCGACGGCGCCTGGGACGGCGCGCGCTACGCGGTGGTCGTGCACCTGCTTTCGCTCACTCACAACTGGCGCGTGCGGGTGCGTACCTTCGCGCCCGACGACGATTTCCCGGTGGTGCCGTCGCTGATCGACGTCTGGCCGGCGGTCAACTGGTTCGAGCGCGAGGCCTTCGATCTCTTCGGCATCATCTTCGAAGGCCACCCCGACCTGCGCCGCATCCTCACCGACTACGGCTTCGTCGGCCATCCGTTCCGCAAGGACTTCCCGGTGTCCGGCCACGTGGAGATGCGCTACGACCCGGAGCAGCGGCGCGTCATCTACCAGCCCGTGACCATCGAGCCGCGCGAGATCACGCCGCGCATCATCCGCGAGGAAACCTACGCGGGCTTCCCGGCGCGGCCGGCGGCGAAGCAGTAAGCCATGGCAGAGATCCGGAACTACACCCTCAACTTCGGGCCCCAGCACCCGGCCGCCCACGGCGTCCTGCGCCTCGTCCTCGAGCTGGACGGCGAGGTCATCATGCGCGCCGACCCGCACATCGGGCTGCTGCACCGCGCGACCGAGAAGCTCGCCGAGCACAAGACGTACATCCAGTCGCTGCCGTACATGGACCGCCTCGACTACGTGTCCATGATGTGCAACGAGCACGCGTACTGCCTCGCGATGGAGAAGCTGCTGGGCGTCGAGGTGCCGATCCGCGCGCAGTACATCCGCGTGATGTTCGACGAGATCACGCGCATCCTGAACCACCTGCTGTGGCTGGGGGCGCACGCGCTCGACGTCGGCGCGATGACCATGTTCCTGTACTGCTTCCGCGAGCGCGAGGACCTGATGGACTGCTACGAGGCGGTGTCGGGCGCGCGCATGCACGCGGCGTACTACCGCCCGGGCGGCGTGTACCGGGATCTGCCGGAAGCGATGCCCCAGTACCAGGTCTCGCCGGTGCGCGACGAGAAGGACGTGCGCAGCCTCAACAAGAACCGCCAGGGGTCGCTCCTCGACTTCATCGAGGACTTCACCGAGCGCTTCCCGGGCTACGTCGACGACTACGAGACGCTCCTCACCGATAACCGTATCTGGAAGCAGCGCACCGTCGGGATCGGCGTCGTCACGCCCGAGCGGGCCCAGGCGCTCGGCTTCACCGGCCCGATGCTGCGCGGGTCGGGCATCGCCTGGGACCTGCGCAAGAAGCAGCCGTACGAGGTGTACGACCGCATGGAGTTCGACGTGCCGGTCGGCGTGAACGGCGATTGCTACGACAGATATCTCGTGCGCGTCGAGGAGATGCGCCAGTCGAACCGCATCATCCGCCAGTGCATCGACTGGCTGCGGAAGAACCCGGGACCGGTGATCATCGACAACCACAAGATCGCGCCGCCGCCGCGAACGGACATGAAGATGGGGATGGAAGACCTGATCCACCACTTCAAGCTCTTCACGGAGGGCATCCACGTCCCGGCGGGCGAGAGCTACGCCGCGGTGGAGCATCCGAAGGGCGAGTTCGGGATCTACTTCATCTCGGACGGCGCCAACAAGCCCTATCGCCTGAAGATCCGCGCGCCCGGCTATCCGCACCTCGCGGCGATGGACGAGATCGCGAAGGGCCACATGATCGCCGACGCCGTGGCGATCATCGGCACCATGGACATCGTGTTCGGCGAGATCGACCGCTGATGCTGACCGAAGCCGCACTGAAGAAGATCGATCGCGAGATCGCGAAGTACCCCGCCGACCAGAAGCAGTCGGCGATCATGTCCGCGCTCGCCATCGCGCAGGACGAGAAGGGCCATCTCGCCAACGAGACCATCGAGTTCGTGGCGAGCTACCTCGGCATGCCGCCGGTGGCGGCCTACGAGGTCGCGACCTTCTACACCATGTACGACCTGCAGCCGAAGGGGAAGTGCAAGCTGACGCTCTGCACCAACCTGCCGTGCGCGCTCTCCGGCGCCAGCGAGGCCGCGGAGCACCTCAAGCGCCGCCTGGGCATCGGCTGGAACGAGACCACGCCGGACGGCAAGTTCACCCTCAGGGAAGGGGAGTGCTTCGGCGCCTGCGGGGATTCGCCCGTGCTGCTGGTGAACAACCGGAAGATGCTGCCCGGCATGACGCCGGAGAAGATCGACCAGATGCTGAAGGAGCTGGGGCAATGAGGACGTCGTATCCTCCGTTCCCGACGGACCTCTACGGTCCGGACGCGCTGATCCTCAAGGGCCTCGACGGCCTCAACTGGCGTCTCAAGGACTACGAGGCGCGCGGCGGCTACCAGGCGCTCAGGAAGATCCTGAACGAGAAGATGCCGCCCGAGGCGGTGATCGCCGAGCTCAAGAAGTCGGCCTTGCGCGGCCGCGGCGGCGCGGGTTTCCCGACCGGCCTGAAGTGGAGCTTCATGCCGCGCAGCTTCCCGGGGCAGAAGTACCTGGTCTGCAACTCCGACGAGGGCGAGCCGGGCACGTTCAAGGACCGCGACATCCTGCGCTACAACCCGCACATCGTCATCGAGGGCATGGCCATCGCCGGCTACGCCATCGGCGCGACGGTCGGGTACAACTACATCCACGGCGAGATCTTCGAGGTGTACGAGCGCTTCGAGGAGGCGCTGGAGGAAGCGCGCGCCGCGGGCTACCTCGGCAAGAACATCCTGGGCTCGGGGGTGGATTTCGAGCTCCACGCGCATCACGGCTACGGCGCGTACATCTGCGGCGAGGAGACGGCGCTGCTGGAATCCCTGGAAGGCAAGAAGGGTCAGCCCCGCTTCAAGCCCCCGTTTCCGGCGAGCTACGGCCTGTACGGCAAGCCGACCACGATCAACAACACCGAGACCTTCGCCGCGGTGCCGTGGATCATCGTGAACGGCGGGGACAAGTTCCTGGAGCTCGGCAAGCCGAACAACGGCGGTACCAAGATCTTCTCGGTGTCCGGCGACGTGGAGCGGCCCGGCAACTACGAGGTGC
>CAZKHE010000208.1:0-4042 GCA_964552535.1 uncultured Enterobacteriaceae bacterium | reverse complement strand
CCGGTGGTCGCGAAGCCGATCACGATCGCGGTCAGCACCAGCGCCTGCGGCAGCGGGTCCGCGTAGCCGGATTCGCCGGCCGCGAGGATCGGCGGCTGACCGATGGTGAGCCCGCCCATCGCGAAGATGAACACGTTGACGGCATACGAGAGCAGCGTGAGGCCGAGCACCACCGGGAACGTGCGGCCGCGCAGCAGCAGGTAGAGGCCCGCGGCAGTGACCAGCCCGATGCCGGATGCGACGAGGAATTCCATCAGCGCCCCTCCTGCGGCAGTGCGTCGCTGTCCGCGCCGTGCTTGGTCGCATTGCCGAGCGCCGAGAGCGTGAGCAGGGTCGCACCGACGACCACCAGGAACACGCCGAGGTCGAACAGCGCCGCGCTGGCGAGCGGGATCTCGCCGAGGATCGGGACCGCCGGATGGCCGTGCGCGCTGGTGAGGAACGGCCGTCCCAGGAAGAAGGCGCCCAGGCCGGTCAGGCCGGCGATGCCGAGCCCGGCGCCGATCCAGCGCGAGTAGTCGGTGCGCAGCCGCGACTCGGCGCGCGTCTGGCCGAGCGCCATGTACTGCATCAGGAGCGCGACCGCCGCGACCAGGCCGGCGATGAAGCCGCCGCCCGGCAGGTTGTGACCGCGAAGGAAGATGAACGCGGCAACCGCGAGCGCGAGCGGCAGCAGCACGCGGGCGGCGGAGCGGAAGAGCAGCGGATAGCCGCCGACGCCGAAGCGGCGGCCGTGCTCGTCGGCGTCCACGCGTGGCGCCCGCATGCCGTCCATCAGCGCCCACACCCCGATGCCGGCGATGCCGAGCACGGTGATCTCGCCGAAGGTATCGAAGCCGCGGAAATCCACGAGGATGACGTTCACCGCGTTGGTGCCGCCGCCCTCGGGAATGGACTTCTCCACGAAGTACCACGCGATGGAGGCGAAGTCGCGGGTCATCGCCGCCCACGCGAGGAGCGCGACGCCCAGCCCGCCCGCGCCGGCGAGCACGGCGTCGCGCACCCGGCGGGCGCCGCTCGACTCCGCCGGCGTGCGCTGCGGCAGCAGCGCGAGCCCCATCAGCAGCAGCGCCGTGGACACCACCTCCACCGAGATCTGCGTGAGCGCGAGGTCGGGTGCGGAGAAGAACGCGAAGGTGAGCGCGGTCACGAGCCCGACCGCGCCGGCGAGGATCACGGCGATCAACCGCCGGCGATGCAGCGCGACGAGGGCGAGCGCGACGGCCGCGAGGACCAGCCAGACCGCCACTGCCACCGGGGTCGCGGGCAGCAGGGCGCGGTCCCCGGTGAGGCCGGCCTGCGAGCCGATGAACGGCGCGATCGCCACCACGATGGCGCTGCCCACCAGCCAGGCCGCATAGCGCTGCAGCGAGCCGTTCTCGGTCTTCGCCGTCGCGAGGCCGGCGACGCGGAACAGGCCGTCCATGGCGTGCTGGAAAACCAGCCGCGCGGTCCAGCCCGACGGCACGTGCAGGTGCAGGTCGTACCGGCGCTGCAGCAGCCAGTACATGAGGAGGCCGCCCGCGATGGCGATCGCGCTCATCAGCAGCGGCAGGTTGAAGCCGTGCCAGATGGCGAGGGTGTACTCGGGCAACGGGCCGCCGAGCACCGCGCCGGCGGCGAGCGCGACCAGGCCGCCCACGGTGAGGGCGGGGGCCACGCCGACCACGATGCACAGCACGACGAGAATCTCGACCGGCACCTTCATGAAGCGCGGCGGCTCGTGCGGCGTCTTCGGCAGGCCGACCGGCTGGCCGTTGAAGAACACGTCGTGAACGAACCGCGTCGAGTAGGCGACGCTGAAGATCCCGGCGAACGTCGCGGCGATCGGCACCATCGCCGCCGCCGCGGTGCCGAACGCGCGGGCGTTCAGCGCTTCGGCGAAGAACATCTCCTTCGACAGGAAGCCGTTGAGCAGGGGCACGCCGGCCATCGACGCGGCCGCCACCATCGCGAGCGTGGCGGTGTGCGGCATGAACCGCCAGAGCCCGTTCAGCTTGCGCATGTCGCGGGTGCCGGTCTCGTGGTCGATGATGCCCGCCGCCATGAAGAGCGATGCCTTGAAGGTGGCGTGGTTGATGATGTGGAACACGGCTGCGACCGCCGAGAGCGGCGAGTCGAGCCCGATGAGGAACACGATCAGTCCGAGGTGGCTGATGGTGGAGTAGGCGAGCAGGCCCTTCAGGTCGTGCTTGAAGACCGCCACGTACGCGGCGAAGACGAGCGTGACGAGGCCGGTGAGCGCCACGATGGAGGAGAACAGCAGGGTCTCGCCGATCGCCGGATAGAGACGGGCGAGCAGGAAGACCCCCGCCTTCACCATCGTGGCCGAATGCAGGTAGGCCGAGACCGGGGTGGGCGCGGCCATCGCCTCGGGCAGCCAGAAGTGGAACGGGAACTGCGCGCTCTTGGTGAACGCGCCGAGGAGGATCAGCACCAGCGCCACCGGGTACAGCGCGTGCGCCCGGATGTCGTCGCCACGCTCGAGGAGATGCGAGAGCTCGTAGCTGCCGCCGATGTGGCCGAGCACGAGGAAGCCGGCGAGCATCGCGAGCCCGCCGCCGCCGGTGATGGCGAGCGCCATGCGCGCCCCGGCGCGGGCGTCGGCGCGATGGTTCCAGTAGCCGATGAGCAGGAACGAGGAGACGCTGGTGAGCTCCCAGAAGATCACCAGGAGCAGCAGGTTGTCCGAGAGCACGATGCCGAGCATCGCCGCCATGAAGAGCATCATGGTCGCGTAGAACTTGCCGGCCGGATCCTCCTCGCCCAGGTAGTAGGCGGCGTAGAGGATGATGAGCAGTCCGATGCCGAGGATCAGCCCGGCGAAGAGGAGCGCGAGCCCGTCGAGGCGAAACCCGAGATTGAGGCCGAGATCGGGGATCCAGTGGTAGAAGGCAAGGACCGTTTCGCCGTCGAGGACCGCGGGCACCTGGGTCAGCACCAGCCCGAGGCTCGCTGCCGTCACCGCTGCGACGGTCCACGCGCACAGCGTGCGCGACAGCCGCGCCGTCAGCAGCGCGAGCAGCGTGCCGAAGACGAGCGGGAGGAGGATCGCGATGGGCAGCGCGAGATCGGGAAGCGCGGCGTGCATGGCGGCGGATTTTAGGGGCGGGCCCCGCCAGCGTCGACAAAAACCGGCGGGCGGCCCCCGCCGATGAACTTATTCGAACCGCCGCGGTCACTAGGCCGACGTGTCGTATTCTATGCAGCGTCGTCCCACGGGATTCCAGGCGCCATGCGCGTGCTGAAGCGTTACCTGCCCACGCCGGAACAGCTGCGCGCGAGCCGCGCCCTGGCGTGGCTCGCGCCGGCGTTCACCGACGCGCGGCTCTGGGCGTTCAAGCGGCGCAGCGTGGCCGTGGGCCTCGCGGTCGGCGTGTTCTTCGGACTGCTCATCCCCGTGGCGCAGATCCTGTTCGCCGTCGCCGCAGCGGTACTCCTGCGCGGCAACGTCGCGATCGCCGCCGCGACCACGCTGATCACCAACCCTCTCACGTTCGCGCCGATCTACTACTTCGCCTACCGGCTCGGCGCCTTCATCCTCGGCGAGCCCGCCTCGATGCCCGATGCGGCCGCACTGGAGCGCGAGATCGCCGGCTTTCTCGCCTGGGCGGCGTACTGGCTCGAGCGGGTCGCCGGCGTCGGCAAGCCGCTTGCGCTCGGGCTCGCGGTGCTCGCGACGCTCGGCGCCTTCATCGGCTACTGGGCGGTGCAGCTCGGCTGGCGGGTCCGGGTGGTGATGCGCCGTCGTCGGCGCGCCGCCGCGGAGCGCCGCGCGTCCTGAAGAGCCCGGATGCGCGGCGCGGCAAGGCTCTATCATCCGGTCTTTCGCACTCGCTTCGGCACCGGGACCCCCGATGGCACGCATCCTCATGGCAATCGACGGCTCGCCGCACGGCGAGCGCGTCGCCGCCTTCGTCGCCCGCCTCGCCGCCGCCCTGCAGGTGGAGGTGCACGTGCTCAACGTGCGGGAGCCGATCGACCTGCGCGCCCGTGCCTTCATGAGCGCCGAGGACGTCGAGCGCGAGCACTTGACCGGCAG
>CAZKHE010000207.1:0-4124 GCA_964552535.1 uncultured Enterobacteriaceae bacterium | reverse complement strand
GCGCTTCCTCCGTCGCGACCATCTTCGCCATCGCCGCCTCGCGCGTCGTGCGCGCGCCCTGCACGTCGCGCATCCAGGCGGCCCGGTAGGTGAGCAGCGCGGCGGTGTCCACGGCCGTCGCCATGTCCGCGATGGCGGCCTGCGTGAGCTGGAAGTCGGCGAGCGTCTGCCCGAACATCTTGCGCGACTTCGCCCGCGCGATGGCTTCGTCCAGCGCGCGGCGCGCGAAGCCGAGCGCGGCGGCGGCGACCGACGCGCGGAAGATGTCGAGGGTCTGCATCGCCACCTTGAAGCCTTCGCCGGGCGCGCCGAGCCGGTGCGCCGCGGGGATGCGGCAGTTGCGGAAGCCGAGCGTCGCCAGCGGGTGCGGGGCGATCACGTCGATGCGTGCGTCGATGTCGAGGCCGGGCGTGGTCGCTTCGACGATGAACGCGCTGATGCCCCGCGCGCCGGGCGCGTCGGTCTCCCGGGCGAACACCGTGTAGAAGTCCGCGATGCCGCCGTTGGAGATCCAGGTCTTGGTGCCGTCGAGGACGATGTGGCCGTTCTCCTCCCGGGCGCGCGTGGCCATCGCGGCGACGTCGGACCCGGCGTCGGGCTCCGAGAGCGCGAACGCAGCGATGGCCTCCCCGCGCGCGACGCGCGGCAGGAACTGCCGCTGCACGGCGGGCGATCCCGCGAGCGTGATCGCGCCCGAGCCGAGGCCCTGCATGGCGAAGGCGAAATCCGCCAGTCCCTCGTGTCGCGCCAGCGTCTCGCGCAGGATGCAGAGGCTGCGCGAGTCGAGCTTCTCGCGCCGGCCGCCGTGCTGGGCGGGCACGCAGTACTCGAGCCACCCCGCTTCGCCGAGGCGCGCGACGAGCATCTCGCAGCTCTCGTCGGCGTCGTCGTGGTCGATGCCGTGGAGGTTGCGCGCGGCCCACGCGTCGAGGTCGCGCGCCAGCTCGCGGTGCGCGTCGTCGAAGAACGGCCAGTCGAGGAAGCTCGTATCGGCCATCTACGCCTGCGAGAGGTGCGTGGCGAAGAACTGGAGCGTCCGGCCGTGCGCGAGCGCAGCGGCGGGCTGGTAGTACGTCCCGCGCTCCCAGCAGTTGAAGCCGTGATCCGCGTTGCGGTAGACGTGCACCTCGGCGGGCTTGCCGGCGAACGCCTTGCGCACGCTCTCGACCGCCGGGTCGAGGGGGATCATGGCGTCCTTCTCGCCGTAGTGGAACTGGATCGGGCACTTCACCGACGCGGCCTTGTCGAGATTGTCCTGGATGCCGCCGCCGTACCAGCACGAGGCGGCGTCGATGCCGGCCGTCGCGGCGGTGAAGTACGCCATGCGCCCGCCCATGCAGTAGCCGACCGCGCCGATGCGCCCGGTCATCTCCGGACGCGCCTTGAGTGCGGCCACCGTCGCGGCGATGTCGGGGATCTGCTCGTCCGGCTTCGACGCGGTCATGTAACCGCGGGCGGTGGCAATCTCGTCGGGCGTGTAGCCGAGCTCGAGGCGAGGCTTCTGCCGCCAGAACATGTCGGGCGCGATGACCACGTAGCCGTCGAGCGCGTACTGGTCGGCGCAGGCCCGGATGTGGCGGTTCACGCCGAAGATCTCCTGGAAGAGCACGATGCCCGGTCCCTTGCCGGTGGGCGGCAGCGCCAGGTAGGCGCCGAAGGTTCCGTCCTTGCCCTTGATGTCGATCCAGCTTCCTGCCATGTTCAATTCCCTTCGAAGTTGGGTTTCCGTTTGGCCGCGAACGCCTCGAAGGCGCGGCGGAAGTCCTGCGTCATCATGCAGATCGCCTGGGCCTGCGCCTCCGCTTCGATCGCCTCGTCGAGGCCCATGTTCCACTCCTGGTGCAGCATCTTCTTCGTCACGCCGTGCGCGAACGTCGGCCCGTCGGCGAGCGACTGCGCCAGCGCGCGCGCCTCCGCCAGCACCGCGTCCGGTGCGCACAGCCTGTTGAAGAAGCCCCACGCGAGGCCTTCCTCGCCGCCCATCGAGCGTCCGGTGTAGAGCAGCTCGGCGGCACGGCCCTGGCCGATGAGCCGCGGGAGCAGCGTGCACGCGCCCATGTCGCAGCCGGCCAGGCCCACGCGCGTGAACAGGAACGCGGTCTTCGACTGCGCGGTCCCGTAGCGGAAGTCGGAAGCGAGCGCCATCATGGCGCCGGCGCCGGCGCACACGCCGTCGATCGCCGCGACGATCGGCTGCGGGCAGTTGCGCATCGCCTTCACCAGGTCGCCGGTCATGCGCGTGAACTCGAGCAGCTCCGGCATGGTCATCCGGGTGAGCGGGCCGATGATCTCGTGCACGTCGCCGCCGGAGCAGAAGTTCCCGCCTGCTCCGGTGACGACCACCACCTTGATGTCGCTCGCGTACTGCAGCGCGCGGAAGCAGTCGCGCAGCTCCGCGTAGGAGTCGAAGGTGAGGGGGTTCTTCTTCTCCGGCCGGTCGATGGTGATCACGCCGACCTTGCCCTGCGCCTCCCAGCGGAAGTGCTGCGGGCGGAAGTCGGCGAAGTCGCGCTTGTGGTGGGTCATGCTCATGATGGAATCCCCGGGTTGAGCGCCGCCTCAGGCGGCGGCGTGCTGCACCGTCCGCTGGACGGTGGACTTCAGCTTGCCGAGCAGCGCGTGGAGCTGCCGGCGCTCCACCGGCGACAGCCCGTCGAAGAGCCGCACCACCCACGATTCGTGCAGCTCCGCCATGCGCAGGAACGCCTTGCGTCCGGAGGGCGTGAGCTTCACGACGAAGGCGCGCCGGTCGTCCGGCGGCGCCTCGCGTGTGACGAGACCTTCCTTCACGAGCTGGTCGGTGATGCCGGTGACGTTGCCGCCGGTCACCATCAGCCGGCGCGAGAGCTCGCCCATGCGCAGCCCTTCCGGATGGCGCTCGAGCTGCGCCATCAGGTCGAAGCGCGGCAGCGTGCAGTCGAAGTCGCGGCGCAGCTCCGAACGGATCGAGCCCTCGATCATGCTCGTGCAGGTCAGCAGGCGCAGCCACAGGCGCAGCGCCTCGTGATCGTCCGGCGAGGCGCGCGATTCGTGGTCGATGGACTGGAACTCGGCGTCGTCGTTCACGTCACCTCCCCTCCGGAGACCGAGATCGCCTGGCCGGTGATCGCCGCCGCACCGGGCGAGGCGAGCCACAGGACGGCGTCGGCCACCTCCCCGGGCTGCACCATGCGGCCCTGCGGATTGCGCGCGGTGAGCGCCTCGCGCGCCTCGGCCTCGCTCTTGCCGGTCTTCTGCATGATGTTCGCCACCGCGTCGCGCACGATATCGGTCTCGGTGTAGCCCGGGCACACCGCGTTCACCGTGACGCCGCGCCGGGCCGTCTCGAGGGCGAGCGCGCGCGTGAGCCCGACGACGCCGTGCTTCGCCGCGCAATAGGCGCTCACGTAGGCGTAGCCGATCAGCCCGGCGGTGCTCGCCACGTTCACGATGCGCCCGGCCCCCTTGGCGAGCATGCCCGCGAGCGCCTCGCGCGAGCAGAGAAACGTGCCGGTGAGGTTCACCGCGACCATGCGCTGGAAGAGCGCGAGGTCGGTCCTGGCGAACGGGGCGCTTTCCGCCTGGCCCGCGTTGTTCACCAGGATGTCCACCGTGCCGAAGCGCTCGCACGCCGCGGCAAAGGCGGCCTTCACGCTCGCTTCGTCGGTCACGTCCACCGCGACGGCGGCGCTGCCCGCGACCGAGGCGGCAGCGGCGTCGAGCCGCGCGCGGTCGCGTCCCATCAGCGTCACGCGCGCGCCCGCTGCGGCGAGGGTCTGCGCGATCGCGAGCCCGATGCCGCGGCCGGCGCCGGTCACGACGGCATGGCGCTCGGCGAGTGGAGGCGGCGCGGACACGGAGAACCTTGAGGATTCAAAAGATGAGGCCTCAAATGATCCCCGTCGGGAGAGGGCATGTCAATGGAGCGGGACGGCCGCCGCGACCGCCCCGCGAGGTGCGCTACACGCGCGCGAGGAAGCGTTCCAGCGCGGTGGTGAACGCCTCGGGCTGTTCCAGGTTGGAGATGTGCGCGGCGTTCGGGATCACGACCAGCTCGGAGCCGGGCATCGCGGCGTGGATGGCCTGCGAGAGCGCGAGCGGCGTGCCCATGTCCTGCTCGCCGCACACCACCAGCGCGGGGCAGC
>CAZKHE010000206.1:0-4357 GCA_964552535.1 uncultured Enterobacteriaceae bacterium | reverse complement strand
CGAGGGCAAGGCCGCGGAATTTCCGATCTTCAAGGGGACGACCGGCCCCGAAGTGGTCGACATCCGCACTCTGCTCGGCAAGTCGGGGATGTTCACCTACGACCCGGGCTTTCTCTCCACGGCGAGCTGCAAGTCGGAGATCACCTACATCGACGGCGACCAGGGCGTGCTCCTCTACCGGGGCTACCCCATCGACCAGCTCGCGCAGCACTGCGACTTCCTCGAGGTGGCCTACCTCATCCTGTACGGCGAGCTGCCCAACCAGGAGCAGAAGGACCGATTCGTCTACACCGTCACCCGGCACACCATGGTGCACGAGCAGCTCACGCGGCTCTACCAGGGCTTCCGGCGGGACGCGCATCCGATGGCGGTGATGGTGGGCGTGGTCGGCGCGCTGTCCGCGTTCTACCACGACTCCCTCGACATCAACGACGCCCGGCAGCGCGAGATCGCGGCGTTCCGCCTCATCGCCAAGATGCCCACCATCGCCGCGATGGCGTACAAGTACAACATCGGCCAGCCGTTCATGTACCCGAAGAACGACCTGTCCTACACCGCGAACTTCATGCGCATGATGTTCGGCGTGCCGGCCGAGGAGTACCGCGTCAACGACGTGCTGGTGCGCGCGCTCGACCGCATCCTGATCCTGCACGCCGACCACGAGCAGAACGCGTCCACGTCCACGGTGCGGCTCGCGGGCTCGTCCGGCGCCAATCCCTTCGCGTGCATCGCCTCCGGCATCGCCTGCCTGTGGGGGCCGGCGCACGGCGGCGCCAACGAGGCCGCGCTCAACATGCTGGAGGACATCCACCGCGGCGGCGGCGTCGCGAAGGTGGGCGAGTTCATCGCCAGGGTGAAGGACAAGAACTCGGGTGTGAAGCTGATGGGCTTCGGCCACCGCGTGTACAAGAACTACGACCCGCGCGCGAAGCTCATGCGCGAGACCACGCACGAGGTGCTGAACGAGCTCGGGCTGCACGACGACCCGCTGTTCAAGCTCGCCATGGCGCTGGAGAAGATCGCGCTCGAGGACGACTACTTCGTCAGCCGCAAGCTGTACCCGAACGTCGACTTCTACTCGGGCATCGTCCAGCGCGCCCTCGGCATTCCGACCAGCATGTTCACGTGCATCTTCGCGCTGGCGCGCACGGTGGGCTGGATCGCGCAGTGGACCGAGATGATCGCCGACCCCGAGCAGAAGATCGGCCGCCCGCGCCAGCTCTACACCGGCGCGGCGCAGCGGGACGTGAAGCCCATCGCGCAGCGATGAGCCGTCGAGACCGCCCATAGGAGAGACGCGGTGAGCAACGTGATGCGACAGTTCCTGGACTCGAGCTACCTCTTCGGCGGCAACGCGCCGTTCGTCGAGGAGCTGTACGAGTCGTACCTGAACAACCCGCAGTCGGTGTCGGAGGAGTGGCGCGCGTACTTCGACAAGATGCAGCTCCTGCCGGCCGCCGACGGCGGGGCGGAAAGCCGCGACGTCGCCCACGCGCCCATCGTCGAGTCCTTCGCGCAGCGCGCGAAACAGGGCCTGCTCAAGCCCTCGGTCACCCCGACCGAGCTCGGCGTGGAGCGCAAGCAAGTGTACGTCCTGCTGCTCATCCACGCGTACCGGTTCATGGGCGCGCGCTGGGCCGATCTCGACCCGCTGAAGCGCCAGCAGCGCCCGGCCATCCCGGAGCTCGAGCCCGCCTACTACGACCTCACCGAGGCCGACATGGAGACGGTGTTCAACACCGGCACGCTGGTCGGCCCGGAGCGCATGACGCTGCGTGAGATCCTGCAGGCGCTGCGCGAGACCTACTGCGGCTCGATCGGCGCGGAGTACATGTACATCTCCGACATGGCGCAGAAGCGCTGGATCCAGCAGCGCCTGGAGTCGATGCGCGGGCGTCCGCAGTTCAGCGCGGAGCAGAAGAAGCGCGTCCTCGAACGGCTCACCGCCGCGGAGACGCTGGAGAAGTACCTGCACACCCGCTACGTCGGCCAGAAGCGCTTCTCGCTGGAAGGCGGCGAGACGCTCATCCCGGCGATGGACGAGATCGTCCAGCGCGCCGGCAGCCACGGCGTCGAGGAGCTCGTCATCGGCATGGCGCACCGCGGCCGCCTCAACGTGCTCGTCAATACGCTGGGCAAGAGCCCGAAGGAGCTCTTCAGCGAGTTCGAGGGCAAGTCGGTTTCCGATCTTTCCGCCGGCGACGTGAAGTACCACAACGGCTTCTCGTCGGACGTCTCCACGCCCGGCGGGCCGCTGCACCTGTCGCTCGCGTTCAACCCGTCGCACCTCGAGATCGTCAACCCCGTGGTCGAGGGCTCGGTGCGCGCGCGCCAGCACCGCCGGCGCGACAAGGAAGGCGAGAAGGTGATGTCGGTGCTGATCCACGGCGATGCCGCGTTTGCCGGCCAGGGCGTGGTGATGGAGACGCTGAACCTCGCGCAGACCCGCGGCTACGGCACCGGCGGCACGGTCCACATCATCGTCAACAACCAGATCGGCTTCACCACCTCCGATCCGCGCGACACGCGCTCGACGCTGTACTGCACCGACGTCGCGAAGATGATCGAGGCGCCGATCTTCCACGTGAACGCCGACGACCCGGAAGCGGCCGTGTTCGTGACCCAGCTCGCGATGGACTACCGCAAGGAGTTCAAGAAGGACGTGGTCATCGACCTCGTCTGCTTCCGCCGCCTGGGCCACAACGAGCAGGACGAGCCGTTCGTCACCCAGCCGCTGATGTACAAGAAGATCACCCAGCACCCGGGCACGCGCAAGCTGTACGCCGACAAGCTCGCGACGCAGGGCACGATCAAGGCGGACGAGCCCGACCAGCTCGTGAAGGACTATCGGCAGGCGCTGGACGAAGGGCGCCACACGTCGAGCCCCGTGCTGTCGGCCTTCCAGCGCAAGTACGCGGTGGACTGGTCGCCGTTCATGAACGCGAAGTGGACCGACCAGGCCGACACGTCCGTCCCGCTCGCGGACCTCGAGCGGCTGGGCGAGCGCCTCACCACCGTGCCGGAGGGCTTCAAGCTGCATCCGGCGGTGGAGCGGGTGATGGCGGCGCGCCGCGAGATGGTCGCGGGCAAGAAGATGCTCGACTGGGGCATGGCGGAGACGCTGTCGTACGCGACGCTGCTCGTGAACGGCTACGGCGTACGGCTGTCCGGCCAGGACTCCGGGCGCGGGACGTTCGCGCACCGCCACGCGGTGCTGCACGACCAGAACCGCGAGAAGTGGGACGCCGGCTCCTTCGTGCCGCTGCAGAACCTCGCCGACACGCAGGCGCCGTTCATGGTGATCGACTCGGTGCTCTCCGAGGAGGCGGTGCTCGGCTTCGAGTACGGCTACGCCTGCGCCGAGCCCAACGAGCTCGTGATCTGGGAGGCGCAGTTCGGCGACTTCGCCAACGGCGCCCAGGTGGTGATCGACCAGTTCATCACTTCCGGGGAGGCGAAGTGGGGCCGGCTCTGCGGCCTGGTCATGATGCTGCCGCACGGCTACGAAGGGCAGGGCCCGGAGCACTCGTCCGCGCGCCTCGAGCGCTACCTCCAACTGTGCGCGGAGCACAACATCCAGGTCGCCGTGCCGTCGACGCCCGCGCAGATCTTCCACCTGCTGCGGCGGCAGATGCTGCGCAACTTCAGGAAGCCGCTAGTGATCATGACGCCGAAGTCGCTCCTGCGGAAGCCGGAAGCGGTGTCGAGCCTCAAGGAACTCGCGAAGGGCGAGTTCAAGACCGTGATCGGCGAGGTCGACGGGCTCGAGCCGAAGGACGTGACCCGTGTGGTCGCCTGCTCCGGCAAGGTGTACTACGACCTGCTCTCGGCGCGCCGCGAGCGCCGCCTCGACAACGTCGCGGTGATCCGCGTGGAGCAGCTGTACCCGTTCCCGCACAAGCAGTTCGCAGCGGAGATGAAGCGCTACCCGAACGCGCACGAGGTGGTGTGGTGCCAGGAAGAGCCGCAGAACCAGGGCGCGTGGTACCAGACGAAGCACTATTTCGACGAGAACATGCGGTCGGACCAGAAGCTGTTCTACGCCGGGCGGCCGTCTTCGGCGTCGCCCGCGGTGGGGTACGTGGCGAAGCACAACGAGCAGCAGAAGAAGCTCGTCGAGCAGGCGTTCGGGAAGCTGAAGTAGCGGTAAGGGCGCACGCGTTCGGGCCGCGCCGCGAGGCGGTGAGGCCCGACGCGCGCACCGGGCCGCGCAGCGCGTTGCTGGCGCTGCGGTGTTGGATGGCCGTCCAGAAGGATCAGAACCAAACGAGGAGTGCAGTTTTCCCGCGCGCCGCAGGACCGGGTGCGGGAAGCTCCGGCGCGTTACGCGCAGCGTTTTTGGAGTCGCCGCGGCGAG
>CAZKHE010000205.1:0-4373 GCA_964552535.1 uncultured Enterobacteriaceae bacterium | reverse complement strand
GCGGTGCGGCTTCGCGCGCCAGCAGCGCATCCAGGCCGCGGAGCCGCGCGAGCGCGCCGGCGAGGCCCGGGTGGATCATCGCCAGCCCGCGTACTCGTCCACCCGCCGCGCCGGGTCGCGGCGCGGCGGCCGGGTGGCCGGACGCTTCTCGCGGCGCGCCGGCGGCGGACGCTGCTCCTCCCGCCGCAGCGGGCGGATGTCGCGCGCAGGCTCGACCGCGGCCGGCTTGGGATCCATCGGGAAGCGCTATCGATACGCCTCGGCCAGCCGGCGCGAGGCGGCGGTTCCGGCGAGGAACGACTCGAGCTTGGCGATCCAGGGCTGGGTGTGGCGGCGGATCTCCGCGTCGTGCGCGAGCACGGTGCGGATCAGGTCGTACTTGCGCCGACGCGCCGGCTCGTCCAGCGCCGTTTCGCCGAGGGCGCGCAGCTGCGCGACGCTTGCCGCGCAGTCCTGCTCGGCAGCGACCAGGTCGTCCCAACGCTGCTCGCGCGCGGCGGCGAGCATCGCGGCGGAGGCGCGCGCCATGGTTTCGTAGTGCTGGATCACGATGTGCGGTTCCTTCATGGCCGCCCCCTATGCGTAGGCCGCGGCGCGCGGGACATCGTGCGCCGCCGGGGCGTCGGCGATGCCGACCCAGGCGCTGCGCAGCTCGCCGAGGAGGCGCGCGGCGTCGTCGAGCGGCGCCGCGTCGTTGTGCGCGCTGCCCTCGAGCAGGCGCGCGGAGATGTACTCGTACAGCTCGTCGAGGCGCGCGGCGAGCTCGCCGGCGCTGCGGTCGAGGCTCGCGCGGAGTCCGTTGTCCACGATGTCGATGGCGCGCGACACCGCGACCCCCTTGCGGGCGTGGTCGCGCGCCTGCATCGCCTCGCGCGCCTGCGCGATGGAGGCGATCGCGCCGTCGAACAGCATCTCGATCAGGCGGTGCTTGCTCGCCGCCGCGACGCCGGTCTCGAGGCCCACCCGCGCATAGGCGGACGCGCCGCCGGTCGATCCGTACATCATGACTGCCGCTCCTTCGCGTGCTGCTGATCCTGCGAGGGTTATCGGCACGCGGGCGCCGTTCGTGAGGCTCATTCCTCGAGCGCCTTCTGCAGGCTCGCGAGCTGCTGCGTGAGGTACGTGGAGGTCTGGTTCATGCGGGACATCATGGTGTCGAGCGCGGCGAACTGGGCGCGGTAGCGCTTCTCGATCTCGACCAGGCGGCGGCCGAGCGCCTCGCGCCGGTCGCCGATGTCCTCGATCGAGCGGTTGATGCCGTCGGTGCGGCTCGCGATGGTGCCCTTGGTCTCGAGCAGGCCGTCGATGAGGGTGGTCAGGCGGGCGCCGAAGCCGCGGGCGAAGTCCACGCGGCCGCGGTCGCCGGTCGCGCCGCCTTCGATGCGCACGGTCACGCCGCCGGCGGTGAGATCGCGTGCGGCACCGGTCGCGGTGACGCCGCCCAGCGTGCCGGCGGCGTCGAGCCCGGCCGTGCTCGTGGCGCTGCCGAACAGATCGGTGGCGCCGTTGCCGCCGGTGATGGCCACCGTCGAGCCGGAGCCGTAGCGGTTCGATTGCACGGTCAGCACGCCGGCCGACTCGGTGACGGCGACTTGGCCCGTGGTGCCGAGCGCGCCGTTGAGGCGCGTCTGCAGCGCGGCGGCGAGCGTGGCGGGCGTGTAGGCGCCCGCGGCGAGCTGCACGGTCACCGCCGTGCCGTCCACGTCCACGGTCAGCGTGTCGTTGACGCCGGCGACGATCGAGGTCGCGGCGGCCGCGCCGCCCACCGCCGTGCCGCGCGTGGCGAGTCGCGTCACCGCGAGGTCGAGCCGGCCTTCCTGCGCCGTCGCCGTGGCGCCCACGAACTTCACCAGGCTGTCGGTCGGCGTCCCGACCGTCGCGAACAGCGCCGCGACGTTCTTCGCCGGGTCGTCGAGGGCCGCGGCGAGCTTGGTCGCATCGAGGGAAAGCTTGCCGTCGCGGCCGAACGCGATGCCGACCTCGCTCAGGGTGGCGAACCCGCCGCCGGCGTTGCCGAGACTGGCGGAGAGCGCGCTGCGCAGCTGCGACTGGATGGTGCGCACCGCGGCGTCGCCCTGCAGCACCCCGGCCTGCTTGCTCGCGGCGTCGTAGCCCGCGAGCTGTTTCAGCGTGGTGCCGAGCTGGTTGTAGGTGTCCACCAGCTTCTGGATCGCGCTGCGCGCGGCCGTGGTGTCGCGCGACACGGCGAGGGTCGTGGTGGTGCCGGGGCTCGCCTTGGTGAGCGTGAGCGTCACGCCCTCGAGCGCGTCGGTGATGGTGTTGCTCGCCTTGGTGACGGTGATGCCGTCGATCACCGCCTCGGCGTTGCGCGCGGCGACGGCCTCGGCCATGTTCGCGGTGCGCCCGGTCGCGGCGTCGTAGGCGAGCGCCGAGAGGCCGGCCGCGTCGGCGGGGTTCCCGTCGTCATCGGCGACCGTCACGCGCATCGCGTTCGCGGCGCCGGTCTGCGCGGAGGCGAGGACCAGGCGGTTGCCGGTGCCGTCGTTCACGATGCTCGCGGTCACGCCGGCCTTCGCCGCGTTGATCGCGTCGCGCACGCCGGCGAGCGACTGCGCCGAGGACGGAATGGTGATGGTCGCGGTGCCGCGCTCCGCGTTCGCCGTGAAGGCGCCGCCGGTATAGGTCCCGAACTCGATGGTCAGCGTGCCGCTGCCCACGGTGTCGCTCGTGGACGCATACGCGGCCGAGCGGATACGCTGCGCCTGCGCCAGGGTCTTCACCTCCACGGTGTGGCTGCCGACCGATGCGCCGCTGGTCGCTTTCGCGGTGTAGAGCGTCGCGTCGCTGGGCGCGGCGAGCCAGGCGGAGAAGGTGGCGGCCTGGGAGAGCCCGTTCGCGGCGTCGCGCAGCCCCGAGAGCGCGCTGCGCAGCGAGCCGTAGGCGGAGAGCTGCGCCTGGTAGCTCGCCTCCTTCCTGTTCAGCGCGGCGAGCGGCTGCTGCTCGACCGTCATGAGCTGGCTGACGATCGAGTTGACGTCGAGGTTGGAGCCGATGCCGGAAGCGGTGATCGTGGCCATGGTGGCGCTTCGCCTTTCTCGACCGTCGAGGATGGGCCACCGGGCCGCTCCGCGACGGCTGCGTCAGAGGTACTTTTTCCGCCTTTTTCGGGGCTTCGCGGCCCCTACGCGAGCGTGCGCAGCACCACGCCGCGCCCCTGGGCGAGCGAGCGCGCGATCTCCAGGACTTCCTCGGACGGGATCTGCCGGATCAGGTCGCCGCTCGCCGTGTCGACGATGCGCACGATGGTCTTGCCGGTCGCACTGTCGCGCTCGAACCGCAGGCTCTGGTTCACGCTCTGCAGGTAGCGGTTCACGCTCTCCGTCGCGGCGCGCAGCGCCTGCGGGTCCGGCTGGGGCGCGGGCAGCCGCTGCGACACCGCCGCGGCTGCCGGTTCCGTCGTGGCGGCCGGCGCATCTGCCGGGGCGGACCGCGTGCCGGGGGACGGCCCGCCGGCCGGCGGTGTCGGTCCTTGCACTCGGTCGATCTGCATGGTGTGGCTCCTGAATGCTCACGGACCCGCACGTGCGCCGGTCCGTGTACCGGGGCCGCCGAGCGGGCCGGTCCGGCGGCCGCCTCGGGGGAGAGCGGCGGCCGGACCGGGGCCCGACGGGTCTTGCCGTGCTCGTGGAGGTCGACGGGGGATGCGCTCCCCGTCTTCCACCCGTTTAGCCGCGGAGCAGCGAGAGCACGTTGTTGGGCAGCGCGTTCGCCTGGGCGAGCATCGCCGTGCCGGCCTGCTGCAGGATCTGCGCGCGGGTCAGCGAAGCGGTCTCGGCGGCGAAGTCCGCGTCGCGGATGCGCGAGCGGGAGGCCGACAGGTTCTCCGACGTCGTCTGCTGGCTGGCGATGGTCGACTCGATGCGGTTCTGCACCGCGCCGAGACGGGCACGCAGGCCGTTGACGGTGTTGAGCGACTGGTCGACCGCGATCAGCGCGAGGTTCGCAGAGGCGACGCTGTTGACGTCGATCGCGGCGAGCGTGGTGCTGGAGAGGCCGATGGTCGTGTCGGCGGCGCTGCCTTCGAGCGCGCCGGCGGTCGCGGTGCTGTTCGCCGTGAGGCCGGTCTGGCCGACGGTATAGTTCAGCACCAGGGCGCCGTTCTGCCCGGCGGCGACGGTCGTCGTGCCCTGCGACACGCCGAGCGCGGTGGCCGCGGCGCCGGTGTTGGCCGTCAGGGTGATGGCCTTGTCCGAAGCCGACGGGGTCGTGCCGGTCGCGTTGTAGAGCACCAGCGTGCCGCCTGCGGTCGCGTTCGCGGCGACGCCGGTCTCGGCGGTCTTCGCGTTGATCGCCGTCACCCACTGGGCCACCGTGCCGCCCGCGGTCGCGCCGATCTTCACGCCGTTGATCAC
>CAZKHE010000204.1:0-4398 GCA_964552535.1 uncultured Enterobacteriaceae bacterium | reverse complement strand
ACCATGTATTTATCCCGGCGAGGTTGAAATCAGAAAAGCCGGTGATTATACGAGGATTTCGCAGGCAACCGCAACCGCCCACGGATCACCCGGCGGCGCCTCGACCGAAGCCCTCGGGTCGATCCCTCCCCGCGCCCCTGGTGGGCGGGGAGCTGGGGGGGTTGGGCGTCGTTGACGTCCCCTGCCCCGCAGGGCAAGGGGGCCAGCCGCGCCGCGCGCGGCTAGCCCCTGCCCATCATCCCCTTGACGGAGCGCATCATTTTCGAGAGGCCGCCCTTCTGCATGGTCTTCATGACCTTCTGCATCTGCTCGAACTGATTCAGCAGGCGGTTGACCTCCTGGACCGTGACCCCCGATCCGGTCGCGATGCGGCGCTTGCGGGAGGCCTTGATGAGCTCGGGCTTGGCGCGCTCCGCCGGGGTCATGGCGTTGATGATGCCTTCCAGCCGCCGCAGGATCTTGTCGTCGAGCGCCTGGGGCGACTGCGCCGCCGCCTGGGCGAACTGCGCCGGCAGCTTGTCGATGAGCGACTGCAGCCCGCCCATCTTCTTCATCTGGGCGAGTTGCCCCTTGAAGTCCTCGAGGTCGAAGCCCTTGCCCTTCTTGAACTTCTCCGCGAGCTTCTTCGCCTCCGCTTCGTCGACGCCCTTCCGCGCCTCCTCGACCAGCGACACGATGTCGCCCATGCCGAGGATCCGCGACGCCATGCGCTCGGGATGGAACGCCTCGATGCCGGTGAGCTTCTCGCCGACGCCGGCGAACTTGATCGGCTTGCCCGTGACGTGCCGCACCGACAACGCGGCGCCGCCGCGCGCATCCCCGTCCAGCTTGGTGAGGACGACGCCGGTCAGCGGCAGCGTATCGTTGAACGCCTTCGCGACGTTGACCGCGTCCTGACCCTGCATCGAGTCGACGACGAACAGCGTCTCCACGGGCTTGATGGCGCCGTGGATCGAGGCGATCTCCTGCATCATCGCCTCGTCGATGGCGAGGCGTCCCGCGGTGTCCACGAAGAGCACGTCATGGTAGTGCCGCCGCGCCCAGTCCACCGCGTTGCGCGCGATGTCCACCGGCTTGTCGGCAGGCGAGGACGGGAAGAAATCGACGCCGGCCTGCGCGGCGACGCTCTTCAGCTGCTCGATGGCCGCGGGGCGGTACACGTCGCAGCTCACCACCAGCACCTTCTTCCGCTGCTCCTCGCGCAGCAGCTTCGCGAGCTTGCCGGTGGTCGTGGTCTTGCCCGAGCCCTGCAGACCGGCCATGAGAATGATCGCGGGCGGCGCCACGGCGAGCTCGAGCTCGGCGTTGGCCCCGCCCATCAGCTCGGTAAGGGTGCGATGCACGACGCCGATCAGCGCCTGACCCGGCGTGAGGCTGCCGATCACCTCCTCGCCGAGCGCCTGCTCCTTCACCTTCGCGACGAAGTCCTTGACCACCGGCAGCGCGACGTCGGCCTCGAGCAGGGCCATGCGCACCTCGCGCATGGCGTCGGCGATGTTCGCCTCGGTGAGACGCGCCTCGCCGCGGATGGTCTTCATCACCCGCGACAGGCGGTTGGTCAGGTTCTCGAGCATGAGGGGATGGGTCCCGAAAGCGCAGATGACAGGCCGGGATGTGATAATGGCCCGATGGGGGAAATTGTACTTTACGTGCTCACCGCGGCCGCCTACGCGGCGCTCGGGGTGCACTTCTGGCGCACGCGATGGGGCGTCGCCGCCGGCAGCGAGCATCTGAGCCGGGCCGAGCGCTTCGCCATCATGCTGCCGCTCGCGGCGCAGTCCGCGCTGCTCTACGACGCGGTGTTCGGGCAGGCCGGATTGCGCTTCGGCTTCGGCCACGCGCTCTCCGCGACGCTGTGGCTCGCGGTGCTGTTCTACTGGCTGGCGAACAACTTCTACGGGCTCGCCGGAATGCTCGCCCTCGTGCTGCCCGCGGCCGCGGTGTGCGTGCTCCTGCCCGCGCTCTTCCCCGGCATGGAGACGCCGGCCTACACGAGCTCGGTCGAGTTCCGCATCCATCTCGCACTGGCGATGCTCGCCTACGGGCTCTTCACCATCGCGGCGCTGCACGCGATGCTGATGGCCATGGTCGAGCGCCGTCTGCACCGCGCGCGGCAGGTCGGCGTCGGGCTCGGGCGCGAGGCGCTGTCGGGCCCGTTCTCGGCGCTGCCGCCGCTGCTCACCCTCGAGGCGCTGCTGTTCCGCATCCTCGCGCTGGGCTTCGTCATGCTGACGCTCACGCTGCTCACCGGCGTGGTGTTCTCGGAGGAGGTCTTCGGGCAGCCGCTGAAGCTGAACCACAAGACGCTGTTCGGCATCATCTCGTGGATCGTCTTCGGCGCGCTGCTGCTCGGACGCTGGCTGTGGGGCTGGCGCGGACGCCGCGCGCTGCGCTGGACGATGACCGGGTTCGTGGTCCTCCTGCTCGCCTACGTGGGCAGCCGCTTCGTGATGGAAGTGGTGCTGGAACGGGCATTCGGATAGGCCGGTATACTTCCGGCTCCCCGTCGGCCCGCATTCTCCTTGGAGAGTATTCCCCTCGCGTGGCAGCTCGCGGCGCTCGGCGTGCTGCTCGCCCTGTCGGCGCTGTTCTCGATCGCCGAGACCAGCATGATGGCGCTGAACCGGTACCGGTTGCGCGCCATGGTGCGGCTTGGCAACCGGGCCGCGCGCCGAGTGCAGGACCTGCTGTCGCGCACCGACCGGCTGCTCGGCGTCATCCTGCTGGGCAACAACCTCGTGAACATCGCGGCGGCCACGCTGGCGAGCGTGATCACCATCGACTTGTTCGGACAGAACGAGATCGCCCTGCTGACGAGCACGGCGGCGCTGACGTTCCTGATCCTGGTCTTCTCCGAGATCACGCCGAAGGTGATCGGGGCGGCCTTCCCGGAGCGGATCGCGTTCCCGATGGCCTATTTCCTCGGGCCGCTGCTGCGCGTGCTGTACCCCGCGGTGTGGTTCGTGAACCTCTTCTCGGCGGCGCTGCTGTGGCTGCTGCGCATCAAGCCCAGCAGCGCCGAGCCTCAGCGGCTCTCGTCCGAAGAGCTGCGCTCGCTCGTGCTCGAGCACAGCTTCATGCCGAAGAAGTCGCAATCGATCATGGTCAACCTCTTCGATCTCGACCGCATCACCGTCGAGGACGTGATGACCCCGCGCGCGCAGATCGAGGCGATCGACCTCGATGCCGACGCGGACGCGCTGGTCGAGCACATCGCGACCAGCCACCACACGCGCCTCGTGGCCTACCGCGGCGAGCTGGGCAACGTGGTGGGCATCCTGCATCTGCGGCGCACCGTGGCCCTGGTCCGGGACGGCACGCTGGACAAGGCGGACCTCGAGGAGATGCTCGCCGAGCCCTACTTCATCCCGGCGGCGACGCCGGTGTTCGCGCAGCTTTCCTACTTCCAGGAGAACCGCCAGCGCATCGCGCTGGTCGTGGACGAGTACGGCGAGCTCCTCGGCCTGGTCACCGTCGAGGACATCATCGAGGAGATCATCGGCGAGTTCACCACCGGCGCCCCGGTTCGCGCCGGCACGTACGCCTGGGACGGCAACGGCGCGACCCTCGTGGAGGGCGGCGCGGCGTTGCGCGAACTCAACCGCAAGCTGCAGCTCGCGCTGCCGCTGGACGGGCCCAAGACGCTGAACGGGCTCATCCTCGAGCACCTGCAGGACATCCCGGAGGCCGGCGTCAGCGTCAAGATCGCGGGCGTACCGATGGAGATCGTCCAGACCGAGGATCGCGTGGTCAAGACCGTGCGATTGTTCCGCCCGCGCGAGCGCGTGAAGGTGGAGATCGCCTAGCCAGGGAACGGTGCGCCCGTGGGGTGCCGCAAAGAAGGGAAAATTCGCTCCGTTCATGGCTTTAGATGTGGAATTTCAGGCTTTACAAAGCCCGCACCCGAACGCATGATCCCATGTCGTCGGCATAGCCGCCGGAGCCCTGCGGGCGCGCGCCTTGCGCGCGGGGCGGACCGGAGGCCGGCCCGGCACGACGAGCTTGCCCGTCCGCGGGCGTTCCAGGAAGGCGGCGTGGGGAGATGGCGGTCAATCCGAGCTACGGTGCACTGAGCGGCCTCGCGCGCGCGCTGGTGCAGCACGGCCGCCTCCCGGAGCCGGTCGCCGAGGACCTGCAGCAGCAGGCGCGCAGTTCGGGGACGACGTTCGTCGAAACGCTGGTGACCACGAAGCGGCTCAGCGCGCTGGAGGTCGCCGAATTCGCCTCGCAGGCGTTCGGCCTGCCGCTGCTCGACATCTCGGCCGCGGATCCCGCGCTCTTCCCGCTGAAGGAAGTCGACCGCAAGCTGATGCGCGACCGGCGCATCCTGCCGCTGCGCCAGCGCGGCAACCGGCTCGCCGTGGCGATCTCCGACCCGTCGAACACGCAGGTGCTCGA
>CAZKHE010000203.1:0-4557 GCA_964552535.1 uncultured Enterobacteriaceae bacterium | reverse complement strand
CTCTTCGAGACCGCCCGCGGCACCGTGCACACGTGGCAGTGCGACCACATGGGGCACGTCAACGTGCGCGCCTACGGGGAGTTCTTCGAGGAGGCCTGCTGGCAGCTCTACAACCGCATCGGCGTCACGCCCTCGCTCCTGCGCAGCGGCAAGTTCCACATGGCGGCGGTGGAGCAGCACATCCGCTACCTGCGCGAGCTGCTCGCCGGCGACGTGATCGTCGTGCGCTCGGCCGTGACCGAGATGCGCGGCAAGGTGCTGAAGTTCGCGCACGAGCTGCGCAACGTGGAGACCGACGTGCTGTGCGCGACGAGCGCCTTCACCGTGCTCTGCATCGACTCGGCCGCGCGCCGGGCGAAACCGTTTCCCGAGGAGGTCGCCGCGAAGGCGCTCGCCCTCGTCACCCCGTTCGACCCGCAGTAACCGACAGCATTCGAGGAGATCCGCCATGGCTCACGATCCGGTCGTCATCGTTTCCGCCGCCCGCACGCCGATGGGTGGCTTCAACGGCGAGCTGAAGGGCTTCAGCGCGCCCGAGCTGGGCGCCGCCGCGATCCGCGCGGCGGTGGAGCGTGCCGGCGTGAAGCCCGAGCAGGTCGAGGAGGTGATCTTCGGCAACTGCCTGATGGCCGGGCAGGGCCAGGCGCCGGCCCGCCAGGCCGCGCTCGGCGCCGGTCTGCCGCTGTCCGCGGGCGCGACGACGATCTCGAAGATGTGCGGCTCGGGCATGAAGGCGGCGATGCTCTGCCACGACCTCCTGCTCGCCGGGTCCGCGGACGTCACCGTCGCGGGCGGCATGGAATCGATGACCAACGCGCCCTACCTCCTGCCGAAGGCGCGCGCGGGCTACCGCATGGGCCACCAGCAGGTGATGGACCACATGTTCCTCGACGGCCTGGAGGACGCCTACGCCCGGGACGAGAAAGGCGGGGGCCGCCTGATGGGCACGTTCGCCGAGGACTGCGCCGGCAGCTTCGGGTTCACCCGCCAGGCCCAGGACGCCTTCGCCATTGCGTCGCTCCAGCGCGCCCAGCAGGCGAACCGCGAGGGCTGGTTCGCCTGGGAAATCGCACCGATGGCGATCAAGGCCGGCAAGGACGAGAAGTTCATCGAGTCCGACGAGCAGCCCTTCAAGGCGAATCTCGAGAAGATCGGAACGCTCAAGCCCGCCTTCCGGAAGGACGGCACGGTGACTGCGGCGAATTCCTCGTCCATTTCCGACGGCGCCGCGGCGCTGGTGCTGATGCGCCGCTCGACGGCGGAGAAGCTCGGCGCGAAGCCGCTCGCCACCATCGTTGCGCACGCCACCCACGCGCAGCAGCCCGCACTCTTCACCACTGCACCCGTGGGCGCCATCCGCAAGCTGTACGACGAGACCGGCTGGTCGTCGCGGGACGTGGATCTGTTCGAGATCAACGAGGCGTTCGCCGTGGTGACCATGGCGGCCATGCAGGAGCACAACCTGCCGCACGAGAAGGTGAACGTGCACGGCGGGGCATGCGCCCTCGGGCACCCGATCGGCGCCTCCGGCGCGCGGATCATGGTCACGCTCATCGGCGCGCTGCGCAAGTACGGCCTGAAGCGCGGCGTGGCGAGCCTGTGCATCGGCGGCGGCGAGGCGACCGCGCTCGGTCTCGAGCTCGTCTGACCACGGCGGCCGCGCGCGTGAGCGAGCCCAACCCGTACCGCGCGCCCGGCGCACCGGTCAGCGACCCGGGGTCCGGCCGGCGCGGGTCCACGGTCGCCGCGATCGCCGCCGGGCTCGCCGCGGACGTGTTCGGCACTTCCGTCGGCAGCCTCGTCGTGACCATCGTGCTCGGCGCGTGGCTTGCCGGCCAGGGCGTCCCGACCGAGGACATGCAGGCGTTCATGGGCGAGTCCGGCGCGTTCCAGGTGTTCTCGCTCGTCTTCGGCCTTGCGTTCACCGTGCTCGGCGGGTACGTCGCCGCGCGAGTGGCGAACTTCCGCGAGCTCTGGCACGGTATGGTGCTCGGCATCGCCTCGCTCGTGTTCGGCGAGCTGTACATCGCCCTCGCCGGCGCCGACATTGCGCTGTGGCAGCGCATCGCCAGCTGGCTGCTGATGCTTCCCGCCGGCATCTACGGCGCCTTCCTCTACCGCAAACGCAAGCGGACCGCCGCATGATCCTCACGCCCGAGCAGGAGATGATCCGCGAGGCCGTGCGCACCTACGCGCGCGAGCGGCTCGCGCCGTTCGCCGCCGAATGGGACCGGCACGCCACCTTTCCGCGCGAGGCGCTCGCGGGGCTCGCCGCCCTCGGCCTGTACGGCGTGTGCGTGCCGGAGCGCTGGGGCGGCGCCGGCCTCGACCACGTCTCGCTCGCGCTCGCGCTGGAGGAGATCGCCGCCGGCGACGGCGCCTGCTCCACCATCGTCAGCGTGCAGAACTCGGTGGTCTGCGGGCCGATCCTCGCCTACGGCACCGATGCGCAGCGCAGCCGCTGGCTCGTGCCGCTCGCGCGCGGCGAGATGCTCGGCGCGTTCTGCCTCACCGAGCCGCACGTGGGATCGGATGCCGCCGCGATCCGCACCTCCGCGCGCCGCGACGGTGGCCACTTCGTCCTCGACGGCACCAAGCAGTTCATCACGTCCGGCAAGCACGCCGACGTCGCCATCGTCTTCGCCGTCACCGACCGCAACGCCGGCAAGCGCGGGATCAGCGCCTTCATCGTGCCCACCGATACGCCGGGCTATGTCGTCGCGCGCCTCGAGGAGAAGCTCGGGCAGCACGCCTCCGACACGGCGCAGATCGTCTTCGACGGCTGCCGCGTGCCGGCGGCGAACCTGCTCGGCACGGAGGGCGAGGGCTACCGGATCGCGCTCGCCAATCTCGAGGGCGGGCGGATCGGCATCGCCGCGCAGGCGGTGGGCATGGCGCGCGCCGCGTTCGAGGCCGCGCTGGCGTACGCGCAGCAGCGCGAGGCGTTCGGCAAGCCGATCATCGAGCACCAGGCGGTGAACTTCCGGCTCGCCGACATGGCGACGCAGATCGAAGTGGCGCGCCAGATGGTGCTGCACGCCGCGACGATGCGCGACGCGGGCCGCCCGTGCCTGAAGGAGGCGTCGATGGCGAAGCTCTTCGCCTCGGAGATGGCCGAGCGCGTGTGCTCCGACGCCATCCAGATCCACGGCGGCTACGGGTACGTGGCGGACTTCCCGGTGGAGCGGATCTATCGCGACGTGCGCGTGTGCCAGATCTATGAAGGCGCGAGCGACATCCAGCGGATGGTCATCGGACGCGCGCTCGCCGCGAGCGGCGGATGCTGATGCTGCGCCGGTTGCTGTCCAACGTCGCCAAGCCCGCCCGTACAGCGGGCACGGCACCGTCCTCGACGCGCCTCAACGTCGGCTGCGGCCGGCAGATCCGCGCGGGCTGGGTGAACCTCGACTCGCAGGCGCTGTCCGGAGTCGACGTAGTCGCCGACCTCGACGCCTGCCGGCGGCAGCCGCTGCCCTTTGCCGACGACAGCTTCGAAGAGCTGTACGCGAGCCATGTGCTCGAGCATCTGAACGATCCACTGGCGTGCATGCAGGAGCTGCACCGCGTGGCCCGCCACGGCGCCCGCTTGGAGGTGCGCGTGCCCCACGGGGCGAGCGACGAAGCGGACATCGATCCCACCCACGTCCGGCGCTACTTCCCGCGGTCGTTCCAGTACTTCTCGCAGGCCCGCTACCGCAACTTCGATTACGGCTACCGTGGCGATTGGGATACGGAGACGATCCAGCTCGTCGTTCCCGATCCCCGCTACGCCGGCCTGAGCGACCAGGAGATCTGGGCACTGACGGCCACCCAGCGCAATGTCGCAACCGAGATGCGCGTGCTGCTTCGCGCGATCAAGCCGGCGCGAGCATGGCAGGCCGCGGCTGCCGGGGCGCCCAAGGTCACTTTCCTCCGCGGTGCCCTCCCCGGCGACGATCCTGGCACTTCCTGAGGCCGCCACCCGCGTTCCCTGTCATGCTCTGGAGACCCAAGCGTTGAAGTCAGTGTGTGTCTTCGCCGGCGCCAATCCCGGCAACGATCCCGCCTTCGTCGCCGCGGCCGAGCGGCTCGGCGCCGCCGTCGCCGCGCGCGGCCTGACGCTCGTGTTCGGCGGCGGGCGCGCGGGGCTGATGGGCGCGGTGTCGTCCGCCGCGCGCCGCGGCGGCGGACGCGTCATCGGCATCATTCCGAAGGCGCTGCTCACGAAGGAACGCGCCTACACCGGCGACGGCGTCGAGGTGGAGGTGGTCACCTCCATGCACGAGCGCAAGGCGCGGATGGCGTCGCTGGTGGACGGCTTCATTGCCCTGCCCGGCGGCTTCGGCACGTTCGAGGAGCTGTGCGAGATGGTCACGTGGTCGCAGCTCGGGATCCACCGCAAGCCGTGCATCCTGGTGAACGTGAACGGCTACTACGACGGCCTCGTGCAGCTCTTCGACCACGGCGCCGCAAGCGGGCTGATCCGCGCCGGGCATCGCGGGCTCGCCGTGGCGGCGCCCGATGCCGACGCCGCGCTCGACGCCCTGTTCGCGTGGCAGGCGCCGCCGCTCGAGTTCA
>CAZKHE010000202.1:0-4582 GCA_964552535.1 uncultured Enterobacteriaceae bacterium | reverse complement strand
ACGTAGTGCGCGTCGTCGAAGCCCTGCACCGGCAGCACCGCGTTGATGCGCTCGCCCTCCTCCAGCGGGAAGAGATTGACGATCGGCTTGCCGCGCCCGGTGCGGGTACCTTGCGGCACCTCGTAGCCCTTCAGCCAGTAGACGCGGCCCCGGCTCGAGAAGCACAGGATGTACTGGTGCGTGTGGGCCACGAACAGGCGCTCGATGAAGTCGTCGTCCTTCATCGACGTCGCGAGCTTGCCGCGTCCGCCGCGCCGCTGCGCGCGATAGTCCGCCACGGGCTGCGACTTGATGTAGCCGGCGTGCGAGAACGTGACGACCACGTCCTGCGGCGTGATGAGGTCCTCGAGATCGATGTCCTCGGCGTTCGGGACGATCTCGCTCTTGCGGCGGTCGCCGTACTGCTCGCGGATCGCGCGCAGCTCGTCGCCGATGATCGCGGTGATGCGCTCGGGGCGGGCGAGGATGTCCAGCAGGTCCGCGATCTTCTCGATCAGCTCGCGGTACTCGGCGACGATCTTGTCCTGCTCGAGGCCGGTGAGGCGCTGCAGGCGCAACTCGAGGATCGCCTGGGCCTGCGCCTCGGAGAGGCGGTAGCCGTCGGGCGTGAGGCCGTACTCGGGACCGAGGCCTTCGGGTTTGGTCGCGTCCGCCGCGGCCCGCGCCAGCATGTCGGCGACGAGCTGCGAGCGCCATGCGCGCGCCATCAGCTGCTGCTTGGCTTCAGCCGGCGTCTGCGCGCGCTTGATGAGCTCGATGATCTCGTCGACGTTGGACAGCGCGACTGCGAGACCCTCCTGCACGTGCGCGCGGCGGCGCGCCTCGCGCAGGTCGAAGATCGAGCGCCGCGTCACCACCTCGCGCCGATGCTCGAGGAAGTACCGCAGCATCTGCTTCAGGTTGAGCAGGCGCGGCTGGCCGTCCACCAGCGCGACCATGTTGATCCCGAAGGTGTCCTGCAGCTGGGTCTGCTTGTAGAGGTTGTTGAGGACCACCTCGGGAATTTCGTTCCGCTTCAGCTCGATCACCACGCGCATGCCGGACTTGTCCGACTCGTCGCGAATGTCCGAGATGCCCTCCAGCTTCTTCTCGGTGACGAGCTCGGCGATGCGCTCCTGCAGCACCCGCTTGTTCACCTGGTAGGGCAGCTCGTCGATGATGATCGCCGTGCGGCTGCCGCGGTCGATCTCCTCGAAGTGGGTGCGCGCGCGCATCACCACGCGGCCGCGCCCGGTGCGGTAGCCCTCGTGCACCCCGCCGAGACCGTAGATGAGTCCCGCGGTCGGGAAGTCCGGGGCGGGCATCAGCTTGATGAGGTCCTCGATGTCGGTGGCCGGGTCGCTCAGCAGCACCAGGCAGGCGTCGATGGTCTCGGTGAGGTTGTGCGGCGGAATGTTCGTCGCCATGCCGACCGCGATGCCCGAGCTGCCGTTGATGAGCAGGTTCGGGATGCGCGCGGGCAGCACGCTCGGCTCCTGCTCCTTGCCGTCGTAGTTCGGGACGAAATCGACCGTCTCCTTGTCGATGTCGGCCATCAGCTCGGAGGCGATCCGCTCGAGGCGGCACTCGGTGTAGCGCATCGCCGCCGCGTTGTCGCCGTCGACCGAGCCGAAGTTGCCCTGGCCGTCGATCAGGGTGTAGCGCAGGCTGAAGTCCTGCGCCATCCGCACGAGGGTGTCGTAGATCGCGTTGTCGCCGTGCGGGTGGAACTTGCCCATCACGTCGCCGACGATGCGGGCGCACTTGACGAACGGCCGGTTCCAGACGTTGTTCGCCTCGTGCATCGCGAACAGGACGCGCCGGTGGACGGGCTTGAGCCCGTCGCGCACGTCGGGGAGCGCGCGGCCCACGATCACGCTCATCGCGTAATCGAGATACGAGCGGCGCATCTCTTCTTCCAGGCTGACGGGGAGCGTTTCCTTGGCGAACTGTTCCATGTATCTGCGGCGTGAAGCGCGTTGCGCGGTTGACGGCCCGGACCGCAGCGCCGCGCGGGCCCGGTCGTTACCTGCTGCGCGGGGGCCCGTCGTGACTCAGGCGGTTCGGGGCCCGCGTTGGGGCGGGCTCAAAAAGACCGAAATTTTAGCATCTTGGACCCCTGCCGAGCGAGCCGCGTCGCGCCGCCGCGGCGTCGCGCGGTACCATCGACGCGCCTCCCTCGCCGCCGCCTTCCCGCCATGACGCTCGACGCACCAAGCCACGCCGACCTGTTGATCGAAGCCCGGTGGGTCGTCCCGGTCGAGCCCGACGGCGTGGTCCTCGAGCACCATGCCGTCGCGGTGGCGGGTCCGCACATCGTTGCGGTGATGCCCGCCGCCGAGGCGCGCGCGCGATTTCGCGCCGCCGAGGTCGTGACGCTCCCCGAGCACGTGCTCGTTCCCGGGTTCGTCAACCTGCACACGCATGCAGCGATGACGGTCATGCGGGGCTATGCCGACGACAAGCCGCTGATGACGTGGCTGCGCGACCACATCTGGCCCGTGGAGGCGGCGCACGCGTCGCCCGAGATGGTGTACGACGGAACGCTGCTCGCCTGTGCGGAGATGCTTGCCGGCGGCGTGACCTGCGCCAACGACATGTACTTCTACCCGGAAGACGCCGCGCGCGCGTTCCTCGACGCGGGCATGCGGGGCGCGCTCGGCATGATCGCGGTGGAGTTCCCCACCGCCTATGCCACGGGGCCCGATCACTACATCGCCAAGGGCCTCGCGCTGCGCGACCGCCTCGGCGACGAGCCGCTCCTCTCCTTCTGCATGGCGCCGCACGCGCCGTACACGGTCTCCGACGCGACGTTCGCACGCATCGGTGCGGTCGCCGAGGAACTCGATGTTCCGATCCACGTCCACCTGCACGAGACCGAGGAGGAGATCGCCGAGAGCCTGCGACGCCACGGGGTTCGGCCGCTCGAGCGGCTGCGGCGCCTCGGCCTCGCCACCCCGCGACTCATCGGTGTGCACGGCGTGCACTTCAACGCGACGGAGGTCGCGCTGCTGGCCCGGGAGGGCTGTCATGTCGCGCACTGCCCGTCGTCCAATCTCAAGCTCGCGAGCGGACTCGCACGGGTCGCCGATCTGCTGGATGCCGGCGTGAACGTGGGCATCGGCACGGACGGCGCGGCCAGCAACAACCGGCTCGACGTCATGCAGGAGACGCGCACGGCCGCACTGCTCGCGAAGGGTGTGTCCGGGCGCGCGGACGTGCTGCCAGCGCACCAGGCATTGCGCTGCGCGACCCTGGCCGGGGCGGCGGCGCTCGGCCTCGACGCTCGCGTCGGATCCGTCGTCCCGGGAAAAGAGGCTGATCTGACAGCGGTTTACCTCGGCGGCACCGAGACGCAGCCGTGCTTCGATCCGGTCTCCCACCTCGTGTATGCTGCCGGCCGGGAACATGTGACCCACGTCTGGGTACGCGGCGTGTTGCGTCTGCGCGACAGGCAGCCGGCCGGCCCGGTTGCGCGCGAGTTGGAAAAGCGCGCATCCTTGTGGCACAATAAGTTACTGAAATAACGTTTTGTTTTACCGGCTGAATCGACCGGAAGCTCGATTGAGGCTCGCGCCATCTTTCTAAGAGGGGAACCATGCTGATCTCAAAAAAACAACGTGCGCTCGTGATCGCATCCGCGTTGCTGCTCGGCGCATGTGCGACCGGCGGTACGCCGCCTTCCGGCACGCCCAACGCGTACGTCACCGACACGCGCAACGCGATCGTCAAGGATCCGTTCAACCTGTGCTGGCGCACGGGCTTCTGGACGCCGGCACTCGCCAACTGCGAGTGCGACAAGAATCTGCTGCCGAAGGAGCGCTGCGAACCGCCGGCTCCGCGCGTCGCGCCGCCTGCTCCGGCTCCCGCTGCGCCGGCGCCCGCGCCGAAGCCGGTCCCGCCGAAGCCCACGACGGAGAAGGTGACCCTCTCGGCCGACGTGCTGTTCGACTTCGACAAGGCGGTGCTGCGTCCTGACGGCACCAAGGCCCTGGACGATCTCGCGGCGCGCGCGAAGGCAACCACGCTCGAGGTGATCATCGCGATCGGCCACACCGATCCGATCGGTTCGCTGGCCTACAACCAGAAGCTGTCGGTGCGCCGCGCCGAGGCGGTGAAGGCCTACCTCGTGAGCAAGGGCATCGAGCCGAACCGGATCTACACCGAAGGCAAGGGTCCGAAGCAGCTCGTGAAGCAGTGCAACGCGCGGGACTTCAAGAACTTCAACGACCTGAAGGCCTGCAACCAGCCCAACCGCCGCGTGGAAGTCGAGATCGTCGGCACGCGCACGGTGAACAAGTAGCGCCAAGCGGTCGCTCGCTGCAGCGGAAAGGCCCCGTCTCGACGGGGCCTTTCTTTTTGTTGGCGCGTGAATGGCTTCACGATTTGACGGTTTTCGCGAGGTTTTCGGGCATAATGCGGGCGCATTGCAAGGCGCGGCGCAGGGACCGGGAAATGGCGCAGCGGCCGAGCAGTTCGACCAACATCGGCGGGGGTAGGAGACTTCGCCAACCGCATCCTCCGGAAAAGAGAGCGGGCCTGTCGGGGTTGATTCCCGGGTAACTGAAAAGGGGAAAGCATGCTGATTTCCAAGAAGCAACGT
>CAZKHE010000201.1:0-4673 GCA_964552535.1 uncultured Enterobacteriaceae bacterium | reverse complement strand
CCTCGTCGGGCACGATGCCGCCGACGATCACGGCGACGTCGCCCAGGCCCGCCTCGCGCAGCGCCGCCATGAGCTTCGGCACGATGAGGTGGTCGGTGGCGAGCGAGGAGATGCCGATCACGTCCACGTCCTCCTCGGTGGCGAGCTTCACCACCGTCGGAATCTCCTGCCACGGCGGCGTGTAGATGACCTCCATCCCGGCGTCGCGCAGGAACGCGGCGACCACGCGGCTGCCGCGGTCGTGGCCGTCGAAGCCGATCTTCGTGATCAGGACCTTCGGTTTGATCTCCATGCAGTCAGTCCTTGGCGAGAGGTTCGCGAAGCAGCGCGACGAAGCGCCGGGCGATGGCGGCGGGGGTGGTCCTGCCCGGCTGGTACCACGTCTGCGACCAGTTCAGGGCGCCCATCAGCATGAGCTTGAGGCTGCGCCGGTCGACGCCGCGGTCGAGCGGCAGTGCGGCGATGAGGTCGTTGAAGAGCCGTTCGTACTCGTCCCGCAGCTTCACCAACTCGTCGGCGACGGAGGCCGCATCCGAGGGGCGCACGCGGATGACCACCTGGGCGTAGTCGCTCTCCTGCAGCAGCGCTTCGAGGTGCCCGACACAGGCCGCCTCCAGGCGCTCCCACGGATCCTTGCGGCCGCCGATGGCGCGGTTCACCGAGTCCGTGATGCGCCGCACGCCTTCGGCGTACACGGCCACGAGGAGATCTTCCTTCGCGGCGAAGTGGTAGTAGAGCGAGCCGGGCAGCATGTCCACGGCGCGCACGATGTCGCGCACCGAGGTGGCCTGGAAGCCCTTCTCGCGAAAGAGCTTCGCCGCCTCGTCGAGGATCTGCGGCAGACGGTTGTGGGCGCGCGGCGCGGCGCGCGCGGCGGAGCGGGCGGTCATGGCGTACAAAACAAACGAGTGTTTGTTTTTACCACCCGCCGCCGGGCGCCGTCAACCGCTCACCGCTGGCGCGTGGCGATGGCGCGCGCAAGCTGCTGCTTGTCCATGCGCGAACGCCCGGGGATGTCGAGTTGCTTCGCCCGGTCGTACAGCGCGGACTTGCTGTTCCCCCGGACGTCCACCCCGCCCGCGGTGCTGGCCTTGCCCGCGCGCGCGGCCTTCCCGCCCCGCGCGGCCTGCTCGTCGGACGGGCCCTTGCGCCGCTTCGGCTCCCAGTGGTCGCCGACCTTCTCGAAGCCGTGCTTGAGGGATGCGTACGCGGTGCGCGAAGCGCGCTCCCCGGAGCCGTATTCCTGCTCCGCGCTCTTCAACGTCTTGGCGTACGTGCGCTGCGCCTTCTCGGGCGAGCGCGCGAGGGTGCGGGGCAGCTTGATGCCTTCCTTGCGCGGCATGGATACCTCCTTCCGGGAAACGGGATGAACCCGTTCCCGCGAGATCCGTGCCCGCCGCGGCGGTCACGCTTCGGCGTTCACCATCCACGAGACGCCGAGGCGGTCCTTCACCGCGCCGAACCGCGGCGACCAGAAGGTGCGCCCGATGGGCATCTGGATCTCGCCGCCCTTCGCCAGCGCCGCGAAGATGCGGTCCGCCTCGGCCGCCGTGGCCACGCTGATCGACAGCGAGACCCCCTCGAACGCCGCGGCGCCCGGCCGCATGCCGTCGGAGAGCATCACCGACGTGCTGCCCACCTTGAAGCTTGCGTGCATGATCTTGTCCTCCCAGCCGGGGGCGAGCATTCCGTCGGGGCAGGGCTCGGGCGACTCGCGGAAGCGCATGACCATCTCGACCTCCGCGCCCAGGGCGTCGCGATAGAACGCGAGCGCCTCCTCGCAGCGGCCGTTGAAGAACAGATAGGGCTGAACGTGCATGGTGGTCTCCTCGGTCAGGACTGTGCCGGTGCGGCGCCGGCGGGGATGCGCGGCGACGTGCGGATGGGCCGCACGGGCCGCACCTCGATGCTGCCCACCGCCGCGGGCGGGATGCCGGCGGCGATGCGGATCGCCTCGTTGAGGTCGCGCGCCTCGATCATGTAGAAGCCAGCGAGCTGCTCCTTGGTCTCGGCGAAGGGCCCGTCGGTGACCGAGACCTTGCCGTCGCGCACGCGCACCGTCGTGGCGGTATGCGTCGGCTCCAGCGCCTCGGAGGCGATGCACTGGCCCCGGTCGCGCAGGCCGCGGTCGAAGTCGAGGCATTCGCGGTCGTCGAAGCCTTCGAGCAGCCGCTCGTCGGCGTACACCAGGCAGAGATACTTCATGAGGGGGTCCTCCTGCGGTCGCGGGGCGGCGTCGGGTGGCGCCGCGTTCCTCGTTGGTCGTCCGGCCGGCGCCCGGATCGACAGGCGCAGTGCACTTTATTCAGGGGCCGAGCTCGGCCAGCCGGCGCTCCACCAGCCGCCGCTCGGGCGCCTGGCGCACCATGCCGAGCACCCGCCGATACGCCTCGCGTGCCTCGCCCATCCGTCCGAGCCGCCGGCACAGGTCGGCGCGGGCCGCGTGGGCGAGGTGGTAGCCGTCCAGCGCGCCGCCGGCGAGCAGGGCGTCGACCAGCGCGAGGCCGGCTTCCGGGCCGTCGCGCATGCCGACCGCGACCGCGCGGTTCAGCGCGATCACGGGGGAGGGCTCCAACCGCAGCAGCACGTCGTACAGCGCGACGATCTGCGGCCAGTCGGTGGCGGCGGCGCTCGGCGCCTCGGCGTGCACGGCGGCAATGGCTGCCTGGATGGCGTAGGGCCCGAAGCCCGGCGCGGCGAGCGCCCGCTCCACCAGCGCGATGCCCTCGGCGATCAGCGTGCGGTCCCAGCGGCCGCGATCCTGCTCCTCCAGCAGCACGAGGTCGCCGGCCGCGGTGGTGCGCGCCGCGCGCCGCGCTTCGTGCAGCAGCATCAGCGCGAGCAGTCCGAGCGCCTCGGGCTCGGGGAGCAGTTCGACGACCAGCCGCCCGAGCCGGATCGCCTCGGTGGAGAGATCGGCGCGCAGCGCCGCTTCGCCGGCGGTGGCCGAGTAGCCTTCGTTGAATACCAGGTACACGACGCGCAGCACGGCTTCGAGGCGCGCCGGCAGCTCGGCCCGGGCCGGCACCTCGTAGGGAATGCGCGCGGCGCGGATCTTCGCCTTGGCCCGCACGATGCGCTGCGCGAGGGTCGGTGCGGGCACGAGGAACGCTCGCGCGATCTCCTCCGTGGCGAGTCCGCACACTTCCCGCAAGGTGAGCGCAACCTGCGCGTCGCTGGCGAGCGCCGGATGGCAGCACGTGAACACGAGGCGCAGGCGGTCGTCGGCAATCTCGTCCGGCTCGAGCGCCACGCGCTCGTCGGGAATCGCCTCGACGGCATCCAGGACGTCGTCGAGCGCGGTGAACCGCGCGCGCCGGCGGATCGCGTCGATCGCCTTGAACCGCCCCGCGGAGACGAGCCACGCGCGCGGATTGTCGGGGATGCCGTCGCGCGGCCACTGCTCGAGCGCGGCGCGGAAAGCCTCCTGCAGCGCCTCCTCGGCGAGATCGAAATCGCCGAGCAGGCGGATCAGCGTCGCCAGCACCCGCCGCGATTCCTGTCGATAGAGTGCCTCGGCGCGTCCGTGGCCAAAGTCTTCGTTCGGCATGCGGCTTGCCTCCCGCGATTTCGTCGTTCCAGGCCTCATACGCGTTCCACGCCTGGGATGAAGATCCTTGATTTTGCGACAGACACGTTCTCGATGTCGCGGACCAAGGTGTCGATGTCCGTTACAGGGTCCGTTGGAGGAGACACCATGCAAGCATCGAAGGACACCAACGCCTCACGCTACCTCGACTTGCTGAAACGCTGCCTTACGTACTCCCTCTGGCCGGAAGACCACCGGAGGTACGACATAACCCAGTATGGGTCCGCTGCGAGCCGCCTGCTCCGTCGTACACTGCAGCACCAGCTCCAGCGCCGCGGCCTTGAAGTCATGCAGGTCGTGCCCTACGACGCGTCCACCCGTGAGTACGGACGGGATTGGCCGCCCAGCGCGCACACGATGATTGGGATGCGGCGGCTCGAGAGCCTCCAGGAATGCATTGAGACGATCATCGCGGAAGACGTACCTGGCGACCTGATAGAAACTGGCGTGTGGCGAGGCGGGGCTTCCATGTTCATGCGCGCCGTGCTGGCGGCCCACGGTGTGACCGATAGGCGGATTTGGGTCGCAGACTCGTTCGCCGGGCTTCCACCTCCCGATGTCGAGAAGTACCCGGAGGACAGCGGCAGCCGGTATCACCTCTTCAGTGAAGTGCTCTCCGTGAGTTTGGACGAGGTCCAGGCCAACTTCGCGCGCTATGGCCTCTTGGATGAACAGGTCTGCTTCCTGAAGGGCTGGTTCAAGGACACCCTGCCAAGGGCGCCGATCGACGCCCTGGCTCTAGCGAGGCTGGATGGAGACATGTACGAGTCGACCATGGAGGCGCTCGTTCACCTTTATCCGAGGCTGTCACCAGGCGGCTACCTTATCGTCGACGACTATGGGCTCGAGGACGGACTGTGCAAGCGCGCGGTCGATACATTCCGCGCCAAACAGCATATCGACTCCCGGCTGATCGACATCGATGGGCACGGAGTCCTGTGGCGGAAACAAGCCGAAGAGTCCGTCGCGGCCATCGCTGGTTCAGAAGTGGTCTTCTCCCCTCGGCCTACGTCTGCGACCAGTCGAGCTTGAACTCGAGCGGCGGCGCCTGCCACGCGAACAGGGCGTCGAGCGCGGCGTCGGC
>CAZKHE010000200.1:0-4692 GCA_964552535.1 uncultured Enterobacteriaceae bacterium | reverse complement strand
CAAAGCCATAGGTCATCAGCGGAGACTCGATGACGATCAGAACTCCGTTGGCCTTCTTCCTCTCCCCCTCCTTGATACGCTCGTGAATCTTGCGCCGGCACCGGGGATCAAGAGTGCTCTGCCACGCCAGGATATCCCCGACTGTTTCAGGAGGCCAATTGCTAGTCAGAGGGCGCGGTTGAGCACCGGTCTTTACTCGGTAAGTCAGCACCGTTCTATCGGTGACCTGGTAGCCGAGCGACTTCAGCTTTTCAGTTGTTCGATCTTCGTTGTCGGTGATGAACCACAAGGGGCACCCATTGGCATGCGCGACGATGCAGTTCTGTCGCCCTAGATCCTCGCCTTGCATGTCCACGAAACAATGCCAGCCGTGCCAATAGGCGAAGAACTCTTCCGCGAGGTCTTCGATCATCTCCCCCTGCATGATCTGCCCGAACACGACGGCCGCGCGTTGCAGGCACGCCAGCGACTGTCCGACAGGATCGTAGATGTCCAGAACGACGGTGCCCTTGGCGAGATAGCAAAGCCCGCCATCTGCGCCAAGATGAGGAACCGCTGCGGGCAGCTCAGGAGGGATTTCCAGCAGCCGGATGCGAGGCAAGTCGAAGAACGTGGGGTCGAGCTGGACTTCGCACGGACAACCCTTGTCCGCTTGGGGCGAGGTCAACCGCCCGTGCAGCCTGAACCAGCCGTCATCCGTCTTGCCAACAAACGCGAAGCCTCGCTGCTTGAAGGCCTCGATCACGTCTGCGACCGCTGCGGCGCTGCTCATCCAGCTTTCGTTCGTCCGATGAGTTCGCTAGGACCAGCAGTAGCGGGAGCCGCGGCAATGGTGGCGGCAACGGACACCACCTTGACCCGATCCGGCTCGTTCGGAAAACGCGGGCCGAATTCGCCTCGCATCCAGATGCAGGCCTGTGAAGGACTGCCGGCGCCGGTTGCTCCGCGAAGCACCTTCTCAAACTCTTCGAATGCTTTGGCCGCATCTTCGACACCCGCTTGGCCAAGTCGCTCCGTGAGCGATTCGGACTCTTCCACGGGGTTGTTCACTCCCCCACGCAACCGGGCTGGCAGTGCCGCGACGACATCCAGCAGAGCGAGGTCGTCGCGCCTATCGCGTTTCTCAAAGAGCGGGGCCGCGGCGGCCATCAACAGGATCGAGGCAGGTCCTCCGCTGGACCACTTCCAATCGCGGAACGCCTTCAAGTAACGAACCACGCGGCGGAACTGCTCCCCCTTGGCTTCCACTTCGCCCAGGAACCATTCCTTCACGGGCCTCGGGTCAGAGGACATCCAGTTGCATTCACGATGGGCCAGGAGAACCTTGTCAGCCGGCAGCGCGGTCCAGGCATCGCGCTCTGCCATGTTCACCGCTTCCGTCAGCGAGTCGTAGCCATATCGCTCCATCGAAGCCTTTGCGAGCGTGACAAATTCCTCGTCGGGAATGGCGTACAGAGGAATATCAATGTGAGCATACGCAGCAATGACGATGCGGATGCAGGTCGGCTTGTCGGTGACAAGCTTCCACCGCCTTTCCTCGACCAGCGGCTTCAATGCTTCTTCCGCAGCGGCAAAGAACACCGTCGCCGCAGTGCTGGGACGCTTCGTCTGCGAGACGAAACTCATTGGCAGATAGCAGCCATCATCGACATCCGCCTGCTGAGGGTGTTGTGCCGGGGCGTTCAGCGTCTTGTATGCCCACGACCCTTGCGTGAAGAAGCGCGGCTGCGGCACGTCTTCCGTGTATCCGTTTGCCCTAAGCACGCGGGGGATGCCTGTGCGCAGGCAGTCCCTGACGTCAGTGCGTGCGCTGGCGATCCAGGCGCGCTGCCCAGGCGTCAGATCCAGCTCGTCGTGCATGCAGGATTCGTCATCAAGGGTGGTGAAGAAGAGTGGGCTCAAGTTCAGCATGCGGCCTCCGGAACATTCTTGTTGGGGCCGTGATAGAAGATGGGAGCGCCGGCCTGGTGCGCTCGAAATGGTTGGAAAAGAGGATCGCCGAGCGCACGCTGCGCCGCGTGGTTGCCGCGATCCTTGAGCGTATTCGTGGCGCCAATGGAAACCCGATCCAGCGCCTTCACGTCCTTGCTTTGATCCGGCGTCGCCTTGTCGTCGATCTGGAAGTAGTTGTTGCCCAACGCCTGCCGCAGCATGTAGTCCACCGACGACTCCTGGGCGGAGATCACGAGATCGAAGAGTCCCCCGCGCCACTTGCCGAATCCGCGGTCGAGGCTGGCGCCGCCACGAACGGTCGCACCGATGGTCATCGTGCCGATGGCGAGGACCCGAACCAGCGCATCCTGCTTCGGCGCCAGGAACGTCTTGACTTCGTGCAACCCGAACAGGCCCGGGGCGTTGCCCACCAGCCCCCCATCCGCGAAGACACCGCGGTCGTTGCGCGCCAGAGGAAAGTAGACGGGCGCGGCGGCTGTCGCCAACGCCACATCAACGACCTTCATGCGGTGATCCAGCTCAAAGGACGGATGGTGCGGTGTCTTGAAGAACTGCCCGCGTCCCGTCGAGTAGTTGACTGCCGGCACAAGAACACGATGCTTCAGGTCACCTATCGTGGTCCCTTGGAAGCGCTCGGTCAGTACCTCTTTCAATCCCGCTGAGTCATGCTTTGCAGTCAGCCAGAATCCCAGAAGCCGCCGCGGCAGGCTGCGGCAGCCAAAGATGCGGCTGCCCTGTTCTTCAAACAGTGCCTTGAGTTCGTAGGCCGGAATTTCCGCAGCCAGCCCCAAAGCCAGCATCCCTCCTGCCGATGTGCCGCAAATCAGATCAAAGTGCGAAGCGATCGGACGGCCCAGCACGGTTTCGAGTTCGGCGAGAACCGTGGCGGTGTACAGGCCGCGATAACCGCCCCCTGACAGGGCGAGCACATGGTAGGTAGGGATGCCCGTCATGGCACTTCAGCCCTTCGGCGGGAAGGAGTCGTTGCCGTGGCTGTCCTTGTCACGGATACGGCCATCCGGACGATGGATGACGAGTTCGGATTGCTGGTTGCGTGCGATATCCCTCGCTGCGTCAATGGCCTGTTGCTGCGTGTCGTGCACGGAGGTCGCCCGCTGATTGCCGGCTCCCTTCACGGCCCAACCGTCCTGATGAGGAACAACATGCTGATTCTTGCCTGCCATGATGACTCTCCTACAGTGGAACTATCGAAGTCCCAGCCGCTCGGCTAGGTTGTCAACGGCCGCCCGCTGTAGCACAATTCGTTGCTCACGCAGACAACAGGAAGGCCGAGCCAATCCAACCTGGAGCAGGCGTAAAGCCTACATCTGTTGTCTGGCTGGACAACAATGTATCAGAGCGCGTGCGCCGGTGCAACTGGGCGTGCGGTGTGCGCCTTTGAACATCAACCGGATGTGGAGGGGCAACAGAGGGCTTGGCCCTTCTTCCCGCAACCGCAAGGATCAGAACTCATGCCGCAAACAGGCCTAGGCGTCGCCCTCAAGACGCTACGCGAACGCAGAACCCTTTCCCTGCGTGAGATCGGCCAGCTATCGTCAGTTGATCATGCTTATGTCCACCGTCTCGAAACAGGCGAGAAGACAAACCCATCCCAAGACTTGGTTGAGAAGCTATTGAAGGTTCTCAAGCCGGGGGAAAGAGATGCCGCACTCGTGATGTGGCTGGTTGACCACGCAGATGCTGATCCAAGCCTTGTTGAATTCGTGCTACAAGATCCCTCGATCAGCATCGATGTTTTTTCGGCCGCGGCTGGAGTCAGGCATCGGGGAAATGCAAGGCCTGATCCCGCGACGCTCATCGCCCGAATCAAGAAGGCCTTCGACGACGACGAGGACGACTGAACATGGACGAGGCGGATGTCAGGCAGAGAGCGCGCGCGTTTGTCGCGAGAGTCGATGTTTCGAACATCCGAGAAGACCTGTCCCCGTATGTGACCGCGGCTAACGCCAAGGTCAAGAAGGATGAGCTTAGCGATGGGGAGTCCGGCTATACCGTTACCAAGCCGAACGGGAAGCACATCATCACGGTGAATTCGCTGGAAACCGAAGAGCGCCAGCGCTTCACTGTCTGCCACGAAATAGCTCATATCGTGCTCGGCTTGGAATCAAGTCACGACGAGGTGCCGTCATGGTCCTATGCAAAGCGACATCCGAACGAGATCGCCTGCGACACGTTTGCCGCTGAACTGCTGATGCCCTATCAGCAATGGCTCTCCGCTGTTCCCAAGGAAGAGCCCTCCCTGGATCTCATCCAACACATGGCCGACTTGTTCGGCACATCATTCCCTGCAGCGGCGTCAAGGTTTGCCAGTCTTAGTGACATGCCGTGCGCATTCGTCACCATGGAGCGCGGTGCGGTGCGGTATGCCGCACGCTCAACGGCCTTGCGGCAAGCTGGGGCCTGGATACCTCCCAGGTCGGTCATTCCAGCAGGCTCCGTGGCTCACCGAATCCGCTCTTCAGGGAATAGCTCCACTGATACGGGGGAAGTTTCACAGGACGTCTGGTTCGACAACTGGGAAAAGGGCCTTGACCTCTGGGAACTTTCAAGACATTACCAGCGCACCGATACCACCATCTCCTTGCTATGGTTCGACAGCGACGATTTGCCGGAGGTTGAGGTGAACCGCTTCGGCGCACGTGTCGAAGACGATGGAGGCTTGGCTGAACTGACGGGAGAACTGCCATGGCCGGGGCGAAGCAGGCGCCGCTGAAAAGC
>CAZKHE010000199.1:0-4758 GCA_964552535.1 uncultured Enterobacteriaceae bacterium | reverse complement strand
TGCGGCGTACCGATGCCCACGCTCGCGTAGGAGAGCCGGTTGGGATTGGCGCGCGCGAAGTCCACGAGCTGCGACACCGAGCGCACCGGCAGGTCGGGGTTCACGACGAGCACGAACGGCGTCGAGGCGAGCAGCGCGATCGGCGCGAAGTCCTTGCGCACGTCGAACGGCACGGTCTTCTGCACGTGCGGGTTGATGGTGACGGTGTTGGTCGCGAGGAGCAGCGTGTAGCCGTCCGCGGGCGCCCGTGCGACGTGGTCGGCACCGATATTGCCCCCGGCCCCGGGCTTGTTCTCGACCACCACGGGCTGCCCCCACTTCGCCTGCAGCTTCGCGGCCACGGCGCGGGCGAGGATGTCGTTCCCGCCGCCGGCGGCGAACGGCACGACGAGGCGGATGGGACGCGAGGGATAGTCGGCCTGCGCGGCGGCGAGGCCGGGCAGCACGCCGATGAGCATCGCGACGAACCAGCGTACCAGTCTCATGGAGTCCTCCTGTCGGTGGCGTGGATCGCCCGCCACAGCCGTTCGGGCGTCGCGGGCATGTCGAGGTGCGTGACGCCGAGCGGCCGCAGCGCGTCGAGCAGCGCGCTCATCAGCGCGGGAATCGCACCGGTGGTGCCCGCCTCGCCCGCGCCCTTCGCGCCGAGCGCGTTCGACGGCGACGGCACCGGATGATCGATCGCCAGAATGTCCCCGAAAAGATCGGCGCGCGGCATCGGGTAGTCCATGAACGTACCGGCAAGGAGCTGCCCGGTGTCGCGATCGTAGCGCGCGTGCTCGCCGAACACCTGCCCGGCGCCCTGCGCCACGCCGCCGTGGAGCTGGCCCTCGACGACCGTGTGGTTCACGACGTGCCCGAAATCGTCGGCCGCGGTGTAGCGCACGATGCGCGGTGCGCCGGTCTCGATGTCGACCTCGACCTCGGCGACGTGGCAGCCGTTGGGGAACACCCGCGACGGCGGGACGCCGGCGGTCACGTCGAGCGGATGCGGGGCGGGACCGGCGAGGCGCTCGACCAGCGCGGCGAGCGAGAGGCTCGCCCCGCCCGCGACGAAGGTGCCGTCGGCATAGCGCACGTCGCTCTCCGCCACGCCGAGCGCCTGCGCGGCATGCGGCACGGCGCGCTCGATGACGCGCGTGCAGGCCACCTTGAACGCGCTGCCCACCACCAGCAGCGAGCGCGACGCGAACGAGCCGCTGCCGGCGAGACCCGACGCGGCATCGCTCGCCACGAGGCGCATGCGCTCGGCCGGCAGTCCCAACTCGCGCGCCACGAGCAGGGGGAAGGTGGTTTCGTGGCCCTGGCCGTTCGACTGCGTGACGGCATGCAGGGCAATCGCCCCGCCGGGTTCGAAGCGGATCGCCACCTCGTCCTGCGCGGTCACCCCGCCGCCGGAGCTTTCGATGAAGGAGGCGATGCCGATGCCGCGCAGCCGTCCCTGCGCGCGCGCGGCCGAGCGGCGCGGCTCGAACGTGCTCCACTCGGCCGCGGCGAGCGCATCGTCCAGGCAGCCGGCGAAATCGCCGCTGTCGTAGGTGAAGCCGTTGGCGGTGGCGTAGGGAAACACGCCCACGTGGTTCAGCCGCCGCAGCGTGACGCGGTCGATGCCGGTGACGCGCGCCGCCTCGTCCACCGTGCGCTCGATCAGATACGCGATGTCCGGGCGCCCGGCACCGCGATAGGCGCCCACCGGGGCGGTATTGGTCAGCACCTGCCGGAAGCTGCCGTGCAGCGCGGGCAGGTGGTAGACGCCTCCGCCGCAGAAGGTGGGGTTCATCGCGTGCACCATCGCGCCGATGGGCGTGAGATACGCGCCGAGGTCGGAGAGGAACTCGTACCGGAACGCGAGGAATCCGCCGCGCGCATCCAGCGCGAGTCGCGCACGCATGCGGTTGGCGCGGCCCTGCGCGTCGGTGAGGAAGGTCTCCGAGCGCGTGCCCACCCAGCGCACCGGCCGGCCGAGGCGCTGCGCGGCGACGAGCAGCGGCCCGTACTCGGGCTCGGCGGTGCTGCGGCTGCCGAACCCGCCGCCCACGTCCTGCGCCATGAGCGTGAGACGCTCCGGCGCGATCCCGGTCATGCGCGCGAGATGCGCGCGCATCATCGGCAGGCCCTGCGTCGGCAGGTACACCGTGAACGCCTCGTGCGCCGCGTCGTAGACGGCGGTGCAGGCGCGCGGCTCCATGGGATTGGCCACCACGCGCGGGCTGTCCACCGCGATCTCGACGACGTGCGCTGCCGTGGCGAATGCGGCCTCGATCTGCGCGGCGTCGCCGGTCTCGTACTCGAAGGCGACATTGCCCGGAACCGCGTCGTGAAGCTGCGGCGCGCCCGCGCGGATCGCGTCCTCCGGATCCGCGATCACCGGCAGTTCCTCGTACTCGACGGCCACCCGCTCGCAGGCGTCGAGCGCCTCCGCCAGGGTGTCGGCGACGATCATCGCGATCGCCTCGCCGACGAACCGCACCCGCTCGTGCGCGAGGATCGGGCGCGGCGGCTGACGGATCGTCTGGCCGCCCTTGCCCGGGAAGTTGACGAAACACGGCGGCCACGCCTGGTGGGCGACGTCGGCGTGGGTGAGGACGGCGCGGACGCCGGGCGCCGCGCGCGCCGCGTCCGCATCGAGCCGGACGATGCGCGCGTGCGCGCGGTCGGCGCGCACGAACGCGGCGTGCAGCAGGCCGGGCAGCATCCAGTCGGCCGCGTAGCGCCCGGCCCCGGTCAGCAGACGGGCGTCCTCGCGGCGGAGGATCGGTTCGTGGTGCATCACTGCCGGCGCGGCGCCGGGCGCGGCGCCCGGTGCCGCGCGCACGGGATCACTTGTACGTCGCGATGATCTGGCGGAGATCGGCGAGCGCCGCCTTGCCGTCGACGCCGGCGGCCTGCGCCTTCTTCAGCCACTCATCCTCGAGGAACGCGAGCTTCTGCTCCAGCGCCTTCTGGTGCTCCGGCGTGATCATGTTCACCTCGACGCCGGCCGGCTTGAGCGCCTCGCGCGCCTTCGCCGCGGAGAGGTCCCAGTTGCGGCCCGCGGTGCGCGACAGCGCCTCGCCGGAGATCTTCTCGATCGCGGCCTTGTCCGCGGCGGAGAGCGCGTCCCACTTGCCCTTGTTCATGATCAGCGTGAACGTCGCCGCGTGGATGCCGCGGGGGAAGTCGAGCATGTGCTTGATCGTCCCGCCGAGGTTGAAGTCGGCGAACGAGGACATGTCGATGAAGAGGCCGTCCACGGTGCCGCGCTTGGTCATCTCGGCCGCCTGCGGGCCGGGGGCACGGATGCCGACGGCGCCGAGCGCCTTCGCTTCCTCGATGTTGATCGCCGCGCCGCCGGCGAGCTTCAGGCCCTCCCAGTCGCCGATGCCGTTGAGCGCCCGCTTCACCGTGAACACGCGGCCGGGCTGCGAGGTGAAGATCGCCATCACCTGCGTGCCGGCGTGCTCGTTCTTCGCGGCGAAGTGCTTCTGCGTGACGCGCCACAGCGCCACCGACAGCGGCTCGGAGTTGTTGGAGAGGAACGGCAGCTCGCCCGCCTGCATCAGCGGAAAGCGCGCCGGCGTGTAGCCGTGCACGGTGAGCGCCGCGTCGGCGACGCCGTCCTTCACGAGATCGAACTGGTTCGGGGGCGGCCCGAGGCTCGAGGCGGTGAACTCGATCTTCACCCGCCCGTCGGTCACCTTCGCCACTTCGTCCGCCCACGGCTTCACCGTCATCGACATGATCGGGTGCGTGGGCGGCAGCCACGAGTTGAACTTGAGGACCGTCTGGGCGTGCGCCGCGCCGGCGGCGAGCATGACGGCGGCGAATGCACCGGCCCGAAGCATTGTGGTCATGGCGATCTCCTGGGAAGCGCACCGCGTTCGTGCACGCCGTTTCGTTGCGGTGCGTCAACGTCCGGCTGTTCGTGGCGCTTGCATTGGCCAGCGGTTGCGCGGAAGAATAACGAATCGCATTCGCTTGTCAACGTTCGCGACGCGCCGGCACGCGCTGCAGCCGCCGGTCTCATCGCGAACCGTAATCGCGGCGCGCCGCGCCGCCCATCAGGAGACGTTCCATGGACATCGGCTCCCGCGAGCACATCGCGCGCCTGGTGCAGCCCGACCGGGTGCATCGCAGCGTGTACACCGATCCCGCCCTGTTCGATCTGGAGATGACCCGCCTCTTCGGCCGCGCGTGGCTGCTGCTCGGCCACGAGAGCCAGGTGAAGGCGCCCGGGCAGTTCTTCACCACCCGCATGGGGCGCGAGCCGGTGATCGTCGTGCGTCACGACGACGGCGCGATCCGCGTGCTGGTGAACCGCTGCACCCACCGCGGCGCCACCGTGTGCAGCGAGCACAAGGGCGAGGCGAGGCAGTTCGTGTGTCCGTATCACGGCTGGTCGTTCACCACCGACGGCACGCTGCGCTTCGTGCCCACCCCGGAGGGGTATCCGTCGGGCGCCTGCGGCCGCGCGGATCTCGCGCTCGCCCGCGTCCCGCGGGTGGAGAGCTATCGCGGCTTCATCTTCGCCTCGCTGGCGAAGGACGGGCCGTCGCTGGCGGACTTCCTCGGCTACGCGGCCTCGTCGTTCGACGATTTCGTGGACCGCGCCCCGGGCGGCGAGCTGGAGGTGGCCGGCGGCGTGTTCAAGCACGCCTACGACGGCAACTGGAAGCTCGTCATCGAGAACCACCTCGACGGCGTGCACCCGGCGTTCGTGCACCAGTCCTCGGTGCACGCGGCGAAGGAGCACGCCGAGCCGAAGGGCGAGGAGTACGC
>CAZKHE010000198.1:0-4988 GCA_964552535.1 uncultured Enterobacteriaceae bacterium | reverse complement strand
AGGCGATGATGGAGCCGTTCGAGTACCTCGTCCTGCGCAACAAGGACGGGCTGCTGAGGACCGACTTCAAGACCCCCCTCGGCAAGGTGTCGTACCACATCCCCTGCCACACGCGGGTCCAGAACATCGGCCAGAAGACGCGCGAGTTCCTGCAACTCGTGCCGGGGACCACGGTCAATACGGTGGAGCGCTGCTCGGGCCACGACGGCACGTGGGGGGTGAAGACCGAGTACTACGCGAACTCCATGAAGATCGGCAAGCCCGTCTTCAGGGCGATGGGGCAGAACAAGCCCGACTACATCAGCTCGGACTGCGCCATGGCCGCGCGGCACATCGAGCAGGGAATGCACGGCGGCGAGGGCGTTGAAGGCATCGAGCGGATGCACCCGCTGTCGCTGCTGGTGAAGGCCTACGGAATCTGAACGAGGATACGATGCAAGCCATGCCCAAGATCGAACGCGAAAGCCTGATGACCCTCGAGGCGTACTCCCGCCAGCGGAAGGATTTCCGGGCCAAGGTGATGGCCCACAAGCGGAACCGGAAAGCCCATCTCGGCGACCACGTGACGCTGATCTTCGAGGACGAGCTCACCATCCGCTACCAGGTCCAGGAGATGCTGCGCGCCGAGCGCATCTTCGAGGAGGAGGGCATCAACGACGAGCTCGAGGCCTACAACCCGCTCATCCCCGACGGCCGCAACTTCAAGGCGACGATGATGATCGAGTACCCGGACGTCGAGGAGCGCAAGGCGGCGCTGGCGAAGCTGAAGGGCGTGGAGGACAGGACCTGGATCCAGGTCGAGGGGTGCCCGAAGGTCTACGCCATCGCCGACGAGGACCTCGAGCGCGAGAACGACGAGAAGACCTCGTCGGTGCACTTCCTGCGATTCGAGCTGACCGACGAGATGGCGAAGGCCCTGAAGTACGGCGTCGGCCTGTCGATCGGCATCGACCATCCCGCCTACCGCGTGACGCTCGACCCGGTGCCGCTCAACGTGCGCAACTCGCTCGTGGCGGATCTCGCTTGACCGGTCGTCTGCTCGGCGTGACCGCGGCGGCGCTGCTGGCGCTGCCGCTCGGCGCGCACGCGCAGTCGCCGAGCACGGGCGTGCGCGACCGCGCCGCCGACGCGATCGACTTCGACTCGGACAAGGACAAGCCCGAGTCGGACGCGGTGCTTCCGCCGGCGCCGAAACCGGAGAACCTGATCAAGTACGACCCGGGCCGCCCCGGCTCCATGTCGTTCTACGTGGACGCGGCGTCGATCTCCGTCAGCCCCGACGGGATCGTCCGGTTCACCAGCGTCGCGAAGGGCGACGGCGCCTCGCAGAACGTCGCGTTCGAAGGCATCCGCTGCGCCACGCGCGAGAAGAAGACATACGCGTACGGCAAGGCCGACGGCTCCTGGAGCCCGGTGCGCGATCCGCAATGGAGCCCGCTCCGCACGCTGACCGTCGAGGGCTATCGCTTCACGCTGTATCAGGACTACTTCTGTCCCGCCCGCGCCATCATCGGCAGCGCCGAGGAGGGCGTCTCCGCGCTGAAGCGCGGCGGCCACCCGCGCGCCGCGGACGCGACGCGCGTCGATCCCTTCAACCGCTAGAGCGGCCCGAGCACCACCAGGTTGTCTCTGTGGATGAGCTCGGGCTCGCCCACGTAGCCCAGCACGCTCTCGATCTCTCCCGACGCGCGGCCGACGATGCGCCGCGACTCGGCGGCGCTGTAGTTCACGAGTCCGCGCGCGATCTCGCGTCCGTCGGGCGCACAGCACGCGACCAGCGCCCCGCGCTCGAAATCGCCTTCCACCGCGCGCACGCCGATCGGCAGCAGGCTCTTGCCGTCCGCGGCGAGGGCGCGCACCGCGCCCGCGTCGAGCGCGAGTCGGCCGCTCACCTGCATGTGGTCGGCGAGCCACTGCTTGCGTGCGGCGAGCGGGGCGGTGTCGGCGACCAGCAGGGTGCCGATCGGCTCGCCCATGGCCAGGCGCGTGAGCACGTCCGGTTCGCGCCCGGATGCGATGACCGTGTGCGCGCCGCTGCGCGCGGCGCGCTTCGCGGCGAGGATCTTGGTGATCATGCCGCCCTTGCCGATCGCGCTGCCCGCGCCGCCGGCCATCTGCTCCAACGCAGGGTCGCCGGCCCGTGCCTCCGATACCAGCCGCGCGGCCGGGTCGCGGCGCGGGTCGGCCGTGTAGAGGCCGCTCTGGTCGGTGAGGATCACGAGCACGTCGGCCTCGATGAGGTTGGCGACCAGCGACCCGAGCGTGTCGTTGTCGCCCACCTTGATCTCGTCGGTGGCGACGGTGTCGTTCTCGTTGATCACCGGAATCACGCCGAGCGACAGCAGCGTCTTCAGCGTCGACCGGGCATTCAGGTAGCGGCTGCGGTCGGCGAGGTCGGCGTTGGTGAGCAGCACCTGCGCCGTCTGCAGGCCGTGCTGCCGGAAGGAGGACTCGTACACCTGCGCCAGTCCCATCTGTCCGACCGCGGCGGCGGCCTGGAGCTCGTGCATGGCATGCGGGCGGCGCTTCCACCCGAGCCGCTTCATCCCTTCGGCGATCGCGCCGCTGGAGACGAGAACCACCTCGCGGCCGCCCGCGCGCAGGGCGGCGATCTGGGTGGCCCAGCGGGCGATGGCCGTCGCGTCGAGGCCGGCGCCCTCGTTGGTGACCAGCGAGCTGCCGACCTTGATGACCAGCCGCGCGGCCTCGCGCGTGCGCGCGTTCATCGCGCTCCCTCCAGGTGCTCCATGATCGCGAACGTGAGCGGACGGCAGCCTTCGCCGCTGACCGCCGCGATGGCGAAGACCGGCCCCTTCCAGCGGAAGCGGCGCACGAACTCGGCGACGGCCTGCTCGCGCTGGTCGTCCGGGAGCAGATCGATCTTGTTGAGCACGAGCCACCGCGGCTTGGCGTGCAGGCCCGGGTCGTACTTCTTGAGCTCCTTCACGATCGCGCGCGCCTCCGCCACCGGGTCGACGGCCGGGTCGAGCGGGGCGATGTCCACGATGTGCAGCAGGAGTCGCGTCCGCGCGAGGTGCCGCAGGAACTGGTGGCCGAGGCCGGCGCCCTCGGCGGCGCCCTCGATCAGGCCGGGGATGTCGGCGATCACGAAGCTGCGGTCGGTGTCCACGCGCACCACGCCCAGGTTCGGGTGCAGCGTCGTGAACGGATAGTCGGCGACCTTGGGGCGGGCGCTCGAAACCGCGCGGATGAACGTCGACTTGCCCGCGTTCGGCATCCCCAGCAGGCCGACGTCGGCGAGCACCTTCAGCTCGAGGTGCAGCGTGCGGCTCTCGCCGGGCTCCCCCGGCGTGGACTGCCGCGGCGCGCGGTTGGTGCTCGATTTGAAGTTCTCGTTGCCGAGCCCGCCCTTGCCGCCCTTGGCGAGCAGCGCGACCTGGCCGTCGGCGGCGAGGTCGGCGATCGGCGCTCCGGTCTCCTCGTCGGCGATCACCGTGCCGACCGGCATGCGCAGGTAGATGTCCTCCGCACCCTTGCCGTTGCACTGGCTGCCGCGCCCCGGCTCGCCGTTGCGCGCGCGATGGATGCGTGCGTAGCGGTAGTCGATGAGCGTGTTGATGTTGCGGTCGGCGACGGCGAACACGCTGCCGCCGCGGCCGCCGTCGCCGCCGTCGGGGCCGCCGCGCGGGACGAACTTCTCGCGTCGGAAGCTCACGGCACCGTCGCCGCCCTTCCCGGCATGGACTTCGATGCGTGCTTCGTCGATGAACTTCATGGCTCTGGCCTGCAAACAAAAAAGCCCTACCGGATCGATAGGGCTTTTCGTGGGGAGCGGAAGCGCTACGCGGGAACCACGCTCACCACGTGCTTCTGATCCGGGCCGCGGAAGCGGAACTCGACCTTGCCGTCGACGGTGGCGAACAGCGTGTGGTCCTTGCCCATGCCGACGTTGTCGCCCGCGTGGATGCGCGTGCCGCGCTGGCGGACGAGGATGCTGCCCGCGGAGACCTGCTGGCCGCCGAAGCGCTTCACGCCCAGGCGCTTCGATTCGGAGTCGCGGCCGTTGCGGGAGCTGCCGCCTGCTTTCTTGTGTGCCATCTGTCGCTCCTTCGCGTATCAGGCGTTGATGCCGGTGATCTGGATCTCGGTGTAGGGCTGGCGATGGCCCTGCGACTTCTTGTAGTGCTTGCGCCGGCGCATTTTGAAGATGCGCACCTTGTCGCCGAGCCCGTGGGCGACCACGGTCGCGGTGACGCTCGCACCGGCTACGGTGGGCGTCCCGACCTTCGGGCCGGCCTCGCCGCCCACCATCAGCACCTCGCCCAGCGAAATCTCGGCGCCCACGTCCCCGGCAAGCTTCTCCACGCGGAGCTTGTCGCCGGCCGCGACGCGGTATTGCTTGCCGCCCGTCTTGATCACTGCGTACATGTTCGTCTCACTTGAAAGTCGCAAAACCCCGCCGCCGATCCCGCTCGCTAGCCGCAGGGGCGGCCCCCTCGGGCGCTCGGGACGAAGGCTGGCGTGGCACGGAAAAGCCCAAGATTATACAGAGGAAATCGTCGGGCCGTCAAAGCCCCTTGTGCTATCCTCATAGTCTGCCGCCGCACAGCCCGCCGCACGCCCCTTGACCGCCTCGATCGACCCGATCCGACGCCTCATCGCCGACGACATGACCGCCGTCGATGGGGTCATCCGCCGGCGTCTCGATTCGGACGTCGTCCTCATCCGGCAGGTCGCGGAGTACATCATCGGCAGCGGCGGCAAGCGCCTTCGGCCGGCCCTGCTGCTGCTCTCTGCCGGCGCGAACGGGTATCGCGGGACGCACCATCACGAGCTCGCGGCCGTCGTGGAGTTCATCCACACCGCCACGCTCCTGCACGACGACGTGGTGGACGAGTCCGACCTGCGCCGGGGACGCAACACCGCCAACGCCGCCTTCGGCAACGCCGCGGCGGTGCTGGTCGGCGATTTCCTGTACTCGCGCGCCTTCCAGATGATGGTCGCGGTGCGCAGCATGCGCGTCATGG
>CAZKHE010000197.1:0-5045 GCA_964552535.1 uncultured Enterobacteriaceae bacterium | reverse complement strand
CGGGGATGTTGGTGTGCACGTTGCCGTCGCCGGCGTGCATGTGCAGCGCCACCCAGACGCGGCCGCGCAGCACCTCGCGGTGGATGCGCCGGCACTCGTCGACGATGGGCGCGAAGGCGGCGCCGGCGAAGATCGACTGCAGCGGCTTCAGGATCTGCTGCTTCCAGCTGGCGCGCCAGCGCCAATCCTGCAGCATCGCGAAGCAGGTTTCCTGGGTCTGGTCCTGCACGGCATCGAGGCCGTCTAGCCAGTGCTGCCACAGGCCGCGCACCTCGGCCAGCAGGGCCAGCGCCTGCTGCACGCGGTCTTCCAGCAGCTCGGCGCCCGGGATCTCGCCGGCATCGTCGCCGCGGCCGAGCGGCAGCTGGCCGCGCCTGAAGAAGGCCAGCAGCGCGTCGGCGAGCTCGAGCTTGTTGCGCAGGCTGAGCTCGACGTTGATGCGCTCGATGCCCTCGGTGTACTCGCCCATGCGCGGCAGCGGGATCACCACGTCCTCGTTGATCTTGAAGGCGTTGGTGTGCTTGGCGATCGCCGCGGTGCGCGCGCGGTCGAGCCAGAACTTCTTGCGGGTCTCCGCGCCCACGGCGACGAAGCCCTCGCCGCCGCGCGAGTTGGCCAGGCGCACCACCTCGGATGCGGCGCGCGCGACCTCGTCCTCGCTTTCCCCGACGATATCGCCGATCAGCACCATCTTCGGGCGGCCCGCGCGCTTGGCCTTGGTCGCGTAGCCCACCGCCTTCACGTAGCGCTCGTCGAGGTGCTCCAGACCCGCGAGCGTCGCGTGCGGATGCGCGTCGAGGTAGTCCTTGATCTCGACGATGGACGGCACCGAATCCCGTACCGGGCCGAAGAATTCGAGGCACACGGTCCGGATGGCCGGCGGCAGGCGGTGCAGGATGAAGCGCGCGGAGGTGATGAGCCCGTCGCAGCCTTCCTTCTGCACGCCGGGCAGCCCGGCGAGGAACTTGTCGGTGACGTCCTTGCCGAGGCCGGTCTTGCGGAACTTCGCGCCCGGAATCTCGAGGATGCGCGGCTCGCCGTAGGGCGTCTTCCCGTCGGAGCGGAACTTCTGGATGGAGAAGCGCGCCACCTCGACGTCGTGGATCTTGCCGAGGTTGTGGTCGAGGCGGGTCACCTCGAGGAAGTACCCGTTGGTGTCGACCATGCGCCAGGAGGCGAGGTTGTCGAGCGCCGTGCCCCACAGCACCGCCTTCTTGCCCCCCGCGTTCATCGCGACGTTGCCGCCGATGCACGACGCCGAGGCCGAGGTCGGGTCGACGGCGAACACGAGCTTCGCGGCCTCCGCCGCCTCCATGACGCGCTGGGTGACGACGCCGGCGCCGCAGTGGATGGTCGGCACCGGGTCGCCGACGCCGGGCAGGGCGATGGTCTCGACCGGTCCAAGGTGGTCCAGCTTCTCGGTGTTGACCACCGCCGATCGCTTCGTGAGGGGCAGCGCGCCGCCGGTGTAGCCGGTGCCCCCGCCGCGCGGAATGATGGTGAGGCCGAGCTCGATGAGATCGCGGACGATGGCCGCGCACTCCGCTTCGGTATCCGGATTGACGACGACGAACGGATACTCGACGCGCCAGTCGGTCGCGTCGGTCACGTGGGAGACGCGCGCGAGCCCGTCGAAGCAGATGTTGTCCTTGCGGGTGCTGCGCGAGAGCTTGCGCAGCACGCGCCGGCGCAGCTCGATCGCCTCGTCGAACTCGTCGGCGAATTGCCTGACCGCCACGCGCGCGCGCTCGAGGAGGAAACCGACCTTCTCGTCACGCGCGGCGTGGTGCGGCCCGTTCGGGTCGTCGCTGCCCATCTGCTCGCGGAACGCGACGCGGCGCTTCTCGATCTCGCGCAGGCGGTGGTGAAGGGCCTCGATCAGCGCGCGGCGGCGCTTCGGGTTGTCGAGCAGGTCGTCCTGCAGGTAGGGATTGCGCGACACCACCCAGATGTCGCCGAGGACTTCGTACAGCATCCGCGCCGAGCGGCCCGTGCGGCGCTCGTCACGCAGGCTGAGCAGCGTGTCCCAGGCGGCCGGGCCGAGCAGGCGGATGACGATCTCGCGATCGGAGAACGACGTGTAGTTGTACGGGATCTCGCGCAGGCGGGTGCCGGCGGCGGCGTGCTCGATCTCGGGCGGCGGGAGCGGTTCCATGACGCCCGATTCTATCCGGTTTGCGCTGCAACAAAAGCCGGAAGACCTACGGATTTCCCTGTTCTAAAAGGGGTTTCGGGTCCGGCTCGGGGGGCGGGAAGACGTCCCGGTAGCTCGCGTAGAAGCTCGCGAACAGGACCGGCATGAGCGTCGCGACGTAGAACGGCAGCGCGAGCCGGACCACGTCCGGACCGGCGGCCTGGCCGCCTCCGAGACCCGAGAAGATCATCACCGCCAAGCCGAGCAGCAGGCCGGCGAGCACGGTGGCGGCGATGCCGTACACGAGGAACGCGCGCCAGTTGGCGAGCACCGCGAAGAAGCTGAAGAAGAGCGCCTTGCCCGGCGTGTGGTCGTGCCAGGCGGCGAGCACCGGCGCATACCAGAACGCGGCGACGATCGGCACGTAGAACGCGCTGGCCACCAGCGCGATGCGGAAGAGCGCGTCCTCGGCCGCCTGCTGGTCGACGGTGCCGGTGCTCCGATCCAGCACGTTGGCGGCGCCGTCGCCGAGCGGCGTCAGGAGCATGAGGACGGCGAACAGCGCGACGTGCAGCCCGAGGTAGATCACGCCCAGGATCGCGAGCGGCTTCGGCCGGCCGCGGAAGCCGGAGGCAAGAAGCTGGAACTCGGGCCGCTGGCCGCGCTCCGCGACGCGCGCGACGTTCATGAAGCTCACCGAGAAGATCGGCACGAGCACGAGGCTCGCGGCGAAGCCGATGAACGGCACCAGCGCGACCAGTGACATGATCGACCAGTACGCGAACGCGAGCGCGATCCAGACCAGCGGCTGCGTGCGGAAGATGGCGAAGCCGGTGCGGATCCAGCCCCACCCGTTGAATGCCGGCACGACGCGCATCGCGGGGCTGCTCATTGCACCCAGGGCGCGCCGGCCGCTTCGGCGACACGCAGGCTGAGGATGCGGCGGAAGTGCTCGGGATCGTGCGCGTGCACCAGCTCGCCCGGCCGCGGCAGGTGGAAGTCGTACAGGCGCGAGAGCCAGAAGCGCAGCGCCGCGGCGCGCAGCATCACCGGCCACGCGCCGCGCTCGAGCGCGGTGAACGGACGCTCGGCGCGATAGGCGGCGAGCAGCGCGAGCGCGCGCGGCCCGTCGATGCGGCCGTCGGGCAGCACGCACCAGTCGTTCACGGTGACGGCGACGTCGAACAGCAGCGCGTCCACCCCGGCGAAATAGAAGTCGATGACGCCGCCGATGCGCTCGCCCTCGAAGAGCACGTTGTCGCGAAAGAGGTCGGCGTGCACCGCGGCGCGCGGCAGGTCGGAGAAGCGGTAGGTCGACTGCACCTGCAGCTCCGTCTCGAGCAGCGCCCGGCGCTCCGCGTCGAGGAAGGGCATCACCTGGGGCGCCGCCCAGCGCCACCACCTGGGCCCGCGCGGGTTGGCGAGCGTGCCGTCGTAGCGCTGCGCCGAGACGTGCATGCGCCCCAGCACGCGCCCGACCTGCGCACAGTGCTCGGGCCGCGGCTCCAGCACCCACGCGCCGGCGAGGCGGGTCACCAGCGACGCGGGCTTGCCGTTCAGCTCGCCGAGCGTCGCGCCCGCGCGGTTGGCGATCGGGAGCGGACACGGAATGCCGTCGCGCGCGAGGTGGCTCATGAGGCCGAGGTAGAACGGGAGGTCGGCGCGCGGCAGGCGCTCGAACAGCGTGAGCACGTAGCGGCCGCGCTCGGTGGTGACGAAGTAGTTGGTGTTCTCGATGCCCGCAGCGATCGGCTGCAGCTCGATCAGTGCCCCGACGTCGAAATCGCGCAGCCACTGGCCGAGCTGCGGCTCGGTGACTTTCGTGTAGACCGACATGCGGGGCGGACGTGCGCGAGCCGGAGCGTCACGTCACCACTGCAGGATTCGCCACTGCGGGACGCGAATGCGGTTGTCGGTGTCGTTGGCGCCCGCCCAGGGACCGTCGCCCGGCCGCGCTTCGATCAGGTAGTACACGAGCCCGTTTGGCTGGGTGACGCGGATGTATTTCTGGCCATCGACCTCGAACTCCTCGACCAGGTCCTCGCCGCGCTGGAGGGTGACGCCCGGCGCATCGGCGTTGTCGTCGATGCCGACCGCGGGCGGCGGGGGCTCGGGCAGCGGCTCGAGCTTGGGCGGCTGCTGCGCGAGTGCGGCGACCGGCAGCGCGAGCATGAGGAGGACGAGAAGGCGGCGCATGATGGGGGGGCGGTATTGCACCGCATCTTAGCAGAGTCGCCTATGCCCTACAGGCATCAGAGGTTCAGGAACCGCTCGCGCTCCGCGGCCGACGGCACGAACGCGCGGTTCTCGTAGTGCCTGAAGATGCACTCCACCACCTGCTCCGGCTCGTTCAGCACGTGGATCAGGTCCATGTCCTCCGGGCTGATCATGCCCTCGCCGACGAGCCGGTCGCGGAACCAGTCCAGCATGCCCCGCCAGAACGGCTCATGCACGAGGATGATGGGCATCTTGCGCGTCTTGCCGGTCTGCACGAGCGTCAGCGCCTCGGAGAGCTCGTCGAGGGTGCCGAAGCCCCCGGGCATGACGACGTACGCGGTGGCGAACCGCACGAACGTGACCTTGCGGGCGAAGAAGTGGCGGAACGACAGGCTGATGTCCTGGAAGGTGTTGCCGAACTGTTCGCGGGGCAGCTCGATGTTGAGACCCACCGACGGCGACTTGCCGAAGAACGCGCCCCGGTTGGACGCTTCCATGATGCCGGGACCGCCGCCCGAGATGACGGTGAAGCCCGAATCGGAGAGCTGGCGTGCGATGCGCTCGGCGAGCGCGAAGTAGGGATGCGTCTCCGGCGTGCGCGCGCTGCCGAAGATGGAGACCGCCGGTCGCACCTGGTTCAGGCGTTCGGTCGCCTCGACGAACTCTGACATAATCGCGAAGAGCTGCCACGCCT
>CAZKHE010000196.1:0-5461 GCA_964552535.1 uncultured Enterobacteriaceae bacterium | reverse complement strand
TCGAGCATCGCCTCCAGCGAGCGGTCCTTCGCCTCGGCGAGCCAGTCGACCGCCCAGCGCGTGATCGCGTCCTGCCGCGCCACGTCCACCTTCGCGAGCGCCTTGCGGTCGAGCTCGCCGTACTGCTCGTGGAGGGCCGCGACGATCTCCAGGTAGTTCACGAACGTGCGCAGCTTGGCGGTCGAGCCGAGGTCGAGCTTCGCCCCCTCGTTGATGTCGAACATCTGCTCGAGGTTGTCGGTCTGCACGCGCACGCGGTTGCCGTGCGTCGTCCGCTCCATCAGGGTGAAGCTGTAGGTGACCTTCGACGGGTCGCCGCGCTCCAGCAGCTTGGGCTGGATGAGGTCGGCAGCGCGCGCCCGCTCCGGGTCGCGCAGGTCCTGCAGCACGCGCGTGACCGACTGCTGCAGGCGGAAGTCGAGGCTCGCCTGCGCGGCGAGGTCGAGCCGATCGACGTCGTACAGGCGCGGCACGGCGAGCATCGCCCCGACGCCGGCGCGCGCCGTGGTCGCCGCCTTGCGCAGCGCGAAGGGCAGCGGCGGCGCGTCGCTCGCCGGCGGCTCCGCCAGCACGAGCCGCTGCGCCAGCGCCGCCTCGCGCAGCGCGGGCGAGATGATGCCGGCGTCGGCGAGCAGCCGCAGGTGCACGTTGGTGAGCTGGTCCAGCGCCGCGTGGTTCTGCAGCAGGTAGAACGACGGCCGCCGCTCCGCGACGAGCAGCGACAGGGCCTGCTTGAACGCCTCGGCGCGGGCGAGCTGCTCGCTCGGCGATTCGCTCGCGAGGAGCGCGTTCACTTCGGCGAGATCGCGCCCGTACCAGGCGGCCAGGCCGTCGCCGATGCCGTTGACCTCGCCCACGCCCGGCCGCGCCGACAGCGGCACGGTGTTGAGATAGTCGAGCACGAGGCCCTGGCGCACCGCCGTGGTGTCCTCGCCGTCCAGGTAGGCGCGTACCGAGGCCGATCCCATCTGCCGCAGCTTCTCCCGTGCCGAGCCGGTGCGCCCGTCCGGGGAATGGCGATACTTCTCGATCTGCGTGGCGAGGGTGCTGCCGCCGGGGGTGTCGTGGTCGGGGTCGTACAGGGCGATGACCTGGTCGAGCACGGCGCGGCCAAGCCGGTCCCACTCGATCGCCGGATTGCGCCGTGCGTTGCCCGGGTCCAGCAGCTCGCGGTTCTCGATGAACAGCAGCGCCTGCACCAGCAGCGGCGGGATGTCGGTGAAGCGCTCGTAGCCGCGCTCGGGGAAGCGCGCGCGGAACAACGGCTCGCCGCGGCAGTCGGCGACCTCGAGCCCGGCGCGCGTCTTGGCGTGGTAGGGGAGGTTCAGGCCCCGCGAAGCGACGGCGGCCATCTGCGGCGACAGCCGCGCCTGCGCCTCGATGGCGAAGCCGCGCGCCTGCAGCCGCTCGACGAACTCCGGCAGGCGCGAGTAGCCCATGCGATCGTCATAGGGCGCCGCGGGCGGAAAGTGGACGGTCGGGCTGCGGCCCGGCTCCACCGAGTAGGTGAGGCGCCGGCCGAGGTCGGCGAGCAGGCGCGCCTGCAGCGTCGAGCTGTGCAGCTCGTACGCGACCGCCCCGACGCCGATCGCGCCGCCGATCGCGAGCGCGATGCCCGCCCCGCGCCTGAGTGTCCGCCCCTTGCCCGCACCGCCGCCCACTTCGTCCGTCCGTTCTTCCGCTCGTCGTTCGTCCTGCGCCGACGATCTTCGAGGAAGGGGCGGCGCGCACGCAAGCGCGCCCCGCGGGAAATCGAGCGGAATGCACGTTCGATCGCGTGGCCGAACGAGGAGCCGTCACCCGGATGACGGCGGCATGACCCGGGCGCCGATCACCGCGCCGCCGACGATCAGCAGCATCCCGAAGAGCGCCGCCGGGGCGAGGGTGCCGTGGCCGGTGACGATCAGCAGGAGCGTGGAGAGCATCGGCGTGAGGTAGGCGAGGGCGCCGATGGCGCGCGGATCACCCCGCTTCAGCGCGTAATCCCACAGGTAGAACGCCGCGCCCATCGGACCGAGGCCGAGCAGCGCGAGATACGGTGCATCGGCCGCCGCCGGCACGAAGCGCGGCTCGAGCAGCGCGTGGCAGGCGAGCGCGGCCACGCCGGACGCAAGGCAATAGCCGCCCACGGCGGCGGTCGGGACCGCGCCGAGCCGGCGCGACGCGAGGGAGTACGTCGCCCATACGAGTGCCGAACCGGCGGCCATGGCGTAGCCGGCGAGGTGCGCGGACTCCGGCGCGAAGCGCCCGCCCGTGACCACCAGCGCCGCGCCGGCGAACCCCGCCACCCCGGCGAGCACGTGGCGCGCGGTGAGCCTCATGCCGCGCGCGAAGAGCGGCGCGAGCAGCACGATGAGCAGCGGCCAGAGATAGTTGACCAGGTTCGCCTCCACCGGCGGCGCGTGGCGCAGCGCGAGGAAGAGCAGGAAGTGGAAGCCGAACAGGCCGTACACCCCGAGCAGCAGCGCACCGGCGCTCACGCGCCACGCCCGCATCCGCGGTGCGCCGACCAGCGCGCCCAGCACGAGCGCGCAGCCGACCAGCAGGAACGGCGGCCAGCCGGCCAGGGCGAGGCCCAGCCACGCGAGCGTGCTCCACAATAGAATCGCGGCCAGTGCCGCCGCGAGCGGCTTGCCCATCATGCCTCCCGAAAGCGCGCGGATTATGCCGCGCCCCCGCCGATGACCGAACGTGCCGCCGTCCGCTACCGCATCCAGCCGAAGTCGCCCGAGGCCCACCTCTTCGAGGTGAGCGTCACCGTGGAGGCGCCCGACCCGCTCGGGCAGCGCTTCGCCCTGCCGGCGTGGATCCCGGGGAGCTACATGATCCGCGAGTACGCGCGGCATTTCGTCACCGTCCGCGCCGCGAGCCGCGGGCGCGAGGTGCGGATCGAGAAGCTCGACAAGCACACCTGGCGCGCCGACCGCTGCGACGGGGCGCTCACGGTCACCGCCGAGGTGTACGCATGGGACCTCTCGGTGCGCGGCGCCCACCTCGACGCCACCCACGGCTTCTTCAACGGCACGTGCGTGTTCCTGCGCGTGGTCGGGCGCGAGCTCGAACCCTGCGACGTCGAGATCCTGCCGCCGCGCGGCGCGCGCTACCGCGGCTGGCGCGTGGCGACCGCGCTCGCGCGCAAGGACGCCGCGGCGTACGGCTTCGGGGTCTACACCGCTCCGGACTACGACGAGCTGATCGACCACCCGGTGGAGATGGGCAGCTTCTCGCTGGTGTCGTTCCGCGCCCGCGGCGTGCCGCACGACGTCGCCATCACCGGGCGCCACGACGCCGACCTCCCGCGCCTCGCCCGCGACATGAAGAAGATCTGCGAGACGCAGATCGACTTCTTCGGCGGGCGCCCGCCGATGGGGCGTTACGTCTTCCTGGTCATGGCGGTGGGCGACGGCTACGGCGGCCTCGAGCATCGCGCCTCGACGGCGCTGCTGACGAGCCGCGCGAGCCTGCCCTATCCCGGGCAGCGCGAGGCCGGCGACGACTATCGCGGCTTCCTCGGCCTGGTGAGCCACGAGTACTTCCACACCTGGAACGTGAAGCGCATCAAGCCGGCCGCGTTCGTCCCGTACGACCTGGACCGCGAGAACTACACGCAGCTCCTGTGGGCCTTCGAGGGTTTCACCTCGTACTACGACGACCTCCTGCTGGTGCGCGCCGGGCTGATGGACGAGGCCGCCTTCCTCAGGACCTGGGGTGAGGCGCTCACGCGCATCCTGCGCGGCAGCGGGCGCCTGAAGCAGAGCGTGGCGGCATCGAGCTTCGACGCGTGGATCAAGTTCTACCGGCAAGACGAGAACGCGCCGAACGCCGTCGTGAACTACTACGCGAAGGGGGCTGCGGTGGGCCTCGCCCTCGACCTGCTCATCCGCGAGCAGACCCGCGGGCGCCGCTCGCTCGACGACGTCATGCGCCTGCTGTGGGAGCGCTACGGCCGCACCGGCGAAGGCGTGCCGGAGGAGGGCGTGGAGCGCGTCGCCGAGGAGGTGGCCGGGGTGAAGCTCGGCAAGTTCTTCGCGCGTGCGGTGTACGGCACCGAGGACCTGCCGCTCGAGCGCCTGCTGCGCACCGTGGGCGTGAAGCTGACCGTGCGGCCGGCGGAGTCGCTTTCCGACGGGGGCGGCAAGCCCGCCCGCAAGAAGGCCGCGGCGCTCGCCGCGCGCGTGACGCTCGGTGCGCGCACCGCGTCCGAGGGGCCGGACGTGAGGATCGTGAACGTGCTCGACGGCGGGCCGGCGCAGGCGGCCGGCGTGTCGGCCGGCGACGTGCTGGTCGCGATCGACGGGGTGCGGGTGTCGGGGAAGACGCTGGAGGAGCGGCTGGAGCGCATGCGCCCGGGGCAGCGCGTGCGCCTGCACCTCTTCCGCCGCGACGAGCTGCACGAGCTCGACCTCGAGCTCGCCGCGCCGCCGGCGGACACCTGCGTGCTGGAGGTCGATCCGGCGCAGAAGGCCGCGGCGCGCGCGCGCGAGCGCTGGCTGCACGGCCGCTGACGCGCGCGTGGACGAGTTCGTCTTCCACCTCAAGAAGGTCCTCACGCTGCTCGTGCTGCCGCCGGTCGGCCCGGCGCTCGTGACCCTGCTCGGCCTCTCGCTCGCGGCGCGCCGCCCGCGCCTCGGGCGGGCGCTCGCCTGGGTCGGCGTGCTCGTGCTCCTCGTGCTGTCGGTGCCCGTGGTGTCCTACGCGCTCCTCGCCTCGCTCGAAACCGGCGAGCCGCTCGACCCGGCCGAGGTGCGGGACGCCGGCGCGATCGTCGTCATCGCGGGCGGGCTGCGGCGCGGCGCGCTCGAGTACGGTGGCGACACGCTGAACGGCCTGTCGCTCGACCGGGTCCGCTACGGCGCGTGGCTGGCGCGGCGCACGGGGCTGCCGGTGCTCGTGAGCGGCGGCATCGGCGGTGACGGGACGAAGGAGGGCGAGGTGATGGAGCGCGTGATGCGCGAGGAGTTCGGCGTCACGCCGCGCTGGGTGGAGGCGCAGTCGCGCAACACGCGCGAGAACGCGCTCCATTCGGCCGCGCTGCTGCGCGAGGCCGGCGTGCGGCGCATCGTGCTGGTGACGCACGGCGTGGACATGCGCCGCGCCGGCGACGAGTTCCGCGCCGCCGGACTCGAAGTGATCGCCGCGCCGACCGGCTTGCCGGGCCGCCCGGGTGATGTCTGGCGCGATTGGGTACCGGGGATGGGCGCGCTGGTGGGGAGCTACTATGCGCTGTACGAGCACCTTGCGAACGCGATGCGGGGATTGGGCTTGAACTAGATCGGCCGCTCGGTTGCGTCGGGCGGGGCCGATCCGAAGGGGCCCGGTGTCCCCTCCTAGCGTCTCCAATGGCGCTTGCGCGCGAGGCGGACCGCCGCCTTGCTCGCAAGCGAACGGGCCCCTGCAAGTCGGTGACCCCGGGCCCCTTCGACTCGGCAACCGGTCGCCGCTGGACGGGCTGAAGAAACCG
>CAZKHE010000195.1:0-5643 GCA_964552535.1 uncultured Enterobacteriaceae bacterium | reverse complement strand
CCCCAGCGCGCCTCCTACGGCGGCGGACAGGCGTTCCGGGAATTGGCGAAAGCCTGAGGCTCAAACCCTCTGCCACAGCGCAGACAGCGGGCACGGAGAGAACGACAACGGGGCGGCCGACATGCCCACACCGTTCGCCGTTCCCGCCGTGTGCGCCGTGGCCTCCGTGGTTCGCTTCGCTCTGCTTCGATCGTCATCTCGCGTCGCCGAGCGACCGGTCGCCGTCGCCATCCGGGCAGCCATGACGGCCCGGCGACAGGACCCATGCGGAAACGCAATGATCGCCGCGTGTGCCATTCCATCGTCATGTCGTGGCACCGTGCTGTGACACTCTTTGACATTGTCATAGCCGGGCGTCGCCTGACCCCGACCCTATAATCGTCCTGCATTCTGGAACCACCCTAGGCGGCGTGAGCCGTTCGGCGGCTTCCCGATTCGCGCAGCGAGCCCGCTTCTTGCTCCCCGGACCGACCGATCCGGGTTCCCGTACCCGAAGCGGCAACGACAAGCTCAATGGCTGGGGGATGTGTGATGCGCGGTTCCGTTCGCAACAAGCGTCGTCGTCAACGTATCGAGCGGGTCGGCAAGGCGGTTGGCGTCGCACTGATCCTGCAGCAGGCGGCCACCGGCGTCTCCGCGCAGGCGATCCGGCCCGACGGGAACACCGCGACCAATGTGCTCTCGCGCGGCGGCGGCGTCTACGACGTTACCACCGCCACGCAGGTGAACGCGAACGCGTTCAACTCGTTCTCCACGTTCAGCGTGCTGTCCGGCCAGACGGTCAACCTGCACGTGCCGGGCACGGCGCAGAACCTGATCAACATCGTCCGCGACGCGCGCACCGACATCCACGGCGTGCTGAACGCGTTCCAGGACGGACGCATCGCCGGCAACGTCTATTTCGCGAACCCGCACGGCTTCGTCGTCGGCGCCGCGGGGATCGTGAACGTCGGCAGCCTGCACGTCACGACGCCGACGAAGGGTTTCGTCGACACCTTCTTCCTCGCGCCCGGCACGCCCAACGCGGCCGCGGTGGCGCAGCTGCTCGCCGGCACCGCACCCGTCGGTGCGACCGGGCTCATCTCCATCGAGGGCCGCATCAACGCCAATGACGGCGTCACGCTGCGGGGCGGCCACGTCGCCGTCTCCGGCGCGGTGCTCGCCGGGCCGCAGGCCGCCGCGGCGAACGTGAACATCACCGACGTCGTCAACGTGCAGGGCATGCAGTCGGGCGCCGCGATGGTCGCCGACGCGAGCGGGAAGATCCGCATCGTCGCGCAGCAGGATGTCGCGATCAGCGGCACCGTCGCCGCGGACGGGGCGGCAGGGCGCAAGGGCGGCGACGTGAACGTCACCGCGTTCGGCAACATCACCCTTTCGGGCGACGCGAACGTGAGCGCGCGCGGTCGTGGCGCCGGCTCCGACGGCGGCACGGTGATGATCTACGCGCACCGCGACGCCACGCTGGCCGACCGCGCGAAGATCGACGTGCGCGGCGGCGAGGTCTCGGGGCACGGCGGCTTCGCGGAGTTCAGCGCGAAGGAGACCGTACGCCTCATCGGCGGCGCGCTGGAGAGCGGCGCCACCAACGGCCGCGCCGGCACGATCTTCATCGATCCGGCGAATCTCGTGATCTCCAACGCCGACACCCCGACGTCGCGCCTGTCCGGCGGCGGCAATCTCATCTTCCAGGCGGACGAGACGCTCACCGTCGCCGCCGGCACACTGATCTCCACGCGCGACCTCGGCGGCGGCACCAATCACGACACCGGCACCTCGGCCGGCAAGTCCGGCGATCTGACGTTCATCGCCCCGACCATCACGGTCGGCAGCGGCGCGCAGCTCTTCGCGCATGCGGACAACGGCTTCCAGGGCGGCACGATTACCTTCACCGCGACGCGCAGCAACGGCGGGACCGCCTCGATCGCGCTCGCGGACGCGACGATCAAGGGCGCCGCCATCGTTGCGAACGCGACCTCGACGCTCACCGACAACGCGTTCGTGCTCGCGAACGGCGACGCCGCGGCCCGCATCGATCTCGACGGGACGGCGATCACCGCAGGCGCGGGGGGCGTGACGCTGAATGCGGTGTCGACGCTCACGGCGGCCACCAACACCAACATCCCGATCGGCATCATCACCGCCGCGTCGAACGCGGCCGTGGACGTGCGCGGCGGCACGCAGATCGTCTCCGGCGGCGCGGTCGCGCTCGGTGCGCAGTCCAGCGTCACCGCGAATGCGATCGTGGATTCGCCGATCTCGGGCAATCTGCCCGGCGACGCGGCGGTCGCGGTTACCGACGTCACCAGCGGCGCCTCGACGCGGCTCTTCGGCAGCACGAGCATTTCCGCCGCCGGCGCGGTGACGCTCACCGCGACGAACAGCGTGACCGCGGTCGCCACGGCGGATGCCGCGGCCGCCGGTAGCACCGCCGTCGGTGCGACCGTGGCGGTCGGCAAGATCCGCAGCACGACCACCGCGGCGGTGGACGAGGCGGCGCAGATCGTCCAGTCGGGCAGCGTCGCGGTGCGCGCGCAGTCGCAGACGTCGGCGACGACCGCGGCGAAGGCGTCCGCCTGAGGGGCGAGCCAGGGCGAGAAGGCCACGAGCAAGGCGGCCGAGACCCTCGACACGTACAAGGACCAGGCGAAGACCGGCGACGGCGGCGTGACGGTGGCCGCGTCCGTGGCGGTCAACGACGTGGTGAGCGAGACGACCGCGCGCATGCAGGCGTCGCGCGCCGCGACGTCGACCGGCGACGTGACGGTGGGCTCCGCCTCGACGACGACGTCCACCGTCGCTGCGGACGGTTCCGCGGTGAGCGGCAGCGTCGGCGTCGGCGCGGGGGTTGCCGTCAACGTGGCGACGGTGACCAATGCGGCGACGGTGGCACAGACGGTCAACGCCAACGGCCTGACCGTCGAGGCGGTCATGCATCCCGCCGGCGCCACGAGCAAGTTCTCCGCCGAGGCGACGTCCGGCGCCGGTGCGTCGAACGTCGGCGTCGCGGGCTCGCTCGCGGTGAACGTGGTCTCGCAGTCCGGCGTGGCGCGCATCGCGGCCGGCTCCCCGATCACGCTCGGCGGCGGCGACCTCGTGCTCACCGCCGAGAACCGCGCGACGAGCAACGCGTCGGCCACGCCGATGAATGGCGGCGCGACAGGATCGAGCGTGGGCATCGGGGCGTCCGTGGCGGTCAACACCTCGACGCAGCGCGCGCGCGCCGAGCTCGAGGACGGCGCGACCGTGGACGGCGCGAACGACGTCACGCTCGACGCGACCGGCGTCGCGGCGGTGACCACGCTCGCCGAGGCCGGCGCCGCGGGCGGCATCGCGGTGACCCCGGTCGCGGCGATCACCGTGAGCGACAACCGCACCACGGCGCGCATCGGCACCGGGGCGCTGCTCGACGCGGCGGGCGACGTCACACTGACCGCGACGCACACCGGAGCCGCCGCGACCGAGGCGAACGCCGATGCCGCGGGCGACAAGGTCGCCGTCGGCGCCTCGGTGGCGGTCGCCGTGGTCACCGACCACGCGACCGCGACGACGGCGCGCAGCATCAGCGCCGGCGGTGCCGTGGGCTTCAACGCGCACGGCGCGTCCGCTTCGGCCGTCACGGCGAAGGCGAGCGCGAAGGGTGGCAAGGCCGACGAGAACGACGGCAGCGCGAACGACGCGCCCGACGGCGGCGTGGACAACGAGATCGCGAAGCAGAAGGGCCTCGGCGGCGGCGGCGGCACCTCGGCGCCCTCGGCGAGCACCAGCTCGGGCGGCGTCTCGGTCGCCGGCGCCATCGCGGTGAACGTCAGCGATTCGCAGGCCACGGCCTTCGTGCCCGACGGCCGCGACATCACCGCGAGCGGCGGCGCGCTCACGCTCTCGGCGTCGAACAACACCGATGCCTACGCGATCGCCGACGGTTCCGCGGTCGACGGCACCGCGGCGATCGGCGTCGGTGCGGCGGTGGCGATCAACAAGGCGACCTCGCGCAACGCGGCCACGCTCGGCGTGGGGAACCACTCCTCGGTTGGCGGCACGATCGAGGCGCGCATGACCGATGTCGCCGGCGACCAGACCAGCACGTTCGGCGCCGAGGCGACGTCCGGGGCGGGCGGTGCGAAGATCGGCGTGGCCGGCTCGCTCGCGCTCAACATCGTCGACCACACCAGCACCGCGACGCTCACGCCGACCACCGCGCTCGACGCGGGCGGTGGAGCGGTCGTGATCGCGGCCGACAGCACCTCGGACTCGACCGCCAAGGCGCTGCCCGTGGGCGGTGGCGCGACCGGCGCGCAGGTGGGCATCGGCGCCTCCTTCGCCGCGAACATCGTGACCAACCGCGCCGTCGCGGAGGTGGCGAACGGCGCGACGCTCGACGACGCGGACGCGGTCACGCTGGCGGCGACCGGCACGCACGTCACGACGACCGCGGCGGAGGCCGGTGCGGCCGGCGCGATCTCGGTGACCCCGGTGGTGGCGCTCGCGGTGGTGGACAACCAGACGCGCGCGCGGCTCGGCACCGGCGCGACGCTCGTGACCACGGGCGACGTCGCCATCAGCGCGACGCACGACAGCGCAACCCACACCAGCGCCTCCGCCGACGCGGCGGGCGCGAAGGCGGCGATCGGCGCGTCGATCGCCATCACCATCGTCAACGACACCGCGGAGGCCACGACCGCGCGCGACATCACGTCGGGCGGCGGCGTGAGCTTCGCGGCGCACTCGGCGGCGGCGTCGTCGGCCATCGCCAAGGCGAGCGCCTCGGGCGGCAAGGAAGACGATCCGGAGGGCGGCGCGGACCAGCCCGACAACGGCGTGGACCAGGAGATCGGCGCGCAGTCGCAGTACGGCAAGGACCGCCAGGCCGCGGGCAGCGCGAACGCGGGCCAGCAGCCGAAGTCGGCGAGCACCTCGGCGGGCGGCATCTCCGTGGCTGCGGCGATCGGGGTCAACGTCGCCGACTCGCAGGCCACGGCGATCGTCCCGGACTCGGTGCGGATCACCGCCAACGGCGGCGAGCTGAAGCTCTCCGCTTCGAACAACACCGATGCCGCAGCGGGGGCGGACGGCTCGGCGGTGGGCAAGGGCTTCAACGCGACCACCGGACAGGGCGCGAAGCTCGGCGTCGGCGCGGGCGTGGCCATCAACGTCGTCACGTCGAATGCCGAAGCGCGGCTGGGCCGCAACACGCACAAGGGGCAGGGCGTCACCGTCGAGGCGGTGATGACCGACGACGGCGGCGACACCACCAGCACCACCGCGGCGGAAGCGAAGGCCGGCGCCGGTTCGGCGAAAGTCAGCGTGGCGGGCGCGTTCGGCCTGAACGTCGTCGATGCGCGCAGCTCCGCCACCATCGCGAGCGGCGCGACCGTCGACGCCGATGGCGGCGACGTGGTGATCGTGTCCGAGAACCGCACCGACGCCACCGCGAAGGCGCTGCCGAGCGTCGGCGCGGGCGGGCCGGCGGACGTGGGCGTCGGCGCGTCGGTCGCGCTCAACATCGCGACCAACCGCTCCGAGGCGCTGCTCGGCGCGACCGCGACGCTCGACAACGCGGGCGCGGTGACGCTCGACGCGACCGGCGAGCATCGCATGGTCACCGAGGCCGAGGCCGGCTCCGCGGGCCGCATTTCCGTGACC
>CAZKHE010000194.1:0-5650 GCA_964552535.1 uncultured Enterobacteriaceae bacterium | reverse complement strand
ACGAGATGGAGCAGTTCTTCATCCTCGACGGCATCCTGAAGCGCGTGGTGGCCAATGCCGAGGGCAAGGAGATGATCCTGCGCTTCGCCGCCGAGCAGGACATGGACACCTCCTACGCCGCGTGGCGCCTCAAGACGCCGGTGCCCTACAGCATCGTGGCGGTGACCAAGGTGACGGTGGCGCGGGTCGGCATGGCGCAGTGGGCGGAGTTCCTGGACCGCCACCCCGACGTCAAATCCCGCTTCGAGTACGAGGTCATGCGCCTCATGTCGGAGGTGATGGCGCACACCATCACGCTGCACCTGCTGGACGCACCGGGGCGTCTCGCGCGCTTCCAGCGCAAGCACCAGGACTTGCTCGGGCGCATCCCGAACAAGGAGCTCGCGTCCTACCTGAACCTCACGCCCGAGACCCTCTCCCGGCTGAAGCAGCGGATCTAGGGCCTCGGCGCCCCGACCGGAACGCGGGCCCGGCCGGGTGAGACTGCCGGGAGTGGGCAGGAGACCGCGCGGCCGTGGTCTCCGCGGTGACGCAAGGATCCGGTCAGCGCCTCGGGCGGCGCATGGTGCGCAGCTCGGAGTGGACGTGCTTCACGCCCGCCACGGAGTGCGCGACGTCCCGCGCCAGCTTCGCCTGCTTGTCGTCCTCCACCATCCCCCGGAGCGTGACCGTGTCGCCCGCGGAAACGACGGTGACCTCGACCTCCTCGGTGCGGGGATCGGCCATGAAGGCCGCGCGCACCCGCGCCTCCAGGGCGAGGTCGTCGAGCGCGGCACGCGTGGCCGGCGTCTCCTGGAATTCGGGGCGCTTGGTCAGGCCGACGACGTACTCGACGCAGGTCTCGACCGACATGCGCCCGGTGTTGAGCGTGAGGTCGTACAGCAGCGGATCGCCCCACTTCACGTTGAAGCGCGCATGCATCGCCGCCGCATGCGCGGCGTCGCTCTTCTCGATCTCCTCGCGGATGAAGTCCTCGTCGTCGGTGTCGAGGCGCTGCATCAGCGACTTCACCCGGTTCTCCATCGGCGCGCACACCCGCACGCAGGGGATGTGCGGCACCGGCCGCAGCAGGAGCGTGGAGCCCCACCCGCGGATCAGGTGATTCCCCTGCTGCGCGAGCAGGAGCACCTCCTCCGCGGTGTAGACGGCGATCTGGTCCTGGGACGTCGAGATGCGCTCCATCATCGTCGCCTTGCCCTCGCGCAGGCGCTGGAGCAGGCTCTTCTTGACGTGCATCTTGTCGGCGACGCGCTCGGCCAGGTCGTGGCCGACCGAGGCGATGCCGAGGGCCTGGGCCACGCCGGCGGCGACCTCGCTGCCGCGCGTCCCGACTTCCATGGTCATGGCGATGACGGGCATGATCAGCCTCCGCGGATTTTCTTGAGGGCCGCGCCGATCATCGGCCAGAACAGCAGGACGAGCGACAGCGTCGTGAGGCCGCCGACCAGCGCGTTGGAGAAGAAGATCGACATGTCGCCCTGCGAGAACAGCATCGACTGCCGGAAGGAGTCCTCGGCGCGGTCGCCGAGCACCAGCGCGAGCACCAGCGGCGCGAGCGGATAGTCCAGCTTGCGCATCACGTAGCCCGCCACGCCGAAGACCAGCATCAGGTACACGTCGAGCATCGAGGTGTGCACAGTGTACGCCCCGATGGCGCAGATCACGATGATCACCGGCGCGATGATGGAGAACGGGATGCGCAGGATCGCGGCGAAGAGCGGCACGCAGGTCAGCACCACGATGAGGCCGGCGATGTTGCCGAGGTACATGGACGCGATGAGGCCCCAGACGAACTCCTTCTGCTCCTGGAAGAGCAGCGGGCCGGGCTGCAGGCCCCAGATCAGCAGGCCGCCGAGCAGCACGGCCGCGGTGGGCGACCCCGGCACGCCGAGCGTCAGCATCGGCAGGAGCGCCGAGGTGCCGGCGGCGTGGGCCGCGGTCTCGGGCGCGACCACGCCCTCCATCTGGCCGGTGCCGAACTTCGGACCGTCGTTCGACATGCGCTTCGCCACGCCGTAGGCCATGAACGAGGCCGGGGTCGCGCCGCCAGGCACGATGCCCATGAAGCAGCCGACTGCCGAGCTGCGGATGGAGGTCAGCCAGTAGCGCGGCAGCTCCTTCCACGTCTCGAGCACGACCTTGGCGTTGATCTTGGCCTGCTTGCCCTTGAACGCCAGGCCCTCTTCGAGGGTGAGCAGGATCTCGCCGATGCCGAACAGGCCGATGACCGCGATGAGGAAGTCGAAGCCCTTGAGCAGGTCGGTGAAGCCGAAGGTGAGGCGGAGCTGGCCGGTGACCGTGTCCAGGCCGACGGCGGCGAGCGCGAAGCCCACCATCATCGACGCGATGGTCTTCCACGCCTGGCCCTTGCTCATGCCGACGAACGCGCAGAAGGTGAGCAGGTACACCGCGAAGAACTCCGGCGGACCGAACTGCAGCGCGAACCGCGCGACCAGCGGCGACAGGAAGGTGATCATCACCACCGCGACCAGCGCGCCGACGAACGACGAGGTGAACGCGGCGGTGAGCGCCTTGCCCGCCTGCCCCTTCTGCGCCATGGGGAAGCCGTCGAACGTCGTCGCGACCGACCAGGGCTCGCCGGGGATGTTGAACAGCACCGAGGTGATGGCGCCGCCGAACAGGGCCCCCCAGTAGATGCACGACAGCATGATGATCGCCGACGTCGGCGGCATCGCGAACGTCAGCGGCAGCAGGATGGCGATGCCGTTCGCGCCGCCGAGGCCGGGCAGCACGCCGATGAGCACCCCCAGGACGACGCCCACGAACATGAGCATCAGGTTGAACGGCGTCAGCGCGACGCTGAAGCCGTGCATCAGAGAGCTGATTTCCTCCACGTCCCCACCCTTCTCGTTATCGTTCTCGCCCTGAGGCGCGTCAGTTGAGTCCCAAGGCCGCCTCGAGCGGCCCCTTGGGCAGAGGCACCTTGAACCACACCTCGAACAGCAGGAAGAACACCACGCTCACGCCCAGCCCGACCGGCACCGCCTTCGCCCAGGAGTACTTGCCGAGCCAGATCATGAAGAAGATGATGTAGATGGTGGAGGCCACGTAGATGCCGAGGAAGCGGATCGCGATCGCATAGACGATCGACGGCACCAGCATCTTCATCACCAGCGAGAGCGCCTCGCGCGTCACGAAGGTCTTGCGGGCCTTCAGCGCCAGCGCGCGGAAGAAGATGACGCCGGTCGAGATGCAGATGAGCAACCCGATGTAGAAGGGGAAGTACCCGGCTTCGGGGCCGTCCGCGGCCCACTTCGCGCCCAGGCGCGTGCTGTCGTAGATCACCACCGCGCCCAGCAGGAACAGCAGGACGGCAACCACCAGCTCCATCGTCCGGACGGACGTTGCCGGACGCTCGTTATGATCGTTCATGGGACTCTCTAGCGGGGATCGCGGCGTCGCGCCGCGAGAGCGGGGGCGGCGGACGCCGCCCCCGCGCCGAACCGTTACTTCGCGAGGAAGCCGGCCTCTTTCATGAGCTGCTCGTGGCGCTTCTCTTCCTTCGCCACCCAGTCGCGATAGTCGTCACCGATCAACGCGGTCTGGTTGAAGGCGCCCTTCTCCATGAACTCCTTCCACTCGGGAAGCGAGCGCACCTTCTTCAGCAGGTCCACGTAGTAGTTGCGCTGCGCGTCGGTCACGCCCCCCGGCATGAAGATGCCGCGCAGCATCAGGTAGTCGACGTCGACGCCGGACTCCTTGCAGGTCGGGATGTCCTTCCACGCCATCGTGTCGGTCACCTTCGAGGAGTACTGCAGGCGCTGGTCGTCGAACACGCAGAGCGGCTTGAGCTGCCCGCCGCGCCACTGGGCGACCGCCTCGATGGGGTTGTTGACCGAGGAATTGATGTGCTTCCCGACCAGCTGCACCGCCACGTCTCCGCCGCCCTTGAACGGGATGTACGTGAACTTGGCGCCGGTCTGCTTCTCCAGCGCGACGGTGATGATCTGGTCCTCCTGCTTCGAGCCCGTTCCGCCCATCTTGAACTTGCCCGCGCCCGCGGCCTTGGCCGCCTCCACGTACTCCTTCGCCGTCTTGTAGGGCGCGTCCGCCGGGACCCACAGGATGAACTGGTCCAGCGCCATCATCGACACCGGCGTCAGGTCCTTCCAGTTGAACGGCACCCCCGTGGCGAGCGGGGTCGTGAACAGGTTGGACAGGGTGATGATGATCTTGTGGGGGTCCCCCTTGGCGTTCTTCACCTCGAGGAAGCCTTCGGCGCCGGCCCCGCCGCCCTTGTTGATCACCACGAGCGGCTGATCCATCAGATTGTGCTTCTTGATCAGCGCGTCGATGAAGCGCGCCATCTGGTCGGCGCCGCCACCGGTGCCGGCCGGGACGATGAATTCGACCGTCTTGGTCGGCTTCCAGCTCTGCGCGATCGCCGCAGGCGCGGCCAGCATGACTGCCGTTGCGGCCGCAACGGCGGTGAGCACGCGCGACTTGAACACTCCTTGGTGCTTCATTGATGCTCCTCCTTGTGCATGGTCAACGATCCCAGCCACCTGTCCCCCTTGCGCGCTGCCGTTACGGTCTTCTACGCGTTACCTGTCTCGGCGATCGAATCGGGATCGATCCGCCGGCATTCTTGCCGAACTGCGAGCCTTCGACGATTGACGGCGGTCAACGTTCTCCTGCTGCGCCGCGCTATCGCTGCGCGAGCCCGCTGCGCTCGCTCTCCGCGGAGCGCCGCGACGCGGCGGCCGCCCGGCGATACGCGATCGCCTTGCCGATCACCACCACCAGCACCGCGGTGAGCGCTCCGGCAACGTAGTCCACCGGGATGCCCTGATACACGACGTGGGCCTCCTGCACCTCGAAGGGCGGCTGCCACACGCCCTTCAGCACCGGGTCGCGGATCATCATGCTGCCGGCGATGTAGCCGAGCAGCGCGCCCCCGGCGGTGATGATCACCGGGTAACGCTCCATGAGCTTCAGGATGATCTGGCTGCACCAGACGATGATCGGAATCGATACCAGCAGGCCGAAGACGATCAGCAGCCAGCTGTCCTTCGCCGCGGCCGCAACGGCGATGACGTTGTCCAGGCTCATCACGAAGTCGGCGACGATGATGGTCTTGATGGCGCCCAGCAGCGAGTCGCTCGCGTTGATCTCGTGCCCGTCGTCGACGTCGTCGGGCAGGATCAGCTTGATGCCGATCCACAGCAGCAGCAATCCGCCGATGATCTTGAGATAGGGGATCGCGAGCAGCGACACCGCGAAGACGGTGAGGACGACCCTCAGGCCGACCGCGCCGAACACGCCCCAGAAGATGCCGAGCTTGCGCTGCCGCTCGGGCAGGTTGCGGCAAGCCAGCGCGATGACGATCGCGTTGTCGCCGCCAAGGAGGATGTCGATCGCGATGATCTGCAACACCGCGATCCAGAACTGCGGACTGCCGAACTCCACTGGAAGGGTCTCCTGCGCCGGAGCGCCTGGTACGGATTGCCGCTGCGCTGCCTTCGCGAGGGATTATAGCCCCGCGAGGGAGGCGGGCCAGACCGCGGGCCGGGGATTCGGCCCGCGGAGTCGTCCCGGATCTAGAACAAGCCCACTACTTTCCCGTCGATGAGGTCGATCTTGACCGCGGAGGGGACCTTGGGCAGGCCGGGCATGGTCATGATGTCGC
>CAZKHE010000193.1:0-5696 GCA_964552535.1 uncultured Enterobacteriaceae bacterium | reverse complement strand
GCGTGATCAGCGCGGAGAGGCCGAGGATGAACAGCACGTTGAAGATGTTGCTGCCCACCACGTTGCCGACGGCGAGATCGACCTTCCCGCTTGCCGCGGCGCCCACCGAGACGGCGACCTCCGGCGAACTGGTGCCGAAGGCCACGACGGTGAGACCGATCACCAGCGGCGAGACGCCGAAGGCGAGCGCGAGGCGGCTCGCCCCGCGCACGAGCAACTCGGCGCCGCCGATCAGCGCGACCAGGCCGACGGCGAAGAGCAGCGCCGTCACTTCGCGGCGACGGCGGCCCGGATCTGCTCCAGCGCGCCCGGATCCTCGATGGTGGTGAGGTCGCCGGGATCGCGCCCCTCGGCGAGCGCCTGGATGGACCGGCGCAGCATCTTGCCCGAGCGCGTCTTCGGCAGCATGGTGACGAAGTGCACCCGCGCCGGGCGCGCGATCGCGCCGAGCTGCCCGTCCACCGTCGCCATGACCTCCTTCTCCAGCGCGGCGCGCAGCTCGGGCGTGGCGACCCTCGCCGGATCCTTCACCACCGCGAACGCGAGCGGCATCTGGCCCTTCAGCGCGTCCGCCACGCCGACGACCGCGACCTCGGCGACCGCCGGATGCGAGCTCACCGATTCCTCGATCTCGCGCGTGCCGAGCCGGTGCCCGGCGACGTTGATGACGTCGTCGGTGCGGCCGAGGATGAGGTAGTACCCGTTGGCGTCGCGGATGCTCCAGTCGAACGAGGAGTACACCGGGCGATCCTTGAACATGGAGAAGTACGTGCGCACGAAGCGCTCGTCGTCGCCCCAGATGGTCTGCAGGCAGCCGGGGGGCAGCGGCGGCACCACGCCGAGCACGGCCTTCTCGTCGGCGCCGGCCTCGGAGCCGTCCTCCCTGAAGAGGCGCACGTCGTAGCCGTACACGGGGAACGACGGGCTGCCGTACTTGATCGGCGTGCGCTCCACGCCGGGCAGCGCCGACAGCATCGGCCAGCCGGTCTCGGTCTGCCAGTAGTGGTCGATCACCGGCTTCTGCAGCGCCTCGCTGATCCACTTGTGCGTCGGCTCGTCGAGCGGCTCGCCGGCGAGGAAGAGGTGGCGCAGGCTCGAGAGGTCGTACTTGGTGAGGAACGCCGGGTCCTGCTTCTTCAGCACGCGGATGGCGGTGGGCGCGCTGAACATGACCGTCGCCTTGTAGTCCTGCACGATCTTCCACCAGATGCCGGCATCGGGGCGGATGGGCGTGCCCTCGTAGAAGATGGTCGTCATGCCGGCGAGAAGCGGTCCGTAGACGATGTACGAGTGGCCCACCACCCAGCCGATGTCCGACGTGGTGAACATCGTCTCGCCCGGATTGCCGCAGTAGATGTGCTTCATCGACGCGGCGAGCGCCACCGCATAGCCCCCGACGTCGCGCTGGACGCCCTTGGGCTTGCCGGTCGTGCCGGAGGTGTACAGCACGTAGGACGGCGCGTTGGATTCCAGCCACTCGACCGGCACCCGGGCGTCCATGTGCTTCGCGCGCAGCTCGGCGTAGTCCAGGTCGCGGCCGGCGACGCGGTTCATGCCGGGCGCAAGGCCGCGATTCACCAGGATCACCTTCTCCGGCTTGGACTGCGCGAGGCTGATCGCCTCGTCGAGCAGGTGCTTGTACGGGACCGCCTTGCCGGCGCGCATGCCGGCGTCGGCCGAGACGATGAGCTTCGGCTTCGCATCGTCGATGCGGGTGGCGAGGCTCCCGGACGCGAAGCCGCCGAAGACCACCGAATGGATGGCGCCGATGCGCGCGCACGCGAGAATGGCAAACGCCGCCTCGGCGATCATCGGCATGTAGATGAGCACCCGATCGCCCCGGCCGACGCCCTGCTCGCGCATCATCGCCGCGACGCGGTTCACCTCGGCGTGCAGCTCCCGGTAGGTGTAGGCGCGCGTCTGGTCGGTTTCGGTGGAGATGTAGACGAGCGCCGGCTGGTCGCCGCGCGCCGCGAGATGCCGGTCGACCGCGTTGTGGCAGAGATTGGTCTCGCCGCCGACGAACCATTTGGCGAACGGCGGGCGCGAGTAGTCGAGCACGCGCTCGAAGGGCTTGTGCCAGTCGATCAGCCCCGCCTGCTCGCGCCAGAAGCCTTCGCGATCCTCGATCGAGCGCGCGTGGAACGCGCGGTACGCTGCTGCGGACATCCGTTTCCTCCTCGTTGACTTCCTGGCCGCGTCGGTATGGAACGGGCGGTCGTGCGCCGCCCTGGAGGGCCGGTGCTACGCGCTCATGTCGACGACGATGCGCCCCTTCACCTTCGCGTCGATGAAATCGTCGAACGCCTTCGGCAGGTCGTCGAAGGCGATGGTGCGCGTCATGGCGGCGAGGTGGCGCGGGCGCATGTCGCCGGCGAGCCGCTCCCACACCCGCCGGCGTTGCGCCATCGGGCAGTTGACCGAATCCACGCCGAGCAGCGACACGCCCCGGAGGATGAACGGCGCGACGGTCGTGGGCAGGCTCATGCTCGCGGCGAGCCCCACCGCGGCGAGCGGTGCGCCGATGTTCATGGTCGAGGCGAGCCAGGCCAGCATCTCGCCGCCCAGGTTGTCCACCGCGCCGGCCCAGGTCGCCTTGTCGAGCGGCTTGATCTTCGCGAGGTCGATGGAGGCGCGCGGCAGCACGTTCGCCGCCCCCAGGCCCTTGAGGTACTCGGCCTCGGCTTCCTTGCCGGTGATGGCGGTCACTTCGTGGCCGAGGGCGGCCAGGATGTCCACCGCGACCGATCCGACCCCGCCGGTGGCGCCGGTGACCGCCACCGGGCCGTTCCCGGGCGTGAGGCCCTCGTGCTCCATGCGCATCACGGCGAGGCCGGCGGTGAAGCCCGCGGTGCCGAGCGCCATGGCGTCGAACAGGCTCATGCCCTTGGGCATCGGCACCACCCAGTCGGCGGGAATGCGCGCGTACTCCGCGTAGCCGCCGTCGTGCGCCACGCCGATGTCGTAGCTCGTCGCGATGACGGCGTCGCCCTTCGCGAAGCGCGGATCGGCCGATTCCACCACCGTGCCGGAGAGGTCGATCCCGCCGATGCACGGGAAGCGGCGGATGATGCGGCCCTTGCCGGTGGCGGCGAGCGCGTCCTTGTAGTTGATGCACGAGTACGCGACGCGAATCACCACCTGCCCCGAGTCGAGCTCGTCGATCGACGCCGTCTCGAACGCCGCGCTCACCTTCCGGTCGGCCTCGCGCAGCCGGTAGACCCTGAATTTCTCCATCGTGTCGCTCCTTTGCGGTTCGCCGGGATTCTAGACCCGGTCGCTGACCAAGTGCTTACGCGGCCGCTCCCGCCCCGGCTCGCGCGGGTGCGCCGTCGATGCGTCGCCGCTCCTCGGCCAGGTACTCGCGCGACTGCATCTCGATCAGGCGGCTGGCGGTCCGGGCGAACTCGTTGGCAAAGGCGCCTTCGGTGTAGAGCTCCTCGGGCGGCGCCTCCGCCGAAACCACCAGCTTGACCTTCGCGTCGTAGAAGACGTCCACCAGCCACGTGAAGCGGCGCGCCTCGTTCGCCTGCTTCGCCGAGAGCCGCGGCACGTTGGAGAGAACCACCGTGTGGAAGCGCTTCGCGAGGTCGAGGTAGTCGAGGTGCGAGCGCGGCCCGCCGCACAGCACCTCGAAGTCGAACCATACGACGCCCCCGGCGCGGTGGCGGTACGGCAGGATGCGTCCCTCGACGTCCAGCTCGTGGTGCTCCTCCTCCACGTCGCGGACCTGGTCGAAGATCGCCTTCAGCCGGGCCTCCGCCTCGGGCCCGAGCGGCGTGTGATACACCTCGACCCGTTCGAGCGCGCGCTTGCGGTAGTCCATCGCGGCGTCGAGCTGGATCACGTCGAGCCGCTCCTTCAGGAGCGCGATGGTGGGCAGGAAGCGCTCGCGCTGCAGGCCGTCGGGATACAGGCCGTCGGGCGGGTAGTTCGAGGTCATGCAGTACACCACGCCGCGGTCCATGGTCCGCTGCAGCAGCCGGCCGAGGATCATCGCGTCGGCGATGTCGTTGACGTGGAACTCGTCGAAGCAGATGAGCCGGTAGCGCTTGGCGATGCGCCACGCCACCTCGGCCAGCGGGTCCTCGCGCCCCTTGAGCGTCTCCATCTCGCGATGGACGTCGCGCATGAAGTGATGGAAGTGCACGCGGCGCTTCCGCACCAGCGGGACGGTGAGGTAGAAGCTGTCCATCAGGAAGCTCTTGCCGCGCCCCACGCTGCCCCACAGGTACACGCCGCGCGGCAGCGGCGGGCGCACCACCAGCCGGCGCAGCGCGGTGCTGCGCCGCGCCTTGTATGCCGCCCACTGCTCGTAGAGCCGCTGCAGCCGGAGCACGGCGGCGTGCTGCGCGTCGTCGCGCAGGAACCCGCGCCGCGCGAGCGTCTCCTGGTAGTACTCGAGCACCGTGACCGGCAGGCGCACCGCCGGCTGGGTGTACTCCGCCGAATCGAAGACGCTCCCGCCGCCGATCAGCTCCGCGGGCGGGTGGTACTGCTCGTCGTCGGGGTAGAGGCTGTCTCTCACATATTGAGCGCCCGCTTGTCCACGGCGAGCGCCGCCTCGTGCATGACCTCGGAGAGGGACGGGTGGGCGTGGACGATGCGGGCGATGTCCTCGGAGGAAGCGCGGAACTCCATGGCCACCACCGCCTCCGCGATCAGCTCGGAGGCGTGGGTGTTGATGATGTGCACGCCGAGGATCTCGTCGGTCTTCTGGTGCGCGAGCATCTTCACGAAGCCCTGCGTGTCGCCGTGGCCGAGCGCGCGGCCGTTCACGCTGAACGGGAACGTCCCGACGCGGTACGGCGTCCCGTCCGCCTTGAGCTGCTGCTCGGTCCTGCCCACCCACGCGATCTCGGGTGCGGTGTAGATCACCCACGGGATGGTGTCGAAGTTGACGTGCCCCTTCTGCCCGGCGATCAGCTCGGCCACCATCACGCCCTCCTCCTCGCCCTTGTGCGCGAGCATCGGGCCGCGCACCACGTCGCCGATGGCGTAAACGTTGGGCAGGCTGGAGCGGCAGTGGTCATCCACCTCGATGAAGCCGCGCGCATCGATCTTCAGGCCGACGTTCTCGGCGCCGAGGTTGTCGGTGTTCGGGACGCGGCCGATCGAGACGACGAGGCGGTCGCACTCCAGCGTCGCCGCCTTGCCGTCCAGCTCGTAGGCGACCTTGATGCCCTTCTTCCCGGTCTCCACGGCGCCGATCTTCACGCCCAGCTTGATGTCGAGGCCCTGCTTCTGGGTGAAGATCTTCCACGCCTCCTTGGAGACCGACTCGTCGGCCGCCGCGAGGAAGGTGGGCAGCGCCTCGAGAATGGTCACCTTCGCGCCGAGCCGGCGCCACACGCTGCCGAGCTCGAGGCCGATCACCCCGGCGCCGATGACGCCGAGCTTCTCCGGCACCGCGTCGAACGCGAGCGCCCCGACGTTGTCGCAGACGAGCTTGTTGTCCACCGGGACGTTGGGCAGGTGGCGCGCCTTGGAGCCGGTCGCGATGACGATCGTCTTGCCCTCGACCGTCTCGGCGCCGCCGCCGCCCTTGACCTCGATCTGCCAGCCGTTCTCGCCCTTGCCGACGAAGCGGCCGTGACCCTTCAGCCAGGTGACCTTGTTCTTGCGGAACAGGAACTCGATGCCCTTGGTCATCTTGGTGACGATCGCGTCCTTGCGCGCGATCATCTTCGCGACGT
>CAZKHE010000192.1:0-5886 GCA_964552535.1 uncultured Enterobacteriaceae bacterium | reverse complement strand
GCCATCCTGCGCAAGTGCGTGCACTGCGGCTTCTGCACCGCGACCTGTCCCACCTACCAGCTGCTCGGGGACGAGAACGACGGTCCGCGCGGGCGCATCTACCTCATGAAGCAGATGCTGGAGGGCAACGAGGTCACCGAGAAGACGCGCACGCATCTCGACCGCTGCCTCACCTGCCGCAACTGCGAGACCACTTGCCCGTCGGGCGTCGCGTACGGCCACCTGGTCGACATCGGCCGCAAGATCGTCGAGGAGCGCACCGAGCGGCCGTTCGCCGACCGCGCGAAGCGCTGGGCGGTCAAGACCTTCTTCCCGAACACCACCACCTTCGGCATCGCCACCTCGCTGGGGATGACGTTCCGGCCGCTGCTGCCGGCGACCCTCGCGAACAAGCTGCCCAAGGCCATCGCGCCTGCGCCTGCGCGGCCCGCCGTGCGTCACGCGCGGAAGATGGTCGCCCTCGCCGGCTGCGTGCAGCCGGTGCTGACGCCGGCCACCAACGCCGCCGCGGCCCGGGTGCTCGACCGGCTCGGCATCTCGCTCGTCGAGGCGCCGAACGCCGGCTGCTGCGGGGCGGTGCGCTTCCACCTCAACGACCAGGCGGCGGGCCTCGACGACATGCGCCGCATGATCGACGCGTGGTGGCCGCTGGTGGAGCAGGGGGCGGAGGCGTTCGTGATGACGGCCTCCGGCTGCGGCGCGACGGTGCGCGAGTACGGCTACCACCTGAAGGACGATCCCGCGTATGCCGAGAAGGCTGCCCGCATCTCGTCGATGACGCGCGACATCAGCGAGGTGATCGACGCCGAGGCGTCGGCGCTCGCGAAGATCCTGGGGGCTCGCAAGCTGCCGCGCGTCGCCTTCCATCCCCCGTGCTCGCTGCAGCACTGGCAGAAGCTGCGCGGCACCGGCGAGGCGCTGCTCGCCAAGCTCGGCTACGACCTCGCCTTCGTGCCCGACGCGCACCTGTGCTGCGGCTCGGCCGGAACGTACTCGCTGTTCCAGCCGGAATACTCCGAGCAGCTCAAGAAGAACAAGGTGGCGGCGCTGCAGTCCAACGATCCGGAGCTGGTGCTCACGGCGAACGTGGGCTGCGAGACGCACATCGCCACGGCTGCCGGCGTACCGGTCAAGCACTGGATCGTGGACCTGGACGAGCGGTTGTCGGCTTAGGCGCGGGGCGCTGCGCTGGTCGGCGGCGTTCGGTTCTGACTCCGCGGCGCCGATCCGAAGGGACCCGGTGTCCCGTCCTAGCGTCGCGCCCACGACATCGCGTGGGTGTCCATCGCGCGTCCGCGGACGTTCGCGCCGAGTCGAAGGGGCCCGGTGTCCCCTCCTGGCGTCTCCAATCGTGCTTGCACGCGAGGCGGACCGCCGCCTGGCTGGCAAGCGAACGGGCCGCTACAGGTCGGTGACCCCGGGCCCCTCCGACTCGGCAACCGGATGCCGATGGACGGACTGAAGAAACCTTCCCACAGCGACGCAACGTAGCGCACCGGCCTCGGTGTCGATCGTGCGCCCGCGGACGGTTGCGCCGAGTCGAAGGGGCGTGGGCCCGCCGACTTCGAACGGCCAGATCGGCGCGAGCGGGGCGGGGGTCCGCCTCGCGCAGCAACACACAGTGAAAGCCGTTAGGAGGCGGGCTCACGTCCCTTCGGATCGGCTCCAGCGGGATCCGCTCGCCCGACCATGCCTCACCCAGCATTCATGCGCCGCGCAAACTCCGCATACTCCGCCAGACTCATCGGATTCGCCATCGCATCCGGGCTCGCCACCTTCTCCACCGCCGCGCCCAGCAGCAGCTTGCGGACCGGCAGCTCCATCTTCTTGCCGGTGAGCGTGCGCGGGATCTCGCGCACCGCGTAGATCTCGTTCGGCACGTGGCGCGCGGAAGCGTGGGTCTTGATCCGCTCCACGATGCGCCCCTTGAGCGCTTCGTCCAGCGTGACGCCCTCGCGCAGCACGACGAAGAGCGGCATGAACGACGGCCGGCCGAGGTACTCGAGATCCACCACCAGGCTGTCGAGCACCTCGGGCACTTCCTCCACCGCGCGGTAGATCTCCGCGGTGCCCATGCGGATGCCGTGGCGGTTGATGGTCGTGTCGGAGCGGCCGTAGATCACGCTCGTGCCGCGCTCGGTGAAGCGGATCCAGTCGCCGTGACGCCACTTGCCGGGGAACATCTCGAAGTAGCTCTCGCGATAGCGCTTGTCGCCGGCGTCGTTCCAGAAGCCCGTGGGCATCGAGGGCATCGGCTTCGCGATCACCAGCTCGCCCACCTCGCCGACGATGGAGCGGCCCTGCTCGTCGTACGCGTGCGCGTCCACGCCGAGCAGCCGGCACTGGATCTCGCCGGCGGTGACCGGCAGCAGCGGGCAGCCGCCCACGAAGCCCGCCGCGATGTCGGTGCCGCCGCTGATCGAGGCGAGCCACAAATCGCGCTTCACGTGCTCGTAGGCCCACTGGAAGGCGTCGGCGGTGAGCGGCGAGCCGGTCGAACTGATCGCTTCGAGCGCGCCCAAGTCGGCGATCCTGCCCGGTTCCACGCCCGCCTTGATCGCCGCAGCGAAGAGCGCCGCCCCGCAGCCGAAGTGCTGCGCGCGCGTCTCGGCGATGTGGCGCCAGATCGCGCCGGGGTCGGGCCACGCCGGATTGCCGTCGAAGCAGACGATAGAGCCGCCGTGCAGCAGCGCGCTCGCGAGGAGGTTCCACACCACCCAGCCGGTGCTGGAGATCCAGAAGAGGCGATCGCCCTCGCGCAGGTTCTGATGCAGCGCCACCGTCTTGAGGTGCTCGAGGAGGATGCCGCCGTGACCGTGCACGATCGGCTTCGGCAGCCCGGTGGTGCCGGACGAGTACAGCACCCACAGCGGATGATCGAAGGGGACCTGCTCGAAGGCGAGCGGCGCATCGCGCGCGACCACCTCCGCCCACGACGTCGCGCCCGGGAAGCCCTCCGCGGTGGCGGCGCCGTCGAGATAGGGCAGCATCACGACGTGCCGGAGCGACGGGAGCGCGGCCACGATGTCGCGCAGCACCGGGCGCCGGTCGAAGTCCCGGCCGGCGTAGCGATAGCCGTCGACGGCGAAGAGGAGCTTCGGCTCGATCTGGCGGAAGCGGTCGGTCACCGCGCCGCTGCCCATGTCGGGCGAACAGCTCGACCAGATCGCGCCCAGGCTCGTCACCGCGAGCATCGCGACGACGGTCTCGGGGATGTTGGGCATGTAGGAGCACACGCGGTCGCCGGGCCGCACCCCCATGCGGCGCAGACTCGCCGCCGCTGCCCCGACCTGACGACGCAGTTCGCGCCAAGACATCTCGGCCGGCGGGCGGAGCTCGTTGCGCTCGACGATCGCCGTGCGGTCCCCGAAGTCGTGGCGGAAGACGTGCTCCGCGTAGTTCAGGCGGGCGCCCTCGAACCACTTCGCGCCCGGCATGTCGTACCCGGACAGCACGCGCGTGTACGGCGCCGACGCGCGCACCCCGAAGAAATCCCAGATCGCCGCCCAGAACGCCTCCAGTTCGTCCACCGACCAGCGCCACAGCGCGTCGTACGAATCGAATGCGAGGCCGCGCTCGGCGGCGAGCCAGCGCATGAAGCGGCGCATCTCGGTCCGCTCGGCGAAAGCCGCGGACGGCTGCCAGAGGGTGTCGCCTTCGCGGGCGCGTTCCATGTAGTCTCTCCTCCTGCCCACTGCCTGTTTTGCGGATGCTAACCCGATGACCGATCCGATTTCGACAGGCGCCGCACAAGGCGCCCCCGCCGGCCGTTCGGTCGGGTTCCTCGCCGCCCTCGGGCGCTGGGCGGACCGCAACTTCCTCGAGCTCGGCCGCGAGATGCGGCTGTCCTACCTGCCGCCGCTGATGGTGTACGTGGCGGCGGGCATCTCCGGCCTCACCGGCATCGTCGGCACCTTCTTCGTGAAGGAGTATCTCGGCCTGTCCGCGGAGTTCCTCGCCGCGCTGGGCTTCTGGGCGGGCATTCCCTGGGCGCTCAAGATGCCGCTCGGGCACCTGGTGGACCTCATCTGGAAGCGCAAGGCCGGGCTGGTGTACCTCGGCGCCTCGCTCATCGCCGTGAGCCTGCTCATCATGGTCGGACTGCTCGCGAGTCCGGACGCCATGCGCGAGGTGATGGCGGCCGAGGCGTGGTTCGTGATCGCGGCGCTGCTCGCGCCCATCGGGTACGTCCTGCAGGACGTGGTCGCCGACGCGATGACGGTGGAGGCGGTGCCGCGCTACCACGACGACGGCAGGGCCACCACGGAGGACGAGCGCAAGCTGATGCACACCACGATGCAGACCCTCGGGCGCGTGGCGATCATCGGCGGCGGCGTGCTGGTCTCCGCGGCGAACGTGTTCCTCATGCGCGGCGTGCACACGCTCCCCGAAGCGGAGCGGGTCGCGGCCTACACGCGCGTGTACGAGTACGCGCTGGTGATCCCGGTGGTGTCGGTGCTCGGCGTGCTGCTCGCCGGCTACATCCGCCGCCGCGACGCGCGCCGGCTTGCCGCGCGCGGCCACGCGGCGGAGCACGTCGAGCGCATGCTCAACCCGCAGTCGGAGCGTCCGCCGGTCAACTGGTGGATCCTCGGCGGGGGGCTCGCGTTCGCGCTGGTGAGCCTCACCGTCGGGCTGGGCAAGGTGCCGATGGCGCAGGAGATCGTGTTCGGCGTGTCGATGGCGATCATCGTCTTCATGATGGTGAAGCTGGTGCGCGAGCTGACCCCCGAGGCGCGCAACACCCTGGTCGGCACCGCGCTGGTGATCTTCATCTTTCGCGCCATGCCGGGTCCGGGCGCGGGCTCGACGTGGTGGATGATCGACGAGCTGAAGTTCGACCAGCAGTTCATCGCCATGCTGTCGCTCATCGGGTCGGTGCTGACGCTCGCCGGACTCTTCCTCTTCCGGCGCTTCATGGCGGAGCGTTCGATCACCTACATCGTCGGCTTCCTCACCGTGGTCGGCACCATCCTCGCGCTGCCGACGCTCGGCATGTACCACGGCCTGCACGAGTGGACCGCCGCGCGCACCGGCGGCGTGGTGGACGCGCGGTTCATCGCGCTCGTGGACACGGCGCTCGAGTCGCCGCTCGGCCAGATCGCCATGGTTCCGATGCTCGCGTGGATCGCGCGCTGCGCGCCGGAGAACCTCAAGGCCACGTACTTCGCGGTGATGGCCTCCTTCACCAACCTCGCGCTGTCGGCGTCGCAGCTCGGCACCAAGTACCTGAACCAGCTGTTCACGGTGACCCGCGAGGTGCGCGACCCGGCCACCAAGGCGGTGAAGACCGCCGCCGACTACAGCCAGCTCGGGGAGCTCCTGATCACCGTGATCGCCATCGGCTTCCTCGTGCCGATGGCGGCGATCCTGTTCGTGAAGCTCACCAGATTCCGCGCCGCGTGACGCTTGCCCGCGCCGCGCCCCCGGGGTGCGGCGTAGGCTGCGCCTTCTCCACTCTCGCGGGAGCACGCCATGCAACTCCGTACGCTCGTCGCCGTCGCCGCGCTCGGAGCGGGCACCGTGTCGGCGCAGCAGCCCGATATCCGTCCGGGCCTCTGGGAGTTCTCCATGACCGGCATGGGCAACATTAAGCAGAACGTCTGCCTCACGCCGGCCATGGTGAAGGACATGAAGCAGATGGCCGCCAGGGGCGACGCCAACTCCGACTGCAAGGCCGCGAACGAGAAGGTCTCGGGGGCGAGCCGCAGCTTCGACGTGAGCTGCACCAAGCCGGCCATGTACCAGGCGCACGTGGTCGTCACGGTCGAGGGGCCGGACCGGTTCACCATGGCGCAGGACTTCACCACCGAGCACGGCGGCAAGAAGCGGTCGGGGAAGATGGCGATCGCGTATCGGCGGATCGGGGAGTGCAAGTAGCGTTTC
>CAZKHE010000191.1:0-5899 GCA_964552535.1 uncultured Enterobacteriaceae bacterium | reverse complement strand
TCGGCTTCCACGACTGGGGCTTCGACTACGTGCTGCTCGACTTCCTGGGCGACGTCGTGTGCGGCGGCTTCGGCCTGCCGATCGCGCGCGACATGTGCCAGAAGGTGATCGTCGTCGGCTCCAACGACCTGCAGTCGCTGTACGTCGCGAACAACGTGTGCTCGGCGGTGGAGTACTTCCGCAAGCTCGGCGGCAACGTTGGCGTGGCGGGCCTCGTCATCAACAAGGACGACGGCACCGGCGAGGCGCAGGCCTTCGCCCGGGAGGCGGGCATCCCGGTGCTCGCGTCGATTCCCGCGCACGAGGACATCCGCAGGAAGAGCGCGAGCTACGAAATCATCGGCCGGCCCGGCGGCCAGTGGGCGCCGCTGTTCGAGGGACTCGCCACCAACGTCGCCGAGGCCCCGCCGGTGCGGCCCAAGCCCCTGTCGCAGGAGGCGCTGCTCGGCTTGTTCAGCGGCGACACGGTGGGCCGCGACGTGGTGCTGCAACCCGCCACGGCCGCCGACATGCTGGGCAAGCCCGAAGTCGAGAGGAAGTCGCTGGAGGTGGTGTACGACAACGTCTAAGCCCAGCGCGGAGCGCGTCATTCCCATCGCCTCCGCCACGGAGGCGGGCGGCGGTTGTCACGCCGGCCGTGAGGAGATGATGCGGGCCGCGCACGCCGCCGGCGCGAGCGAGACGCTCGAACGGTACGCCGCGGACTATCCGCGCGGGCCGCACGATCAGCCGCAGAGCATGTGCCCGGCGTTCGGAAGCCTCCGCGTCGGACTGCGGATGCGCCGCACGGCGACGATCCTCTCCGGATCGGCCTGCTGCGTGTACGGCCTCACGTTCACGTCGCACTTCTACGGCGCGCGCCGCACCGTGGGCTACGTGCCCTTCAACTCGGAGACGCTCGTCACCGGCAAGCTGTTCGAGGACATCCGCGACGCGGTGTACGACCTCGCCGATCCGGCGCAGTACGACACGATCGTCGTGACGAATCTCTGCGTGCCGACCGCTTCCGGCGTGCCGCTGCGGCTGCTGCCGAAGGAGATCAACGGCGTCCGCATCATCGGCATCGACGTCCCGGGGTTCGGCGTGCCGACGCACGCGGAAGCGAAGGACGTCCTCGCCGGTGCGATGCTCGCGTACGCGCGCCACGAGGCGGAGCAGGGCCCGGTGCAGGCGCCGCGCGGCGGCGTGAGCGCGAAGCCGACGGTGACGCTGCTCGGGGAGATGTTCCCCGCCGACCCGGTGGGGATCGGCATGCTCCTCGAGCCCCTCGGCCTCGCCGCCGGGCCGGTCGTGCCCACGCGCGAGTGGCGCGAGCTGTATGCCGCCCTCGACTGCGCGGCGGTCGCGGCGATCCATCCCTTCTATACCGCGTCGGTGCGCGAGTTCGAAGCCGCCGGCCGGCGCGTGGTCGGCTCGGCGCCGGTGGGGCTCGACGGCACCGCCGCCTGGCTCGAGGCGATCGGCGATGCCTGCGGCATCGCGCGCGACAAGGTCGACGCGGCGAAGAACCGGTTCCTGCCGGCGATCGGCGGCGCGCTCGCGAAGATGCCCATCAAGGGCCGCATCACGCTCTCGGGCTACGAAGGCTCCGAACTCATCGTGGCGCGCCTGCTGGTGGAAAGCGGGGCGGACGTGCGCTACGTCGGCACCGCCTGCCCGCGCACGCCGTGGTCGGAGCCCGACCGCGAGTGGCTCGCTGCGCGCGGCGTGCACGTCCAGTACCGCGCGTCCCTCGAGCAGGATCTCGCGGCCTTCGACGAGTTCAAGCCCGACCTCGCGATCGGCACCACGCCGGTGGTGCAGAAGGCCAAGGAATCGGCGACCCCGGCGCTGTACTTCACCAACCTGATCTCCGCGCGTCCGCTGATGGGCCCGGCCGGGGCGGGCTCGCTCGCGCAGGTGATCAATGCGGCGATCGCCGGCAAGGCGCGCTTCGACCGCATGCGCGAGTTCTTCGACGGCGTCGGCGAAGGCCACGCGGCGGGCGTGTGGGAGGACGTGCCGCGCGACCGTCCGGAGTTCGCCGCGAACTATCGGCGCCTGCTCGAGAAGCAGGCGAAGAAACGCAAGGCCGAGGAGATGATCTAGTGCTTGTGCTCGATCACGACCGCGCGGGCGGCTACTGGGGGGCGGTGTACGCGTTCACCGCGATCAAGGGCCTGCAGGTGATCATCGACGGCCCGGTGGGCTGCGAGAACCTGCCGGTGACCTCGGTGCTGCACTACACCGACGCGCTGCCGCCGCACGAGCTGTCGATCGTGGTGACCGGCCTCGCCGAAGAGGAGCTCGGACAGCACGGTACCGAAGGCGCGATGAAGCGCGCGCACCGCGCGCTTGACCCCTCGCTGCCCGCGGTGGTGGTGACCGGCTCGATTGCCGAGATGATCGGCGGCGGGGTGACGCCGGAAGGCACCAACATCCAGCGCTTCCTGCCGCGCACCATCGACGAGGACCAGTGGCAGAGCGCCGACCGCGCGCTCTCCTGGCTGTGGAGCCAGTACGGCACGCGCAAGGTCGCCGAGCGCAAGCCGCGCGCACCCGGGGAGAAGCCGCGCGTCAACCTCATCGGGCCGATGTACGGCACCTTCAACATGCCGAGCGACCTCGCCGAGATCCGCCGGCTGGTCGAGGGCATCGGGGCCGAGGTGAACATGGTGTTCCCGCTCGGCAGCCACCTGGCCGACGTGCCGAAGCTCGCCGAGGCCGACGTGAACGTCTGCCTGTACCGCGAGTTCGGCCGGCTGCTCTGCGAGGCGCTCGACCGCCCGTACCTGCAGGCGCCCATCGGCGTGTTCAGCACGACGAAGTTCCTGCGCACCCTGGGCGAGCTGCTCGGCCTCGATCCCGAACCGTTCATCGAGCGCGAGAAGCACACCACCATCAAGCCCCTGTGGGACCTGTGGCGCTCGGTGACGCAGGATTTCTTCGGCACCGCGAGCTTCGGCATCGTGGCGAGCGAGACCTACGCGCGCGGCGTGCGCCACTTCCTCGAGGAGGAGATGGGCCTGCCCTGCAATTTCGCCGTCGCCCGGCGGCCGGGCGTGAAGCCGGACAACGAGTCGGTGCGGAAGGCGGTGCGCGAGAAGCCGCCGCTGGTGCTCTTCGGCAGCTACAACGAGCGCATGTACCTCGCCGAGGCCGGCGGACGCGGCGTGTACATCCCCGCATCGTTCCCCGGCGCGATCATCCGCCGCCACACCGGCACCCCGTTCATGGGCTATGCCGGCGCCACCTACGTCCTGCAGGAGGTGTGCAACGCGCTGTTCGATGCGCTGTTCCACATCCTGCCGCTCGCGGCCGACCTCGACCGCGTGGACGCCACCCCGGCGCGCATCGGCGAGCCGGCGGCCCTCCCGTGGGCGGACGACGCGCAGGCGCTGCTCCGCGAACTGGTGGACGCGCAGCCGGTGCTGGTGCAGATCTCCGCGGCCAAGCGACTGCGCGACCGCGCCGAGCGCGAGGCGCGCAAGGCCGGCGAGCACGCAGTCAGTGCCGCACGCGTCGCGCGCGCCGCCGACGCGCTGCGCCAGTCGGAGGCCGCATGAGCGCGGGCCTCCCGCGAATGATTTCGTCCGGACCTCCGGACGTACCGAACGTCGCGGCATTCCGCCGCGGCTGCCCCGCTGCGCGGGCGTTTGCGCGCGAACGGCCTACGGCCACTCTTGAGGACATTACCTATGGCTGAACGAAGAGGCTCGATCTCCGGCCTGACGGACGACGAGGCGCAGGAGTTCCACAAGTACTACATGCAGGGTTTCGTCGGCTTCACCGCGATCGCGGTCGTCGCCCACTTCCTTGTGTGGATCTGGCGTCCCTGGCTGTAAACCGTCCCGAAAGGGGGAATGCTCATGGCTGACACGACCATCGCCGCCGCGCGGCGTCCCGAGAAGACGAATGCCGTTTCCTTCTACGGCATCTTCGCTGCGGGATTCATGCTGTTCCTGGTGATTGCACTCGTCGCCCAGGCGATGGGTTGGCAATGGCGTTCCTGGCTGCCCGGCGCCGAGGGGACCAAGTCCCTCGTCGGCGGCGTGAAGGCAGCGGTCTACACCTTCATGTCTCACCTGCTTTAGGAGCTTTAGCCCATGTGGAGAATCTGGCGACTGTACGACCCGCTTCGCGCGCTCGCGATCCAGGGCGTCTTCCTGTTCAGCCTGGCGGCGCTGATCCATCTCATCCTGCTCAGCACCGACACGTTCAACTGGCTGGACGGGCCGAACGCCCGCGCGAAGGTCGCGCAGCAAGCGGCAATGAAGAAGTAAGGGCGGCATCCGCCGTCGCTGAAGACGGGCGGAGTCCGGACCGCCGCGCGGACCGGGCTCCGACCGAACGACAGGCAAGACGCGCCTCGTGGCGCGCCCATGCGGGCGCGTGCCTGGGCCGGAGGACGAAACCATGGCGATGCTGAGCTTCGAGAGAAAGTACCGCGTGCGGGGCGGCACACTGGTCGGCGGCGACCTGTTCGACTTCTGGGTGGGGCCGTTCTACGTCGGCTTCTTCGGGGTCACCACGATCTTCTTCACCATCGTGGGCGTGGCGCTCATCCTGTGGGGCGCGGCGAACGGCCCGACCTGGAACATCTGGCAGATCAACATCGCGCCGCCCGACCTCAAGTACGGGCTGAAGTTCGCGCCGCTCCTCGAAGGCGGACTCTGGCAGCTCATCACCATCTGCGCCATCGGCGCCTTCGTCTCGTGGGCGCTGCGCGAGGCGGAGATCTGCCGCAAGCTCGGCATCGGCTACCACGTACCGGTCGCGTACGGCTTCGCGATCTTCGCCTACGTGACGCTGGTCGTGATCCGGCCGCTGCTCCTCGGCGCGTGGGGGCACGGGTTCCCGTACGGCATCTTCAGCCATCTCGACTGGGTGTCGAACGTCGGCTACCAGTACCTGCACTTCCACTACAACCCGGCGCACATGCTCGCCATCACCTTCTTCTTCACCACCACGCTCGCGCTCGCGATGCACGGCGGCCTGGTGCTGTCGGCGGCGAATCCGCGCAAGGGCGAGGTCGTCAAGACGCCGGAACACGAGGACACCTTCTTCCGCGACACGATCGGCTACTCGATCGGCACGCTCGGCATCCACCGGCTGGGGCTCTTCCTGGCCCTCTCGGCGGGCTTCTGGAGCGCGGTGTGCATCGTGATCAGCGGCCCGTTCTGGACCCGCGGCTGGCCCGAATGGTGGGGATGGTGGCTCAAGCTCCCCATCTGGAGCCAGTGGCCGCTGCAGTAACCATCGAGGAGAAACGACATGGGTATGGAATATCAGAATCTCTTCACGATGGTGCAGCCCACGGGGCCGGCTCACGACGGTCCGCCCCTGCCGGCGCAGGACAGTCCGCGCACCGGGGTCCCGGTCATTTCGCCGCTGCTCGGCATGATCGGCAACGCGCAGATCGGACCGATCTATCTCGGGCCGATCGGGCTCGCGTCGCTCATCATGGGCACGCTCGCGATCAACATCATGGGCCTCAACATGCTGGCCTCGGTGAACTGGGACCCGATCCAGTTCGTCAAGCAGTTCTTCTGGCTGTCGCTCGATCCGCCCGCGCCGCAGTACGGGCTGCAGTTCGCGCCGCTGCGGGAAGGCGGCTGGTGGCAGATCGCCGGTCTGCTCCTCACGACCTCGATTCTCCTGTGGTGGGTCCGGGTGTACACCCGCGCACGCGCGCTCGGCATGGGCACGCACGTCGCCTGGGCCTTCGCCTCGGCGATCTGGCTGTTCCTGGTGCTCGGCCTGATCCGGCCGGTGCTGATGGGCAGCTGGTCGGAGGCCGTGCCGTTCGGCATCTTCTCCCACCTCGACTGGACCGCCGCATTCTCGATCCGGTACGGCAACCTGTTCTACAACCCGTTCCACGCGCTGTCGATCGCGTTCCTGTACGGCTCGACGCTGC
>CAZKHE010000190.1:0-6006 GCA_964552535.1 uncultured Enterobacteriaceae bacterium | reverse complement strand
CGAGGATGCGTTCATCAATCGCAACATGAACCTGCTGAAGAGCGGGCGCACTCTCGCCATTCCCGACAGGGCCGCCGCGCAGGCGGTGGCGCCGGAAGACGCGAACAAGGTCGTCGTCGCCCAGACGCAGGACTTCAACGAGTATCGCGCCAAGGTGGGCCAGGCAGCCGCCGCCGCACCGGAGCGCGGCGCGCCGTCGGGGCAGCAGGCGAGCGGCCGCGTCACCGCGAAGGTGGAGGACGCCGCGCCGTCGCCCGCGCCGGCTCCGAGCGACCAGCTCCGTCTCACCAAGCCTGCCGACGGCGCGGCGAAGGCCGCCACCGCCGACGACGCCGCCGCGCGCGACAAGGCGATCAAGGAGGCGAACGATCGCGTCGCCGCACTGGAGAAGAACGTCGCCGATCTGAGCAAGCTGCTGGAGCTCAAGAACCAGCAGCTCGCCGACCTGCAGAAGCAGGCGCAGAACGCCAAGGCCGAACCCGCGCCCACGCCGGCGCCGGCGCCGGCGCCGAAGGCCGATGCGCCCAAGCCGGCGGATGCCCCGAAGCCCGAGGTCGCCAAGGCTCCCGAACCGCCCAAGCCCGCCGACGCACCGAAGCCCGAGGCGGCGAAGCCTGCGGACACGCCCAAGCCCGCCGACGCGCCGAAGGCGCCGGAAGCGCCGGCGCCCGCGCCGACCGCGGACGCCGCAAAGCCCGCCGATTCGCCCAAGCCGGATGTGTCCGCCGCCGCACCTGCGCCGGCCCCTGCACCGGCCCCCGCCGCCGCGGCGGACGCGCCGAAGCCCAAACCCAAGCCGGTGGCGCCCCCGCCCCCGCCGCCCGAGCCGTCCTTCGTCGACGAGCTGCTCGACAACCCGATCGCCCTCGGCGGCGGTGCGGCCGGCCTGCTCGCGCTGCTGGGGCTCGGCGCGTACAGCCTGCGACGCAAGCGGGCTGCGAAGCTGGAGAACAGCCTCCTCGGCGTGACCACCAGCGACACCAGCTCGGTCTTCGGCACGACCGGCGGCCGCAACGTGGACACCGGCGCGAGCAGCCTGCAGACCGATTTCAGCCAGAGCGGCATCGGCGCCATCGATACCGACGAGGTCGATCCGGTCGCCGAGGCCGACGTGTACATGGCCTACGGGCGCGATGCACAGGCCGAGGAGATCCTCAAGGAAGCGCTGCAGAAGGATCCCAACCGCCAGTCGGTGCGCGTGAAGCTCCTGGAGATCTACGCCTCGCGCAAGGACCTCAAGGCGTTCGAGACCACGGCCGGCGAGCTGTACGCGGCCACCGGCGGGCAGGGCCCCGAGTGGGACAAGGCCTGCCAGCTCGGCCTTTCCATCGACCCGACCAATCCGATGTACGGCGGCAAGGGGTCCGATCCGGCCTCCACACTGCCGCCCGGGACGGTGATTCTGCCCGGCGCGGCAGCGGCCGCCGTCGCGGCGGCCCCGGCGCCGGCACCGGACATCGCCCTGGAGGCCGACACCCAGGAACCGCCGGCGCTCGACTTCGATCTCGGCGGCGGCGCGAGCAAGGCGTCGACCGACATCGCGATCGACATCGGCACGCCGAGCCAGCTGCCCGCCGATCTCGGCTTCGACCTGAATCTCGGCGAGCCGTCGCAGAAGCCGGCCGCGGAGGAGGCGAGCGACTTCTCGCCGTCCGGCACGTTCATCATGGACGCGGCGACCAAGCGCGCGGTCAGCGAGATGGATCAGGCGCAGACCGCGCCGCCGGATCTCGCCATCGACTTCGAGCTGCCCGGCGCCAAGCCCGAGCCGGCGTTCGACCAGACGGCCAAGATGCACCAGTCGCAGAGCAACGTGCTCGACTTCGATCTCGGCACGGCATCGAAGGCGCCGGCGAAGTCGCAGCCGGTGGACGTCGCCTCGATCAGCTTCGATCTCGGCGAGCCGTCCACCCAGGCGCCCGCAGTGGATTCCCGCTGGCAGGAAGTGGCCACCAAGCTCGACCTCGCGAAGGCCTACGAGGAAATGGGCGACAAGGACGGCGCGCGCGAGTTGCTCAACGAGGTGATGAAGGAGGGCGACAACGCCCAGCAGCAGCAGGCGAAGACCCTGCTCGAGGCGATGCGGTAAAGTCGCAGCCTGCTTCTCCAACCGCCCGAAGGCCGCGCGAGCGGCCTTCGGCGTTTCCGGCGCCGGCCAACGTTCATGCGCATCGCCCTGGGCCTCTCCTACGACGGCAGCCCCTACGCGGGCTTCCAGTCGCAACCTGCGGGCAACACCGTGCAGGACGTGCTCGAACGTGCGCTCGGCGGCATCGCGGGCGAGCCCGTGCGGGTGATCGCCGCGGGGCGGACCGACACCGGCGTCCACGCGCTCGCCCAGGTGGTGCATTTCGACACCGCGGTGGCCCGGCCGGACACGGCGTGGGTCCGCGGCACCAACGCAGCGCTTCCGGATGCCGTTGCCGTGCAGTGGGCGCAACGCGTCGACGACGGGTTCCACGCGCGCTTCTCCGCGACCGGCCGCAGCTACCTCTACCTGCTCTACAACCATCCGGTGCGCCCGGCGGTGTTCGCGCAGCGCGCCGGCTGGTTCCACGAGCCGCTCGACGTGGCGGCGATGCAGCAGGCGGCGCAATGCCTCGTGGGCGAGCACGACTTCAGCGCCTTCCGTTCGTCCGAATGCCAGGCGAAGACGCCGGTGAAGCGCATGGAGCGCATTGCAATCCGTCGGGTCGGCCCCTATATCGCCTTCGAGTTGGAGGCGTCCGCGTTCCTGCACCACATGGTGCGCAATGTCGTCGGGTGCCTGGTGTACGTGGGCAAGGGCCGCTACCCGGTGTCCTGGCTCGCCGACGTGCTCGCGTCGCGCGACCGTGCGCGTGCCGCGCCGACGTTCGCGCCGCAGGGTCTTTATCTCTCCGGCATCCGCTATGACGAGCGCTGGCATTTGCCGGCCTTTTCCACCATGATCCCGCTCCTGCCATGAGCCCACCCCGCCGGACGCGCATCAAGATCTGCGGCATCACCGACCCCGCGCACGGCCGCATCGCCGCGGACCTCGGCGCGGATGCGATCGGGCTGGTCTTCTGGAAGCCCTCGGTGCGCGCGGTGTCGCCCGCACGCGCGAAAGAGATCTCTGCGGCGCTGCCGCCGTTCGTCGCCCGGGTGGCGCTGTTCGTGGATCCGCCGGAGGCGGAGGTGCGCGAAGTCGTGGCGGCCTGCCGACCCGACTTCCTGCAGTTCCACGGCGCCGAGACCGCGGCCTTCTGCCGCTCGTTCGGCGTGCCCTACCTCAAGGCCGCACGGGTGAGGCCGGGACTGGATTTGCTAGAATTCATGCGCCCTTACGACGACGCATCGGGCTGGCTGCTGGATGGTTATCGCGAGGACCTTCCGGGCGGCACGGGAGAGACCTTCAACTGGTCGCTGATCCCCGCGCAGCTCGACCGGCCGGTGATTCTTTCGGGAGGACTGACGCCGGACAACGTCGGCGACGGCATCCGTGCCGTGCGCCCGTGGGCGGTGGATGTGTCGAGCGGCGTGGAAGCCGCCAAGGGAGTCAAGGATCCCGCACGCATCGCCGCCTTCATCTCAGGAGTTCGCCATGCAGATGTATGACCTTCCCGACGCCCGCGGCCACTTCGGTCCGTATGGCGGCGTCTTCGTCGCCGAGACGCTGGTGCACGCGCTCGACGAGCTCAAGGCCGCCTACGACCGCTATCGCACGGATCCGGAGTTCATCCGCGAGTTCGAGTACGAACTCGAGCACTTCGTCGGCCGGCCGTCGCCGATCTTCCACGCGAAGCGCTGGTCGGACCGGCTCGGCGGCGCGCAGATCCTCTTCAAGCGCGAGGACCTGAACCACACCGGCGCGCACAAGGTGAACAACACCATCGGCCAGGCGCTGCTCGCCAAGCGCATGGGCAAGCCGCGCGTGATCGCCGAGACCGGCGCGGGCCAGCACGGCGTCGCCACCGCCACCGTCGCCGCGCGGTACGGCATGGAGTGCGTCGTGTACATGGGCGTGGAGGACGTGAAGCGCCAGGCGCAGAACGTCTACCGCATGAAGCTCCTCGGCGCGAAAGTGGTGCCTGTGGAGTCGGGTTCGAAGACCCTCAAGGACGCGCTCAACGAGGCGATGCGCGACTGGGTCACGTACGTGAACAACACCTTCTACATCATCGGCACGGTGGCCGGGCCGCATCCGTACCCGATGATGGTGCGCGACTTCCAGTCGGTGATCGGCCGCGAGTCGATCGAGCAGATGCAGCGCGAGTACGGTCGCCAGCCGGATGCCGTGATCGCCTGCGTGGGCGGCGGCTCCAACGCCATGGGCATCTTCTATCCGTACATCCCGCACGAGTCGGTGCGCCTCATCGGCGTCGAGGCGGGCGGTTCGGGCATCGCGACGGGCAAGCACGCGGCGAGCCTCTCGGCGGGCAAGCCGGGCGTGCTGCACGGCAACCGCACGTACCTGCTGCAGGATGCGAACGGGCAGATCGTCGAGACCCATTCCATCAGCGCGGGCCTGGACTACCCGGGCGTCGGTCCCGAGCACGCGTGGCTGAAGGATCTCGGGCGGGCCGAGTACGTGGCGGTCAACGACGACGACGCGCTCGCCGCCTTCCACGACTGCTGCCGGCTGGAGGGCATCATTCCGGCGCTCGAATCGGCGCATGCGCTGGCCTACGCGGCCAAGCTGGCGCCGACCCTGGCGAAGGACAGGCTGCTGCTGGTGAACCTCTCCGGACGCGGCGACAAGGACATGCACACCGTGGCCGAGAAGTCCGGCCTGCAGTTCTAGCCGTACGCAACGCCCCGCGGCCGCTGGGGGCGGCCGCCGACAAGGAAAACATGTCTCGCATCCAGGCCATCTTCGAGCGCCTCGCCGAATCCAAGAAGAAAGCGCTCATTCCGTTCGTCACCGCGGGTGACCCGTCGCGGGACGCAACCGTCCCGCTCATGCACGCGCTGGTCAAGGCGGGCGCCGACGTCATCGAGCTCGGCGTGCCGTTCTCCGACCCGATGGCCGACGGGCCGGTGATCCAGCGCTCGAGCGAGCGCGCGCTGAAGCTCGGCATCGGCCTCGACGACGTGCTCGATTACGTCGCCGAGTTCCGTCGCACCGACACCCGCACGGCGGTCGTGCTGATGGGCTACGCGAATCCGATCGAGGCCATGGGCATCGAGGCCTTCGCGCGGCGCGCCCAGGCTGCGGGCGTGGACGGCGTGCTCGTCGTGGATTACCCGCCCGAGGAGAGCGAGCAGTTCGCCGCGCTGGTGCGCGGGCACGGCATGGATCTCATCTTCCTGCTGGCGCCGACGTCCACGGACCGCCGGATCGACCACGTCGCGAAACTCGCGAGCGGCTACGTGTACTACGTGTCGCTGAAGGGCGTGACCGGCGCGGGGTCGCTGGACGTGGCCGACGTCGCGCGGAACCTCGCACGCATTCGCGCGCACTGCCGGCTGCCGCTCGGCGTCGGGTTCGGCATCCGCGATGCGGCGAGTGCCCGCGCCGTCGCCGAGGTGGCCGACGCCGTGGTGATCGGCTCGAAGATCATCCAGGAGATGGAGGAGGCGGGCCCGGCGGCAATCGACCGCGCCGGCGCCTTCGTGGCGGGCATCCGCGCGGCGCTCGATCGGCGATGAGCTGGCTGCAGAAGCTCCTTCCCCCGAAGATCAAGCGCGCGGACGGTCCGACGCGCCGCTCGGTGCCGGAGGGGCTCTGGTCCAAGTGCCCCTCCTGCGATGCGGTGCTGTACGCCACCGACCTGGAGAAGAACGCCGGCGTCTGTCCGAAGTGCGGCTATCACAACCGCATCGACGCGCGTGCGCGGCTCGACCTGTTCCTCGACCCCGAGGGGCGCTTCGAGATCGGCGCCGAGGTGGTTCCGGTGGATACGCTGAAGTTCAAGGATTCCAAGCGCTACACGGACCGCCTGGACGAAGCGCAGAAGCAGACCGCCGAGCAGGACGCATTGGTGGTCATGCAGGGCAGCGTGAAGACCATCCCGCTGGTCGCGGCGGTGTTCGAGTTCGAGT
>CAZKHE010000189.1:0-6019 GCA_964552535.1 uncultured Enterobacteriaceae bacterium | reverse complement strand
TAGAAGCCGCGTTTCACGCCGGTCTCGCGTCCGTGCCTGTGGAGAAGGATGAGGTGTCGTGAGGAGGCCTGTCCGCCGCTCGCCGGCGCCGGCCTCTCTTCTGCGATCTCGAAGCAGGCGCGTTTATACCATGCGTCGGTGTCGCGACCGCCGTGCCGCGCGTCAGTCCGCGGGCGGGTTCCGACGATCCTTGCGCCGCGCCAACTCGCGCAGCAGCCGCTCCTGCTCGGCGAACGAGGGCGCGCGTCCCGACGCGGCATCCGGGTCGCGGCCCTCGTAGCCTGCGGGCGGGGCCGCCCCATGTCCGAGGTAGACCTCGCGCCGCAGCCGCTTGTTCAGGACCGTGACCCGGCGATCGATCCAGAGCGCGTCGGCGAGTGCGGCGGCGGCGAGCGCGGCGGTCCCCGCCCAGCCGCCCGCCGGGTGCCACCACCAGAGCGCGGCGACGGCCAGCCCGGCCGCGCGCCAGGCCCACGCGCCGCCCGGGGAGTCGAGGTAACGGCGGTGCAGCCCGAGCGGCGCCACCAGCAGCAGGGCGTACGCCCGCGAGCGACGCTTCAGGCGCCGCGCGAGCGCGAGATTCGCCGCCTGCAGTCCCCCTCCGCCGAGATCGCGGCCTTGCCAGCCCCCGCCACCGCGCACGCGACACTCCATAAATTGTGCGATTCGCTCAGTTTATGATGAAATAAGGCGACACGAAGGGGGAGCGAGAATCATGGCCGACCGCAGGTTGCAGGTCTTCCACGCCGTCGCCAAGCAGATGAGCTTCACGAAGGCGGCGGAGGTGTTGTTCATGACCCAGCCGGCCGTCACGTTCCAGATCAAGCAGCTGGAGGAACACTTCAACACGCGCCTCTTCGAGCGGGGCCATGGGCGCATCTCGCTGACGCCCGCGGGCGAGGTGGTGCTCGAATACGCGGAGCGCATCCTCTCGCTGTCGTCCGAGCTCGACACGCGCCTGCGCGAGATGACCGGGCGACTCTCCGGCCCGCTGCTCATCGGCGCGTCCACGACGATCGCCGAGTTCCTGCTGCCGCCGGTGCTCGGCGAATTCAAGTCGCTGCACTCCGATGTTCAGGCGAAGCTCATCGTCGGGAACTCGGAGACCATCGAGAACCGGGTGGCGGAACACACTCTCGACCTCGGGCTCATCGAGGCCCCCTCGCACCTTCCCGCGCTGCAGACCGAGGTGTGCTGCGAGGACGAGCTGCAGGTGATCGTCGCGCCCCGGCATCCGCTCGCGCGCCTGAAGTCGGTCGCGCCCAAGCAGCTCATCCCGTATCCCTACGTGAGCCGCGAGTCGGGTTCGGGGACGCGGGAGTTCACCGATCTCTACTTCCGCAAGGCCGGTATCCAGCCCAACGAGCTCAACGTCGTGATGGAGCTCGGCAGCCCGGAGGCCCTGAAGGGCGTCGTGGGCACCGGGCTCGGTTACGCGATCGTGTCGCAGGTGACGGTCGAGAAGGAGCGCAAGCTCGGCGAGCTCGTCGCCCTGCCGCTGCAGCCCCGCCTCCTGCGGACGCTCTCGCTCGTGTATCCGAAGGAGCGCTTTCGCTCGCGGCTGCTCAATACCTTCGTCGACTTCGCGAAGTCGCGCCTGGGCGTGGCGGGCCGCCAACCGGCCTGAGTGTTGCGCGGGCCCCACGACCCGCATCCCCCGAACGACCTATCGTCGCGCACCGCGGTGGAGCGCTTGACCTAGGTCAAGGCTGGGCAGGGCGGCTCGGCGAGCATTTCCCCACGGCTCGAAGGGCCGAAGCGATGCACCACGCGGCGCACGAGCGCCGGGCTGCACCCAGTCCATCAACTCGAAGAAGGGGAACGTTCCCAATGAAGAAGACTCTTGCCACCCTCGTTGCGGCCACCACGCTGCTCTCGGCCGGTGCGGCGGTTGCACAGGTTCCGGAAGGCAACTGGCTGATCCGCGGCCGCATCGTCAACATCGCGCCGAACGAGAGCAACGGCGCCACCGGCGGCGGCCTCATCGGCGAGGACTCCATCAAGGTCGACAACCGCTGGGCGCCGGAAGTCGACATCAGCTACTTCTTCACCCGCAATTTCGCGCTGGAGCTGGTGCTGACCTATCCGCAGAAGCACGACGTCGAGTGGACCGGTTCCGCGCTCACGACGCCCCCGGGCGGCACGCTGAACATCGGCAGCATCAAGCAGCTGCCGCCGTCGCTGCTCGCCCAGTATCACTTCCCGCTGGCCAACGGCCTCAAGCCCTACGTCGGTGCCGGCCTCACGTATTTCCGCATCACCGACAACGACCTCAACGTGAACGGCGCGAAGATCCTCGACATCCGCCGCAGCAACTGGGGTCCGGCGGTGCAGCTGGGCGTGGACTACGCGCTCACCAAGAACTGGTACCTGAACGCGGACGTGAAGTACGTGTGGGTCGAGACCAAGGTCACCGACACCGTCGGCCTCGGCATCGACACCACGCTCAAGGTCAATCCCTGGGTGTACGGCGTCGGCTTGGGCTATCGCTTCTAGCGCGGGCAGGCCTCGCACGCGGCACGGGGGCCGGCGGGCCCCCGTCGCTTTTGGTGCGCGCGGCGATGGTAGGATCGTTCGCACATGATCCGCTTCCTCGCCGTCCAGCACACGTTCTCCGAGTTCCTCGGCGCCCTCGAGCCGCAGTTCGAGGCCCGCGACATCGCGTTCACCTATCTGCGCCCCGTCACCGGGCAGGACGTGTTCGCCAACGCGCTGCAGTTCGACAGCCTGTGGCTGCTCGGCGGCGCGTATCCCGTGGACGATGCCACGCACGCCCCCTGGGTGGCCGACGAGTTGCGGCTGGTGCGTGCGTTCGAGCGCGCGCAGCGCCCGGTGGTCGGCCTGGGCTTCGGTGCGCACGTCGTCGCGCTCGCACATGGCGGGGAGGCAAGCCCCCTCCCGCCCCATCTCGCCTACTGGACCACCGCGCACGCCACGGACGCGGGCCGCGACGATCCGGTCGCGCGCGCCGTCGATGGCCGCCGCGTGCTGGTGATGGCCAACGGCAGCGTGGCGGCGCCCCCGGACGCCGCACCCCTGGTGGTGGACGACGCCGGCCGGTGGATCGCGCTGCGCCCCCAGCCGCGCACGTACGCGGTGCTGTTCCGCCCGGAGCTCAAGCCCGGCATGATCGAGGACATGATCATGGAGGACGACCGTCCGGTGCCCGACGACATCGGCGCACTGCTCGAGGAGGCGCGACGCAACTGGATCGACACGCAGCAGACGACCCATCTCGTGACCGCCGCCCTCGTGGAGGCGCTCGGCCTGATGGACGAGGCGCGCAAGGCGCGCACCATCCTGCTGCGCAGCGTGGAGGGCAAGCCGTGAGCCCCGAGGCACGGCGCCTGGCGCAGACCTTCGACCGGCTCGCCGACCCGGAGCGCGCGATGCTCGCCGCTTTCGCCGACTTCCTCGCCGAGCGTTGCGCGGCGTTGCCGGTGGCGCCGGTGGTGACGCTGCGCCCCGCGGAGGAGACGGTGATCCAGGCGGTGAAGCGCCTCAAGCGCAGCTACCCCATGCTCGAGCGGCGGACGCTCATGCAGCCGGTCGGGGCGCTCGTTTCGGCGCACATGCTCGATGGCCGGCCGGCCGCGGAGACGGTGGATGCGCTCGAGGCGCTCTTCGCCGAGCGCTATCGCGCGCACGTCGGCGGGCAGGGCGGGGTGGCCTGATGCCCCGTCCGATCCGCGCCCGTTTCGACCTGGAGGCCCTGCGCCACAACCTCGCGGTCGCGCGCGCGCGGGCACCGCGCTCGCGCGCGTGGGCGGTGATCAAGGCGAACGCCTACGGCCACGGCATCGTGCGGACGGCGGAGGCGCTGCATTCGGCCGACGGCTACGCGCTGCTCGACCTCGACGACGCGGTGCGCCTGCGCGAGGCCGGCATTCGCAAGCCGATCCTGCTGCTCGAAGGCGTGTTCGCGCTGGAGGACCTCGGCGTGGTGGCCGAGCACGGCCTCTCGATCGTGGTGCACACGGCCGAGCAGATCGACCTCCTCGAGTCGGCCGGGCTGCCGGTGCGCGTGCCGGTGTATCTCAAGATGAACAGCGGCATGAACCGGCTCGGCTTCACGCCCGAGCGCTATCGCGCGGTGTGCAAGCGCCTCTCGGGCATGTCAGCGGTTGGCGCGATCACGCTCATGACGCACTTCGCCGACGCCGACGGCGCGAGCGGCATCGCGGATCAGCTCGCGCGCTTCGGCGCGGCCACCGCCGATCTCGGCCTGCCGCGGTCGCTCGCGAACTCGGCCACGGTGCTGCGCTTTCCCGAGGCGCACGCCGACTGGATCCGGCCCGGCATCATGCTCTACGGGTGCTCGCCGTTCGCGGACGAGAGCGCGGCGTCGCTCGGCCTGCGCCCGGTGATGACGCTCGAGAGCGAACTCATCGCCATCCAGTCGCTCAAGCCCGGCGATCGCGTCGGCTACGGCGGGACGTTCACCGTCGAGCGCCCGATGCGCATCGGCGTGGTCGCGTGCGGCTACGCCGACGGCTACCCGCGTCACGCGCCGACCGGCACCCCGGTGCTCGTCGAAGGGCGGCGCACCCGCACGCTGGGCCGGGTGTCGATGGACATGATCACCGTCGACCTCACCGAGATCCCCGAAGCCGGCATCGGCTCGCCCGTGGTGCTGTGGGGCGAGGGACTGTCGGCCGACGACGTGGCCGCTGCCGCGGGCACCGTGTCCTACGAGCTCCTCTGCGCGCTCGCCGCGCGCGTGCCGCAGCGGGTCGTCTAGGCGGATGGCCACCAAGGCGCGCGCGAAGGCGGCCTACGCCTGCAGCGAATGCGGCGGGGTTTCCACCAAGTGGCAGGGCCAGTGCCCACAGTGCGGCGCGTGGAACACCCTGGTCGAGACCCTCGCGGAGGCGCCGAGCGCGCACCGCTACGGCGGGCTCGCCAAGCCGTCGGCGCTGACGCCCCTGTCGCGCATCGCCGCGAAGGAGTCGCCGCGCATGCCGACCGGCGTGAGCGAGTTCGACCGCGCGCTGGGCGGCGGCCTCGTGCCCGGGCAGGTCGTGCTGATCGGCGGCGATCCGGGCATCGGGAAATCGACGCTCCTGCTGCAGGCGCTCGCGTGGATGAGCGCGGCGCGCAAGGTGGTGTACGTGACCGGCGAGGAGTCGGCCGAGCAGGTCGCGCTGCGCGCGCAGCGGCTGCAGATCGATACCGCGTCGGTCGCGCTGCTCGCCGAGATCCAGCTCGAGCGCATCGCCGCCACGCTCGAGACGGAAAAGCCCGAGATCGCGGTGATCGACTCGATCCAGACGCTCTACTCGGAAGCGCTCGCCTCGGCGCCCGGCTCGGTGGCGCAGGTGCGCGAGTGCGCGGCGCAGCTCACGCGGCTCGCCAAGCAGCATCACGTGACGCTGGTGTTCGTCGGACACGTCACCAAGGAGGGGGCGCTCGCCGGCCCGCGCGTGCTCGAGCACATCGTGGACACGGTGCTCTACTTCGAGGGCGATCCGCATTCGAGCTTCCGCCTCATCCGTGCGTTCAAGAATCGCTTCGGACCGGTGAACGAGCTCGGCGTGTTCGCGATGACCGAGAAGGGCCTGCGCGGCGTCTCGAACCCCTCCGCGCTGTTCCTGTCGCAGCATCGCGAAGCGGTGCCCGGCTCGTGCATCCTCGTCACCAACGAGGGCACGCGTCCGCTGCTGGTCGAGGTCCAGGCGCTGGTGGACGACGCTCACGGCGCCAATCCGCGCCGGCTCACCGTGGGGCTCGAGCAGAACCGCCTCGCCATGCTGCTCGCGGTGCTGCATCGGCACGCCGGAATCGCGGCCTACGACCAGGACGTGTTCGTCAACGCGGTCGGCGGCGTGCGCATCGTGGAGCCCGCGGCCGACCTCGCCGTGCTCCTCGCGATCGTCTCGAGCCTGCGCGGCCGGCCGCTGCCGGAGAAGCTCGTGGTGTTCGGCGAGATCGGGCTGGCCGGCGAGGTTCGCCCTGCGCCCCGCGGCCAGGAGCGGCTGCGCGAAGCCGCGAAGCTCGGCTTCACGCGCGCGGTGATCCC
>CAZKHE010000188.1:0-6065 GCA_964552535.1 uncultured Enterobacteriaceae bacterium | reverse complement strand
AAGTTGCCGTCGGTCGTGCCCGGGTCGAGCAGCCAGGCCTGGCCGATGAGCGACGCAGCCGCCGTGCGCCCGGGCGTCGCCGGCGCGGCAGCCGCGGCGGCCGGTGCAGCGCCGCCCGGCGCGGCGGTGGCCCGCGCGGTGCGTCCGCTCGCCTCGTCGTAGCACGCAAGGCGCTTCGCGTCGTCGCCGAGCGCGGCGCACCGTGCGACCGCGTCCGCGAGCTGCGCGTGTGCGCCGGTGGCGATGGAGAGAAGCGCCGCCGCGGCAGCCGCCACGGTCCAGCGATGAAAACTCGATGAGCCGCCCATGATTCCCGTCCGTTCTGTCGTTTCTTGTCGTCGCCGAGGGTATCAGCCGCAGTGGACCGGCCCGCCTGCAAGCCGCATTCTAGAACGAGGGGGGAACGAAGCGGCGTCGCCGCGCCGGACTCAGGCGACCGCGGCGAGCGCGGCACGCATGGCGCCGATGGTCGCCTTGTAGTCCTTCGTCCCGAAGATCGCCGAGCCGGCGACGAAGGTGTCCGCCCCCGCTCGGGCGATCTCCGCGATGTTGTCCACCTTCACGCCGCCGTCCACTTCCAGCAGCACGTCGCGGCCGGTCTCCCGCTTGTGCGCGTCGATGCGCCGGCGCGCCTCCGCGAGCTTCGCCAGTGCGTGCGGGATGAACTTCTGGCCGCCGAAGCCCGGGTTCACCGACATGATCAGCACGAGGTCCACGGCGTGCAGCGTGTGGTCGAGCCAGGCGAGCGGCGTGGCCGGATTGAACACCAGGCCGGGCCGGCAGCCGTGCTCACGGATGAGCCCGATGGTGCGGTCGACGTGGTCACTCGCCTCGGGATGGAAGCTGATGATGTTCGCGCCCGCCTTGGCGAAGTCGGGAACGATGCGGTCCACCGGCTCGACCATCAGGTGCACGTCGATGGTCGCCTCGGTGTGCGGACGGATCGCCTCGCACACCAGCGGTCCCACCGTCAGGTTGGGAACGTAATGGTTGTCCATCACGTCGAAGTGCACGAAGTCGGCCCCGGCATCCACGACGGTGCGCACCTCCTCGCCCAGCCTGGCGAAGTCGGCGGAGAGAATGGACGGGGCGATGCGGTAGCGAGGCTGTATCATTGACGGGCATTGTAGCCTGCCGCGACGGCGCCGCCTGCGCGGCTGGAGTCTGCCCATGAGCGAGAACAAGCCCGACGCCTTTCCGCCGCTCCTGCCGGACGAGGAGATCGACCGGATGGTGGCCCGCAAGCCGCAGCCGCCCGCGCCGCGTCCGGACCCGTTTCCGATCGTGGCGCAGGCGTATCCGCGCGTCGCCGAACGGGTCAAGCAGCTGTGGGGCACGCCCGAGTGCGACCGCTACCTCGACGAGCTGCTGATCGACAAGCGCGGCAACCGCCAGGGATTCCCGCCGCCGGTGGTGTCCGCGCTGCTTGCGCTCTCCGAGGAGCACCTGCGCGAATTCCGGTTCCGCGACGTCGGCACCGAGCGCTTCATCGACATCGACCGGCGCGGCGGACGCTAGCCGCGCAACGGGGGAACGCATGCCTGAGCAGCACGACATCGAGGTGTCGGTCCGCACCCAGTACCTGCCCGACCAGTCGGACGAGGCCGCGAGCCGGTGGGTGTTCGCCTACACCATCACGCTGAAGAACCGCGGCAGCGTCCCCGCGCAGCTGATCAGCCGCCACTGGATCATCACCGACGCGAACCAGCAGGTGCAGGAAGTGCGCGGCCTCGGGGTCGTCGGCGAGCAGCCGCTGCTCGCGCCGGGCGAATCCTACGAATACACCAGCGGCACCGCGATCGCGACACCGGTCGGCACGATGCGCGGCACCTACCAGATGGTGGCGGAGGACGGCACCCGGTTCGACGCGCCCATTCCCGAGTTCACGCTGTCGGTGCCGCGCGTCCTGCACTGAGCCCGTTCGATCACTTGCGCTTGTCGTCGTCCTTGCGGCGGCCGCCCATCGTCCACCAGACGATGAAGCCGGCGAGTACGAGCACGAGCACCATCTCCAGGATGATGATCCAGAGTCCGTCGCCCATGCCGCGCCCGCGCTTTCGTTCGTTCCCGACGCGGCCGATGATAGCCTGCCTGGCGGCGCTGCTCGCCGCGTGCGCGGCGCCGCCCGCGCCGCCGACACCGGTGGCCGTGACGCCGCCCGCCGCCCCGGCGTGCCCGGCGCCGACGACGTGCCCCGCCTGCCCGGTCTGTCCGATCGCACCGGAGGCGAAGAAGGCGCCGACGCTCGCGCCGGCGGCGTTCGCCGAGCTACCGGGCTGGCAGACGGACCGCATCGCCGCGGCGTGGCCCGCGTTCGTCGCCGGCTGCGCGACGCTCCGCAACCGCGACGCGTGGCGCGCCGTGTGCGCGCGGGCCGACGGGCCCGCGCCGAACGAACGCGAGGCCCGCGCGTTCTTCGAATCGCAGTTCGTGCCGTGGCGGGTGCAGAACCCGGACGGCACCGAGACCGGTCTCGTCACCGGCTACTACGAACCGCTGCTGCGCGGCAGCCGCACGCGCACCAGGCCGTTCCTCACGCCGCTGCACGCGCCGCCCGACGATCTCATCGTCGTCGACCTGGGCGACGTGGTGCCGGAGACGAAGAACATGCGCCTGCGCGGACGCCTCGACGGCCGGCGGCTGGTGCCTTACTTCACGCGCGAGGAGATCGAGCGCGGCGCGGCGCCGGTCGGCGGCAAGGAGCTGCTCTGGGTGGACGATCCGGTCGAGGCGTTCTTCCTGCAGATCCAGGGCTCGGGCCGGGTGCGCCTGCCCGACGGGCAGCTGGTGCGCGTCGGTTATGCCGATCAGAACGGTCATCCGTATCGCTCCATCGGCCGCCACCTGGTGGAGGCGGGCGAGCTTAAGCTCGAGCAGGCGTCGATGCAGGGCATCCAGGCCTGGGCGCGCGCCAATCCGGCCAAGCTCGACGCGCTGCTCAACGTCAATCCGAGCTACGTGTTCTTCCGCGAGCTGCCGCGTGCGGGCGGCGGTCCGCTCGGGGCGCTGGGCGTGCCGCTCACGCCGGAGCGCTCGATCGCGGTCGATCCGCGGGCGGTGCCGCTCGGCGCACCGGTCTTTCTCGCCACGACGCGCCCCAACTCGAACACGCCCCTCGCACGCCTCGTGATGGCGCAGGACACCGGCGGCGCCATCCGCGGCAACGTGCGCGCCGACTACTTCTGGGGCTTCGGCGCGGACGCCGGACGCGAAGCCGGCCGCATGCGCCAGACCGGACGCATGTGGGTGCTGCTGCCGCGCGACTTCAAGGTCGAGGGGCCATGAAGCGGGCCCTCGCGCTGCTGGCCGCCGTCGTGGCCTGCGGGACCGCGCAAGCGCAGGTCACGCAGGTCAAGGGGGTCGCCAAGCGCGGCGACGTCGAAGTGCCGGTCGAGATCGCGCGGCCCGCCGGCGCGGGACCGTTCCCGGCCGTGCTCTACCTCCACGCGCGCCGCGGCCTCGAGGACGAGGATCGGGCGAAGCTCCGCATGCTCGCCGAGCACGGCTATCTGGCGGTGGCGCCCGACTGGCAGAGCGGGCGCTTCCTGGAGCGCTGGCCGGTGGCGCACGACCCCGCGACAGAGGGCGACGTGGAGGCCGCGCTCGACCTGCTGCGCGCGGCGCAGGACGCCTGCGCGGGACCGGTCGCCGTGCTCGGCATTTCGCGCGGCGGCTACTACGCGTTGCGGCTCGCCGCGAAGCGCCCCGAGGCGATCGGTGCGGTGGCGAGCTACTACGGCCACTTCCAGAACCCGAACGCGCCCGAGCCCGAGCAGCTCTACAGCGTCGCCCCGGAGGTGGCGCAGATCCGCGCACCGTGGCTCATGCTGATCGGCGACCAGGATTTCGAGCTGCGACGGATCAACAACGGCCGCGCGTTCTACGCGCTGTACGAACGCGGCGTGCCGGTGGCGATGCAGATGTACCCGATGGCGCGCCGCGCCTTCGACTTCCGGCGGGACCAGACGCCGGAGGAGAAGATCGCCGCGCGTCACGCGGAGGGCGCGGTGCGCGACTGGTTCGCGCGCCACCTCCGCCTGCCGGGGCCGGGGCGCTGCCCCGGCTGACCGGCGACTACTTCGCGGGCTTCTCGAGCGCCTGCTTCACTGCGTCGAAGCGCGCGCCGACGATGCGCTGGCCGCTCGCGGTGAAGGACGTGGGCGTGCCGTCCACGCCGAGCTTGCGCCCCAGCGCCACGTTCTTGTCCACCGCGCTGGTATCGCACTTGCCGCCGGTGGGCTGGACGCCGGAGAGCATCAGGTCGTAGTACGCCTTGCTGCGGTCCTTCGAGCACCAGATCGCCTTCGACTTCTCGGCCGAATCGGGCGAGAGGATCGGGTACAGGAAGGTGTAGATCGTGACGTCGCTCATGCCCTGGAGCTGCTGCTCGAAGCGCTTGCAGAAGCTGCAGTTGGGATCGGAGAACACCGCGATCTGCCGCGAGCCGTTGCCGCGCACCGTCTTGATCGCGTCGCCGAGCGGGAGGTCCTTCCACTTGATGCCCGACAGCTCCTCCATCCGCGCTTCCGTGAGGTCCTCGCGCGTCTTGCCGTCGAAGACGCTGCCGGCGAAGAGATAGGTGACGTTCTCGTCGGTGTAGAGCATGCGGCTGCCGACCTTCATCTCGTACAGGCCGAAGTACGGCGTCTTCTGCACGTGCTCGACCTTCACGCCGAAGCGCTCCTCGAGGATCTTCTGGATGCGCGCCTCGGCCTGCGCCCAGGCGGCGGACGAGAAGCCGAGGAGGGCGAGCGAAAGGACGGCGGCGATTCTCTTCATGGGCAGGGTTCCGGTGGGCCGGCGCTAGCCAAGGGCGTGGCGCACCAGCAGATTCTTCAAGACCGGCAGGCGGTCGGTTAAGTTCAATCCGCGATTGCGCAGTTCCGCCGCCGCGGCGTTCCGTGCCCCGAACAGCCGCACGAGGCCGTCGGTCACGGTGCGCATCGCGAGTATAGCTTCGGCCCTCCCGCGGGCGTACCGGCGCAGCACGGCCAGGTCGCCGCAGTCGCGGAAGCGCTCGCGCTCGGCCAGCGTCGCGGCGAGCGCGGCGGCATCGCCGAAGCCGAGATTCACGCCCTGGCCGGCGAGGGGATGCACGACGTGCGCGGCATCGCCGACCAGCGCAACGCGCGGTGCGACGAGCGACTCGGCCTCCATCCGCCGCAGCGGGTAGCCCTGGGCCGGCGCGAGGCGCCGCAGCCGCCCCAGCCGCGCCTCGCCGGCGGCCGCGACGCGCGCCTCGAGCGTCTCGGCGGGCAGCGCGAGCAGCTCCTCGGCGTGGGCGTCCGGCGTGGACCACACCATCGACATGCGCCGGCCCGGCAGCGGCAGGTACGCGAGCACGCCGTCGCCGCGGAACCACTGGAACGCCGTCCCGCCGTGATCCCGCTCGCACGCGAAGTTCGCCACCACGCCGAGCTGCCCGTACTCGTGCACGCGGGCGGCGAGCCCGGCCGCCCCCCGCACCCAGGAGTTGGCCCCGTCGGCGCCGACGACGAGCTTCGCGTCCAGCGTCCCGCCGTCCTCGAACACGAGCCGCGCGGCCCCGGTCCGGATCTCCAGCGAGGTGCAGCGCCGGCCGAGCACGCGCTCGACGCCGTCGCCGAGCTGCGACCACAGCGCGTGCGCCATGCGGCCCGATTCCGCAATGGTGGCCAGGCGCCCGACGCCTGATTCGTAGGCGCAGAAGGCGAGCGCGGCCGTCGGCCGGTCGCCGCTGATCGCCATGCGCGAGACCGGCTGCAGTCGCGCCGGGTCGATCGCCTGCCAGGCGCCGAGGGACTCGAGGAACGCGGTCGACGAGGCGCTGATGGCGTAGATGCGCGCATCCCAGTCCTCGGGCGGCGCAGGCGGCGGTTCAGGGGCGACGATCGCGACGGCGATGCCGCGCTGCGCGAGCGCGACCGCGAGGCTCGTCCCGACGAGCCCCGCGCCGACGATAGCGACGTCAACTTCCATGGATCAGGAGTGTACCCAAGCCCACCACCCACCCGCGCACGTGTATAGAACTCCCTCCCCCTGGTCGAGGGGGAGGGTCGGGGTGGGGGGGTCGTACGCACCCCCTC
>CAZKHE010000187.1:0-6114 GCA_964552535.1 uncultured Enterobacteriaceae bacterium | reverse complement strand
TCGTCGCGGCCGTAGTGCTCGAGGTACTCGGTGATGCCCAGGTGCACCGCGTTGCCCACCGACACGATGGCGCCGAACGGCAGCCGCATCGTGTGGCTCTTCGCGATGACCTCCTCGGCGATCGCGCCCGACTGCGAGATGAACGCCACCGGACCGCCGCGCGGCATGTCGCGCAGGAAGGTCGCGGCGAACGGCTCGTCGGGGTCGAGGAGATCGATGTCGCCGGCGCAGTTCGGTCCGGCGACGGTGATGCCGTGCTCGGCGGTGAAGCGGCGCAGCTCGGCGTCACGCGCGAGGCCTTCCGGACCGGCTTCGGCGAAGCCGCCCGGCAGGATGAGGACGTTGCGATGGCCGCTCTCCGCCGCTTCGCGCACGACGTCCAGGATGAGGTCGGGACGGACGACGATGACGGCCAGATCGGCGGGCGGCGAAACCTCGCGCAGCGCGGTCCTGGCCGGCAGGCCGAGGATCTCCCCGCCCTTCGGGTTCACCGGGATGATGCGCCCGCGGTAGCCGGCGATCTTCATGTTGCGCAGCACGGCGCCGCCCGAGCTGGTCTCGCGTTCGGCGGCGCCGACGATGGCCACCGACGCCGGCCGGAAGAAACGGTGCAGGTCGACCGTCACACTGACTCCCAGGTGGCGCGGGCCGCGTCTCGCGCGCAGCGCCGCGATCAAACGCTACTCAGAAAATGGCGAAGCGGTCGCCGTACAGCCCCAGCGGCCAGCGGCCGCCGGCGAACAGCGCGTACTTTCGCATGAACGGATGCGCTTCGCCCTCGCCTGCTGCAGCGGCAAGCCGCTGCTGGTACGCCGCGTAGGTCGCCGATCCCGCCGCGGCGCGGATGAGTCCCGGATCGGCACTTCCGCCGCGCGCCGCCGCGACCGCCGCTGCGCCGTGCAGCGCGTCGGTGAGCGTGAGCCAGGCGGGGTCGGCGGGATCGAGCTTCGCGCGCGCCTCGAGCCGCGAACGCTCGGCCTCCTCCGCGGCCCACCACTGCGCAGCCGGGTTACGGATGATCTCCGCGGCCTGGCTCCAGCTCTCCACGACCAGCGTGGGCAGCTTCGCGGCGAGGCCCAACCCGGCGAGATAGGCGGCGATGTCCGCCTCCTCGCCTTCGCCGAGCGGCGCGCCGAGGGTGGAGAACCAGGCCGAGTGCAGATCCATCGCGCGGGTCAGGCGGCCTGCTGCAGCTCGGGCGCCTTGAGGCCGAGGCTCGTCAGCACCTCGTGGGCGCGGGCGATGTAGTCCGCCCGCATGTCCTCGTTGGTGCGCAGCTTGATGCCGAAGTTGCGGAAGATCTCGTTGTTCTTCGACTTCGCCGCGCCGAAGAAATGCGGCGCATACGGATAGAACGCGTTCACCGCCTCCTGCAGCGCGGCCTTGCCCTCGGGCGTCTTCACCAGCTCCGCGCCGAAGTCCTTGCCGAACTGCGCGTGGAACTTCTCCTCCGGCATCGTGGTGCGGGCGAGGTTGCGCAGCGGCACGAACGAGCAGTGCAGCAGGTCCTCGACCTGGAGAATCTCCGCGAGGTCGCCGAGCATCTTGATCACGACGAACTCCTCCCAGGTCTTCAGCGGGAACTCGAAGATGTTGAGCGGCCGCTTGTTCTTCGTGTCCATCTCCTCGGGCTTGACGCCGATCTCGTCGGCCAGCGTCTTGAAGCGCACGTGGTGGTGGTACTCCTCCATCGCGACCCGGCAGGTCAGCCACTTGGCGTAGGGCGTGGGCGCCAGCGCGATGGCCGGCTCGTCGAACACCTGCGCGCCGTAGAGCTCGTTGATGGCGTGGCTGCGCACGATCTTGCGCACCGCGTCCTGGTACTCCGGGGACTGCTGCTTGAACTCCTCGACGGTCTTGACTTCGGGATGCGCGGCCATGCGATGACTCCTTCGTTGAGCTGATCTTGGGGAGGGAAAGGGGCCCTGGCCCCTTTCGTCGTGCAGCTGTCTCTCCTGGTTAGAGGATCGGGTCGGAAGCGAACGCTTCCAGGTCGGTGACGAGATCGGCGAAATGCGGCGTGAGCGCCTTGATGCCCTCGGCGAAGCCCGCGAGGTCGTAGCCGCCCTGCGGCTGCAGGAGCTTCGACGCCGGGCGCGGCTGGTTGAACACGAACACTTCCCGGCCGCGCGCACCGAAGAGCTGGCCGCTGATGCCGGCGCCCGCGGGCGAGGCGAGGAAGGTGACGAGCCGCGCCACGTAGCTCGCCGGCACCTGCAGCGCCTTGTCCTTGTAGGCGGCCTGTGCCTCGTTGGCCGGCTGGATGCTCTCGGTGACGCGGGTGGCGGCGAACGGTGCGACGGCATTGCAGGTGATCTTCGAGCGCGCGAGATCGTGGGCGACGACGCGGGTGAGGCCGAGCAGCCCCGCCTTCGCCGACGCGTAGGCGGATTGCCCGAAGTTGCCGTAGATGCCGGCGCTCGACACGATGTTCACGATGGCGCCCGGCGCGCGGTCGGCCTTCGCGCCGTCGCGCATCACCGGCGTCGCCGCGGCGAGCAGTCGATAGGCGCCGGTGAGGTTGGCGCGGATCACCGCATCCCAGGCGTCGTGGTTGGCCTTGAAGATGAACGCGTCGCGGATGATCGCGGCGTTGTTCACCACGATATCGACGCCGCCGAAGCGCTCCTGCGCGAGCGCCACCGCCGCTTGAGCCGTGTCGCGGTCGGCGATGTCGCCGCAGATCGCGGCCGCGTTCGACATGTGTGCCGCGACCTCCTCGGCGAGCTGCGGCTCGACCGGCTCGCCGCCGATGCCCACGCCGGCGTCCACGATCACCACCGCGGCGCCGTGCGCGATGAAGTCCTCGGCGATGGCGCGGCCGATGCCGCGCGCGCCGCCGGAGACGATGGCCACTCTGCCCTTCAGGTCCATGAGGTCCGCTCCGTCAGGGTTGGTTGTAGAACGCGTCGGCATGGACGTCCCGGTGCGGGAGCCCGCGCGACTCGAGCAGCGCCGTCGCGGCTTCCACCATGACCGGCGGCCCCGCGAGATAGGCCTTCCAGCCGTCGAAGCTCGGGAAGTCCTGCGCCACCGCCTCGTGCACCAGGCCGTAGCGCCGGCCGGTCGCGCCGAGCTGCTCGGACAGCACGACGTGGTACGCGAAGTTGCCGTGGCGCGCGGCGAGATCCTTCAGCAGGCCCTCGTGGTAGAGGTCGCGCTCGCTGCGCACGCCGACATAGAGCACGACCTTCTCGCGATAGTCGCGCGCCATCAGCGTGTTGAGGATCGACTGCATGGGCGCAAAGCCGGAGCCGCCGGCCACCAGCAGCACCGGCCCCGCGTGCTTGTCCCGCAGGTAGGAGGAGCCGAGCGGCCCGCTGACCTTCACGGTGTCGCCCACCTTGAGCTCGTTCGCGACGAAGGCGCTGGTGCGTCCCCCCGGCATGTGGCGCACCTGGAACTCGATCTCGGGCTCGCTCGGCGTGCTCGCCATCGAGTAGTGCTTCGACAGGCCGGGTGCGAATTCCACCTGGGCGTACTGCCCGGCGGAGAAGGTGAACGGCCCGCCCGCCTCGATCACCAGGCGCAGCCCGCGGATGTCGTGGGTGAGCTGGTCGATGGCCACCACGCGGCAGCGCATGACCCGCGAGGGGTGCAGCACCAACTCCTCCGCCTCGATGCGGCGGACGGCGGTGTCGCCCCACACCTGCGTGCGGCAGGCGAGGATGACGTTCTTCGCGCGTTCCTCGGCCTTCAGCGCGTGCTCGGAGTACTCGAGCTCGAAGATGTCGCCGGACAGCAGCTCGCACTTGCAGGTGCCGCAGTTGCCCGCCTGGCAGGAGTAGGGGAACGGCACCCCCGCCATGATGAGGGCGTCGAGCAGCGTGTCGCCGGCTTCGGCGGCGACCGGCGCCTCGTGACCTTCGACGGTGATGGCGATCGACATGTCCGGCTGGTGGGTGACGGCTTGTGCGGGGCGGCTGCGGGAGCTAGGATGCTAGCCGCCCGAAAGTTGAGATGTCAAACAGTTTGGATCCCCAACAATCACGCGCGCGCCGGCGGCCGGTGACGCGGCGCAGCAGCGGCGCGGAGCCGGCGGCCGCGCTCGACCACGGCCTGCTGCCCGATCTCCTCGGCTACCAGCTGCGGCTCGCCCAGCAGGCGGTGTTCCGCGACTTCGAGCGCGCGGCGGACGGGCTCGGGGTGTCGCCGGGCCGATTCGGCATGCTGGTGCTGATCGAGTCGAATCCGGGCGTGTCGCAAAGCCGCCTCGCGCAGGAGATCGGCCTGGACCGCTCGACGCTGGTGGCGATCCTCGACGCGCTCGAGGACGCGCGCCTGGTGGAGCGCCGCGCCGGCGAGGATCGCCGCAGCAACGGTCTGTGGCTGACGCGCCGCGGAAAGTCGGTGGTCGAAAAGATGAAGGCGCGCGTGGCCGAGCACGAGGCGCGCATCGCCGCGCGCCTCAGTGCCGCCGAGCGAGGGCAGCTGCTCGAGTTGCTGCGCCGGCTGGCCGGCAGCGCGCCTGACGGGGCGTAGCCCGAGGCTGCCGCCGGAGCTAGCGTCCGAACGTCAGCACGTTCCCCGTGAACGTGGTCGTGGGCGCGGTGTAGGTCGTCCGCGGCACGAAGACGGTGGTCGTCGTCGGGGTGAGGGTCGGCGTCTGCTGCAGGATCGTCGTCTGCTGGACCGTCGGCGCCAGGGTGGTCGTCGGCACGAAGGTGGTCTGCGTCGTCGTGGGCATGGTCGCCGGCGGCGGCGGCAGGGTGACGTTGGTGAACCGCGTGGGCTGAACGGTGCCCGTCACCCCACCCACGTTCACCGTCGTCGGCGTGTCCTTGGGCTGCAGGCTCGCGTTCACCAGCAGGTCCACGGCGGTCCCAGCCGTTACGCCGGGTCGCGTGGCCGGGGTGAGCGGGACCGTTCCCACGGTGGGCGTGAACGTGGCGGTGCCGCCCACGCGGGTCGTCGGCAGCACGTTGCCGAGCGCTTGCAGCGACGGCGGCTGCGTCACGGGGACCGTGAAACCGAGCGGCCCCGTTGGCGGCGCAGGCGGGCGCACGCCGGCAAGGGCGGGCGGCGTCGCGATTGCCGTGTTCGCCGCGCCCGGTGCGATGCGGATCGGCGGTAGCGCCTCGATGGGTGCCGGGCGGATCGCCCCGGCGCTCGCCACGTTCACCGACGCGACCGGCAGCGGCACCGTGCCGTTCGAAGTGACGGCCAGCGCCGTACCGGCGTTGACGCGCGTGATCAGCCCGCCCTCGGGTGCGGGGACATTCGCGTCGGCGCGTCGCACGGCCGTCTCGGCGTCCGCACCCTGCAGCGTCACGGTGCCCCCCGCAGCCTGGAGTTGGATCGGCATCGGCTTCGCGCCGCCGCCGGGCGACGGCAGGTTGATCACGCGAATGCTGCCCGCGTCGATCACGACCCGACCGCCCTCGGGCGAGCTGAATCGGTCGAGCCGCACGTTCGATTCCGGGCGCACCGACATCAGTCCGCCGTCGGCGGTCCGCAGTTGCGCGAGCGCATCCGGACCGGTGACGATGCGCTCGCCGGACGCGATCGACTCACCCGGACGCGCCGGGCGGCTCGCGCCGTCCACGCCGACGACGGTCACGTCGCCCTTGAGGAAGAAGAGCTTGCCCGACTCGGCGATCGCTGCTGCGGGGAGGGCCGCGAGCATCACGGCAAGGGCGAGAGGACGAAGGGCGACTGGCATCACGGGCTCCTCCAGGACGATCAGGGTCGAATCAGCGGTGCGGTGAGCGTGGGAGACGATTGGATCGCCGGTGCCTGCTGAATCAGCGTGGGCGAGGTCGTCGGTGCAGTGGTCGGCGCGGGCTGGATCAAGGTCGGCGAGATCGTGGTGGTGGGCTGCTGGATCGCCGTCGGCGCGACGGTGGTCGTCGGGGCCGGCTGGATGAGGGTCGGCGAAATGGTGGTCGTGGGCGCCTGCTGGATCGTGGTCGTCGTCGGCGCGATCGTCGTCGTCGGCTGCTGGATCAGGGTCGGCGAAAGGGTACGGGCCGGTTCGATCGTGCCGGTCGAAGACGGAACCACGGTGGTCGGCGCGACGGTGGTCGTGGTCGGCACGCGCTCGAGTTGCAGCGGCGCGGTCTGGATCGGCGAGATCAGCGTCGGGGTGGCCGAGCGCGTCTCGGTGGTCGGCGG
>CAZKHE010000186.1:0-6244 GCA_964552535.1 uncultured Enterobacteriaceae bacterium | reverse complement strand
CCCCTGGTCGGGGGGGAGGGCCGGGGTGGGGGGGTCGTACGCACGCCCTCCCCCTGGTCGAGGGGGAGGGCCGGGGTGGGGGGGTCGGAGTGAGTTCGTCCTACCCCAGCACGGGGCTGGCGCGGATGTAGATCTTCTCCTCCGCCATCGTGCGGCCCAGCAGCTTCACCAGCGCGAAGACCGTGTCGATGTGCGGCGTCGGGATGCCGACCATGCGTCCCAGTTCGATCACCGAGCCGACCAGTGCGTCGACTTCCGGATCGCGGCCGGCTTCGACGTCCTGCAGCATCGAGGTCTTGTGCTTGCCGACCTTCTCCGCGCCCGCGATGCGCTTCTCCAGCGAGACGCGGAAGGTGATTCCCAGATGGTTCGCGATCGCCTGCGCCTCCTGCATCATCTTCGTGGCGAGGTCACGCGACAGCGGGAACTGGCAGATGTCGACCAGCGTCGAGTGGGAGAGCGCGCTGATCGGATTGAACGTGAGGTTGCCCCACAGCTTGAGCCAGATCTCGGCGCGCACGTTGTCGAGCACGGGGGCCTTGAGGCCGGCCTTCACGAACATTTCGGAGAGGCGGGTGACCCGTTCGGTGGTGGTGCCGTCCAGCTCGCCGAGCGGGAAGCGGTCGCCCTCGATGTGGCGGACCACGCCCGGGCCCGCCATCTCGCACGCCGGATAGACCACGCAGCCGACGATGCGCTTCGCGTCGATGCCCTCCATGATGCGGCCGCGCGGATCGACCGTCTCGACGCGGCGCCCCTCGTACTCGCCCCCGTGCCGCTGGAAGTACCAGAACGGAATGCCGTTCTGCATCGGAATGATGACGGTGTCGTCCTTCACCAGGTGATGGAGGTCGGGCACCACCGCCTCGACCTGGTGCGCCTTCATGCCCAGGATCACGACGTCCTGGGGTCCGGCTTCGGCCAGGCTGTTGGTAGCCTTGACGTTCTGCGCGACCAGCTCCGGACCGTCGTGCATCTGCAGGCGCATGCCGCGGGCGCGGATGGCCTCCAGGTTCGCGCCGCGCGCGATGAGCGTGACGTCCTCGCCCGCGAGGGCGAGCTTGACGCCGACATAGCCGCCGATGGAGCCGGCGCCGACCACACACACCTTCATCAACGATCCCCTTTGAAGTCCGCTGGCGACGGGCGGCGAGCCCCTCGCAAAGATTGGTCCCGGCCTTGCGAAATGCCATCCTGCATTGCGGCACAAAGGCGAATGGCAGCGCCGGAACTCGTTGTGACGCCACGTGCTCAGCCATTCTGCGATGCAGCGCGCGAGCCGTCAAAGGGTGGGTCTGGAAGCGGGCCTCTAGGCCCGCCTTACGTTGACACTCGGAAACCCGGGCGGCGATAATCCCGCCTCTTCGCCCGCGCCTTTCGCGCGGTTCGGCCCTGGTGATGTAGCTCAGCCGGTTAGAGCACAGGATTCATAATCCTGGGGTCGGTGGTTCAAGCCCACCCATCACCACCACTTCCCCGCTTCGCGCGCCGCTTTCTGCGTTGAAAATCAACGCCTCGCCCCTGGAACCCGCGGCGCAAAGTCACGGCCGGGCACCGCGGAATGGCCTACAATCGACCGCATGACCCGCGCCGCACGCCTGCTTCGCCGTTGCGTCCTCGTGTTGCTCCTCGCCGCCCCGGTCGCGGTGCCGGCGCAGCAGACGCCACTGCGCGACCTGCCCAAGGACGCCCGCACCGGCTCGCTGACGCACGTCGTGGAGAATGTCTTCACCCTCGACGGCCGCCGCGTCACCCTCGCTCCCGGGGGCATGGTCCGGGGGGCGAACAACCTGATCCTGACCCCCACTGCCGTGCCCCGGGATTCGCTGGTGCGCTACCAGCTCAACGCCGATGGTCAGCTCTCGCGCGCCTGGATCCTCACCCGCGAGGAAGCGGCGAGGACCGGGTCGGCCGGACGCCTGCCCTGGTCCACCTCTCCCGAGACCGGCACCGCGATCAATCAGGTGCTCGGCGGTTCCGGCGCTCCGACCGGCATCGCGCAGCCGGGCCAGCGCGGCCAGGCGCCCGGCTTCATGCAGCAGGTCCCCGCGCAGCAGCCCTCCGCGCCGGTAGCCGGTCAGACCCAGTAAGCGCGCGGCGATGCCGAAGCGGGTGTACATCCGCACCTTCGGGTGCCAGATGAACGAGTACGACTCGGACAAGATGGCCGACGTGCTCCACGCGGCGGACGGCCTGGAACCGACCGACGACCCGGCGCAGGCCGACGTCATCCTCTTCAACACCTGTTCGGTGCGCGAGAAGGCGCAGGAGAAGGTGTTCCACGACCTGGGACGGGTGAAGCACCTCAAGCGCGAGCGGCCGGACCTCATCATCGGGGTGGGCGGCTGCGTCGCCAGCCAGGAGGGCGGCGCGATCGTCGCGCGCGCCCCCTATGTGGACGTGGTGTTCGGTCCGCAGACGCTGCACCGCCTGCCGCAGCTCATCGCCGCGCGGCGCGCGACCGGCGCCCCGCAGGTCGACATCAGCTTCCCCGAGATCGAGAAGTTCGACGCGCTCCCGCCGGCGCGCGTCGAAGGCGCGAGCGCCTTCGTCTCCATCATGGAAGGCTGCAGCAAGTACTGCAGCTTCTGCGTGGTGCCCTACACGCGCGGCGAGGAGGTCTCCCGGCCGTTCGACGACGTGCTGACCGAGATCGCCGACCTGAGCCTGCGCGGCGTGAAGGAAGTGACGCTGCTCGGGCAGAACGTGAATGCGTACCGCGGCCGCATGGAGGGCTCCGGCGAGACCGCCGACTTCGCGCTGCTGCTGGAGTACGTCGCGGAGATGCCCGGCATCGAGCGCATCCGCTACACCACCTCGCACCCGCGCGAGTTCACCCAGCGCCTGATCGACGCGTATGCCCGCATCCCGAAGCTCGTGAGTCACGTGCACCTGCCGGTGCAGTCCGGCTCCGACCGGGTGCTCGCGGCGATGAAGCGCGGCTACACGGCGCTCGAGTACAAGGCGATCGTCCGCCGGCTGCGCGCGGCGCGGCCCGACGTCTGCCTCTCGTCCGACTTCATCGTCGGGTTTCCGGGCGAGACGGACGTCGATTTCGAGCAGACCATGAAGCTCGTCGAGGACGTGGGCTTCGACGCGTCGTTCTCCTTCCTCTACAGCGCGCGCCCCGGCACGCCCGCCGCGGAGCTTCCCGACGACACGCCGCACGAGGTGAAGCTCGCCCGGCTGCAGCGCCTGCAGGCGAAGCTCGAGGCGAACGCCCGGGCGGTGAACGAATCGATGGTGGGCACGACGCAGCGCGTGCTCGTCGAAGGCCATGCGCGAAAAAACGCATCCGAGCTCGCCGGGCGGACCGACAACAACCGCGTGGTCAATTTCGCCGGGCCCGCGCGGCTCGTGGGGGCATTCGTGGACGTGACCATCGAGCAGGCCCTGCCGCACAGCCTGCGCGGCCGCGTCCGCACCACCGAGACGGCAACCGCCGCAACCTGACTTGCCGAGACCTCCCGCCCGACCCCGACCGCTCGAGCTGACCCTGACGCCGGCGGACAACCAGCGCCTCGCCAACCTCTGCGGCGCGCTCGACGAGAATCTGCGCCAGATCGAGGCCGCGCTGGACGTGACGCTGCGCCGGCGCGGCGATCGATTCACCATTGCGGGCGCGCCCGAGCAGCAGCGGCGCGCGGCAGAAGTGCTGAAGACGTTCTACGAGCAGGCGAAGCGGGAGCTCACCATCGACGACATCCAGCTCGGCCTGGTCGAGCACGGCCGCCGCACGCCGGTGCCGGCGCCCGGCGAGGAGATCGAGCTGCCCGGCCTGATGACGCGCCGGCCGGATCTCCACGGCCGCACCCCGCGGCAGCGCGACTATCTCAAGAACATTCTCGAGAACGACGTGACGTTCGGGGTCGGCCCGGCGGGCACCGGCAAGACCTACCTCGCGGTCGCCTGTGCGGTGGACGCGCTCGAGCGCGACGCCGTGAAGCGCATCGTGCTGGTGCGCCCGGCGGTGGAGGCGGGCGAGCGGCTCGGCTTCCTGCCCGGCGATCTCGCGCAGAAGGTCGACCCGTACCTGCGGCCGCTCTACGACGCGCTCTACGACCTGATGGGCTTCGACCGCGTGCAGAAGATGTTCGAGCGCGGCGCCATCGAGATCGCCCCGCTCGCCTACATGCGCGGCCGCACGCTCAACCACTCGTTCATCATCCTGGACGAGGCGCAGAACACCACGCCCGAGCAGATGAAGATGTTCCTCACGCGCATCGGCTTCGGCACCAAGGCGGTGATCACCGGCGACGTGACGCAGATCGACCTCGCGCGCGGCCAGAAGAGCGGCCTCGTGGAGGCGCGGCAGATCCTCGCCGACGTGCGCGGCATCGCCTTCACCGTGTTCCAGTCCGACGACGTCGTCCGCCACCCGCTGGTGGCGAAGATCGTGGATGCCTACGAACGCCACAGTCGCGAGTGACCGGCCGCGGGGCCGTCCCCGGGCGGCGCTGACCGTGCAGTACGCCGCGCCGCGAGCGGGGCTGCCCGCCCGGCGCAGCATCGCGCGCTGGGTGGAGGCCGCGCTGGAACGGCCCGCCACGCTCACCGTGCGCTTCGTCGGCCGCGCCGAGGGCCGCGCCCTCAACCGCCTGTACCGGCGAAAGGACTACGCGACGAACGTGCTGACGTTCGTCTACCATGACGCGCCGCTCGCCGGGGACATCGTGCTGTGCGCGCCGGTGGTGGCCGGGGAGGCGCGCCGCGACGGCAGGACGCTCGCCGCGCACTACGCTCATCTGGTGGTGCACGGCGTGCTGCACCTGCAGGGCTGGGACCACGAGCGCGCCCGCGACGCCGCGGCGATGGAGCGCCACGAGACGGCGCTGCTCGCCGTCCTCGGGTATGCTGATCCGTATCGCCCGATCGCCGACGTGCGCCGGGCCGCGTAGCAATGGACGACCCTTCCGACCACAAACCGGGATTCCTGGAACGCCTCGGCGCGCTCATCATGCGCGAGCCGGAGGACCGCAACCAGCTCATCCAGCTCCTGCACTCGGCGTTCGAGCGCAACCTGCTCGACGCCGACGCGCTCGCCATGATCGAGGGGGCGCTGCAGGTCTCGGAGATGAAGGTCCGCGACGTGATGATCCCGCGCTCGCAGATGGACGTCATCGACATCAACGAGACGCCGGACCGGTTCATCCCGCACGTCATCGCCACCGCGCACTCGCGCTTCCCGGTGATCGACCGCGATCGCGACCACGTCATCGGCATCCTCCTCGCGAAGGATCTCCTGCGCTACTACGCCGGCGAGGAGGAGTTCAACGTGCGCGACATGCTGCGCCCGGCGGTGTTCGTGCCCGAGTCCAAGCGGCTCAACGTCCTGCTGCGCGAGTTCCGCCACAGCCGCAACCACATGGCGATCGTCGTGGACGAGTACGGCGGCGTCGCGGGGCTGGTCACCATCGAGGACGTGCTCGAGCAGATCGTCGGCGACATCGAGGACGAATACGACTTCGACGAGCTGGAAGACAACATCCTGCGCGAGAAGGGCGGCCGCTGGCGGGTGAAGGCGCAGACCGACATCGCCGACTTCAACGGCGTCTTCGGCACCGGCTTCTCGGAGGACGAGCACGACACGGTCGGCGGGCTGGTGATCAGCCACTTCGGCCACGTGCCGAAGCGCGGCGAGACGGTCGACATCGACGGCCTGCGCTTCTCGGTGCTGCGCGCCGACAGCCGCCGCGTGCACACGCTCCAGGTGGAGCGGCTCGCGCCCGCGCCGGAATGAGCACGCGCGCCGCGGGACGCTGAGGCTCGTGCGCACCGCCGCAGCACCGCTTGCGGCCGCGGCCGCCGGCGCGCTCGCCGTCGCCGGCTTCGGCGACCTGCCGCTCGTGCCCGTGCCCATCGCCGCGCTGGCCCTGCTCGCGTGGCTGTGGTCGCGCGAGGCGTCGCCGCGGCGCGCGGCGCTGGTCGGCTTCGCATTCGGCGGCGGATTGTTCCTCGCCGGGGTCTCGTGGGTGTACGTCAGCCTGCACACCTTCGGCATGATGCCGGCGCCGCTCGCGGCGCTCGCCACCCTGCTCTTCTGCCTCTACCTCGCCCTCTACCCCGCCGCCGTCGGCTGGCTGCAGGCGCGCTTCGACGTCGCGCTCGCGGTGCGCCTGCTGCTCGTCGTGCCGGCGCTGTGGACGCTTACCGAGTGGCTGCGCGGCTGGCTCTTCACCGGGTTTCCATGGCTCGCGTTCGGCTATTCGCAGATCGGCGGGCCACTCGAGGGACTCCTTCCCCT
>CAZKHE010000185.1:0-6321 GCA_964552535.1 uncultured Enterobacteriaceae bacterium | reverse complement strand
CAGGCGACGTGCAGCTGCTCGGGTCGGGGACGATCCTGCGCGAGTGCCTCAAGGCGGCGGACATCCTCAAGCAGGAGCACGGCATCACGGCCGACGTGTGGAGCGTGACGAGCTGGAGCGAGCTGCGGCGGGACGGCGCGGCGGCGGAGGAGGCGATGATCTTCGAAGGCAAGGCCACCGAGGCGTACGTGACGCAGTGTCTGGCCAAGACCAAGGGCACGATCATCGCGGCAAGCGACTACGTCAAGGCGGTGCCGGAGCTTATCCGGGCGTATGTGCCGCAGGGGAGGCGGTATGTGGCGCTGGGGACGGATGGGTTTGGGAGGAGTGATACGCGGGCGGCGTTGCGGGAGCACTTCAAGGTGGATGCGCGGGCGATTGTGAAGGCGGTGGGGGCGGTGCGGTAAGTCCTCGCTTACTTCCTGGACACGACACGCCCCGGCCGCCCGGGGCGTTTTGTTTGAGGCATTCGCCCGCTGGGTGTATGGCGAACAGGCGTATGGCCGTGCTAGAAATCGCGGCGGGCAGGAGGCGGAGGAGCGAGAATGAGGGTGGGCGAACGGGCGTACATTGAACAGGCGCTATGCAGAGCACCTTTTGTGTCCGGTACTTCTCGCTAGGCCATGCTTAACGAACCGCATCGCGACTCCTGTCGCCGTCAACATAGAGTCTTCGGCCATTTTCTCGCCGTACAAGCGTGGCTACGGGGCCTAGACTGCATCGTTCTGGTTCGCCGTGACTTGGAGGCCTTTCTGCAGCTGGAGCGCTTTAAGAGCGTTCGTGTTTCATGGCTGCGCGAAGACCTTGAGCCCTGGTTTCCCTACCAGGAGCCCTATTTCCAGTCGGGCGCAATGTCGTCGCTCCACTCACTTTTCGTTTCTCGCGTGCCGATCGCCAACCATCTTCCGACAGGAACAATGACCACGGAGGCCCGGATTAAGGCCATGGGGGCGAACGCACCGCGAACTGCTCGATTGACAATCGACGATGGAGAGCATCGCCCACCTAACGAACGAGACGTCGTGCGCTATCTTGCTGTGCTCGATAGTGGCTTAGACGCTCCGGCAATCCTCAAGGGCGTCCGGGAAGAATGATCCCTTCGGGAATTTGCTGCACAAACACGCGCACCCAGCGAGCCACCTGCCGAGCGACCCTGACAGGTTCGAGGACGCCCCGTATCATCTTGAGAATGCATCGCCATAGCGCTCAAAATGCCATCCGCTTCTGACGGCCTCCCGGTGACCGGCGGGGTAGTTGCGTGGGCGAGGGAGAGGGCCGGATTCTCGTCCGATGAGGCAGCTGAGTACTTTCCCATGATCGCCAAATGGGAGAGCGGCGAAGCGCTGCCGTCCTACCCGCAGCTTGAACAGATGGCAGACAAGTTCAAGGTGCCCGTGGCGGTGTTCTTCTTCCCCGAGCCGCCCGCAATCGAGCAAGCGAAGACTTCATTCCGCACTTTGACTTCGGACGACTTTTCGTCGATCAGCCGTCCGGTTCAGACCCTGCTACGGAAGGGTCAAGCCATGCAGCTGAATCTTGCTGAACTTAATGAGGGCAGAAATCCCGCAAGGCGTCGCATTACCCAAGACCTGCGGTTCACGCTGGACAGCCCGCTGCAAGAGATAGCCCTTGAAGTGCGAAAGTACGTTGGGGTTCCCTTGGAGAAGCAGCAGCGATGGGCAACGGTGGACGAAGCCGTCGAGCAGTGGAGACAGGCGTTTGTTGAGGTAGGGGTCTTCGTATTTAAGGATGCGTTTCACGTCGATGACTACTTCGGGTTCTGTCTTTATGACGACGAGTTCCCGATCATCTACGTAAACAACAGCAGTCCAAAGTCGCGTCAAGTGTTCACCCTATTCCATGAATTGGGTCACTTGCTCTTTCACACCAGCGGAATTGACGTTAGCAACGACGATCGTTTCCATTACCGGTCCAAGGACGCGAGGGCGGTAGAGATTCGATGTAACGCTTTTGCGGCGGAATTCTTGATTCCGGATCGGGCGTTCCGCGCCGCCCTAAAGGGTCTACCCGCCAACAGAGAAACCGCCACCTCCATAGCGGAGCAGTTCAAAGTCAGCCGAGAGGTTGTCTACCGGCGAATGCTAGAGCTCGGGCTAGTCGCGCAACCCGAATACGAAGATGCTGCGACGACGTGGGCACAACAGGCACGAGGCGGAGGAAGTGGCGGCAACTATTACTTCACTCAGTTCGCGTACCTTGGGCGACCCTACATTGATCTCGCTTTGGGTCAGTATAAGCGGCAACGGATAGACGACATCCAGCTGGCCGAGTATTTGAACATCAAGCCTAAAAGTGTTCCCGCGTTTGAAGAGTGGTACGAGCGAACTGGCTGATGTACGTACTCGATACATCCGCTATTTCAGCGCTGTTTCGGAACTATTATCCCAAGCGCTTTCCCACGCTTTGGGCGAACTTCGATGCAATGACAGCGGCGGGGCTTTTCACGTCAACGCGTGAGGTAAAGCGCGAGTTGGAGGACTTAAGCGGTCTAGCGCTCGATTGGGTGATGGCGAACATTGGGCTATTCGTGACGCCTGATGCTAAGGAGGGCGCATTCGTCGCGCAAATATTCAAGGTTCCGCATTTTCAGGCAAACATCGAGAGGCAGAAGATTCTTAAGGGAGGCAAGAACGCCGACCCTTTCGTCATAGCGCGCGCTGCAGTATTGGACGCGACGGTCGTGACGACTGAGAAGCTAAAGCCACATTCGGTCAAGATCCCGAACATCTGTGATCACTTCGGTGTGAAGTGGTTAGATCTTGAAGGCTTCATGGAACAACGCGGTTGGGTGTTTTAGCGATGAGTTCGCAACCGCGTCGCGCTTTCGGCGTGTACAAGCTGAGTAATTCACCGCCACCCCGCCCACCGGGCGGGACGGAAGTCTAGGCGGTTCTCGGTTCGGGAACTCCCCCGGTTCGCGTTGGCTGACCACCAAAGTGAGTGTCGTCGGCGCTCTCGAATCCAAGGTTTAGCAACTCGGCAAGGCCAAGCATGTCTGGCTGCGCTTGCACCGGCGTGCCCGTTCGGCCGATAGCCTTGATGGCTGCAGTCCAGGTTGTAGAAGGCCAGGAACGTTTCCAGAACGCGCTGGATCGAGCGGATAGCCAGATACACGTCGCGCCCCTTCACTCGGACGCATTCGTCAAGAGGCGTTCGGTTCATGCGCTCGACGAAGCCGTTGATCCTGCACCCCCTCGCACAGCGGGGCCGTAGCCCAACCCGGCGGAGTAGACTCCCCGCGCCAGCCGCCTCAAGGAGCTCCCGCACATGTCCGACCCCGTCAAGTACGTCCTCGACGAATCCCGCATCCCGAAGCACTGGTACAACCTCCAGGCCGACCTGCCGAAGCCGCTGCCGCCGGTGCTGCATCCGGGCACGCAGCAGCCGCTGGGGCCCGACGACCTCGCGCCGCTCTTCCCGATGGCGCTGATCGAGCAGGAGGTGACGCTGGAGCGCGAGGTGCCGATCCCGGAGCCGGTGCGCGAGGTGTACCGGCAGTGGCGCCCCTCGCCGCTCTATCGGGCGCGCCGCCTGGAGAAGGCGCTGCAGACGCCGGCGCGCATCTACTACAAGTACGAGGGCGTGTCGCCCGCCGGCAGCCACAAGCCGAACACGGCCGTCGCGCAGGCGTTCTACAACAAGGCCGCCGGCATCACCAAGCTCGTGACCGAGACCGGCGCGGGGCAGTGGGGTTCGTCGCTCGCCTTCTCGGGCGCGCTGTTCGGCATCGACGTGCAGGTCTTCATGGTGCGCGTCTCCTACAACCAGAAGCCCTATCGCCGCGCGCTCATGGAAAAGAGTGGTGGCGATCCAAGATCAACGTATCGAAGAGCGACGGACATGGGAGAAGTATCGCGCAAACTTGCGCCATCCCCCCACTGCGAAAAGGATTGCAGTGGATGAGATTCACTGCAATCGAGAGGAAACTGGCTCGCGAGGCGGCCTAGCGGCTTTGCGCCAGCGCCAGTTCAGTCCTTCCTGACGAGACCGTTACCGGGGATGAAGCCCTTGTGCGGCACGTGCAGGAACTTTGCGCCCGCGACCTCCTCCACCATGCGGGTGCCGAGATAGGGCGGCCTGCCCCGGGGCAACATCAGCGCTTACGGTTGGCGGTGCCAGCGATGCAAAGCTGCACCTCTCCTTGATTCGCCTTGCGAAATGCGGCATGACTCCCCCTCGTAAATCACGGCGCGGGCGCCGTCACCGTGGAGGCGGCCGTGGGGGAATGCTACATGTACGGACATATTCAGATTTCGGGGATACCACTATGTGGCGTTTCGAGTGGCGTACCGGAGAAGCCCTTACGGACCTGTTTGAGGACGACGAGTTCCTGAACGAGACAAAGGGCGATGAGCGAGTGCACGCGATAGAGGGACCGCGTGGAGGCCGTTCAATTACTGCAAGGTACAAGATACGAGTACAGGGCAAGACGGCCTGGCTTTCCTACTTTAGGTGCTCCGAGAATGACCGAGCACTGTTTAACTATGGTCGTTACATCGTTCACTTCACGAGCATCAGAAGGACCCAGGTTTTGCGAGTTGACTGGCAGCCGGAGGGGCGGAAAGCCGCTATCAAGGATGTGGTGCAAGCCTTGAAGGTCGACGACACGCCGCATCAACAACCAGGTTCGCCGTCAAAGCAATCTCGCTGGTCTAGGCCGGAGCAAGCTCGGCTACGCCGGCTGCTGGGGCTTGCGTACGCTGAACGCTGTTGCATCACGGGTTGCGGAGTCAGAGCAGCACTGGAAGCCGCGCATATCAAGCCCTATGTGGCAGGTGAGAAGGAGAATCCGTCGAACGCAATTCTCCTGAGGGCGGACCTCCACGCGCTTTTCGATACAGGCCATCTGGCCGTTGATCCGGAAACCCTGAAGATCCACATGTCCCAGGAGGCGCTTGGCTGGAAGCAGTATCGGGCACTTCATCGGCGGGCGACACTGCGTTCACCACAGGCAAGTCACGCAAGGATTGCCCCGTCCCCCGATGCGTTCAAGCACCGCTGGCTTCAGTTCTCTGCTGCACACAGCGAAAAGGTTTCGCGAGTACGAGGGACGCCGCGCTCTGGTCCCGACCGCGGGCGATAGCACTGCGGTGGGATGGTGCGCGACCAAGGACTCCGGGATGGATCCCCAAAAATGTCCGATCTGCGGTGTAAAGGTGGAGCGAAGCTCCCGCTACCCGCGGTACGTCTGTAGAGAGTGCGCTGCACGAGCGCGTTCGATCGACGGGCGGCCGCTCGAGTTCAGCAACGCCGACGCTTTCGGCGGGTTCGTAGCACGATATCGGGATTCAGGAGCGGAGTACTCAAGCCACGAGTGCTATGTGGACGGGGTGCCCTGCTATGCGGACGAGGCGCGCTTTGGTGGAATCGTGATTCAAGTCAGGGATAGGACGGCGAGCCAGGAGAGTTGACGAGATCCGTGTGATTCAACGAAGCCGATGGAGCGCCGCTATGCGCGTGGTTAGCTGGAATTGCAGCCAGTCGCTCTCTCGCAAGCTCGACTTACTGCTTGCATTGGAGCCTGACGTAGCCGTTGTACAAGAGTGCGAGCGCGACTTGAGTTTTCCAAGCGGGTATTGCTACACGTGGAAGGGAAGCAACCTTCGTAAGGGATTAGGGGTATTGACGCGTGACCGCACCGTCAGCTCGGAACCAACCGCACCAGCAGAGTGGACGCATTTTCTCCCGGTGACCCTCTGGGGGGCGACGTCCGAACTGCGACTGCTCGGGGTCTGGGCCTACAACCATCGAGCCAAGCGCCTTGGCAGCCAACGTGTGGGTGATCCCCTGTCGGTGGTGCAGGAGCTTTCCTCTTGGCTGCGCGGGGGGCCAAGCATCGTCGCGGGGGACTTCAACAACTCTGCGATCTGGGACCGTCCCGAAATTCCAGCGAGCTTCGGCGCGATCAACGCCTACCTGAACGATCTCGGGCTCACGAGCGCATATCACACGTCGACCAAGGAGCGCTTCGGCCACGAAAGCCTGCCGACGTTCTTCCATACGAAGCGCAGGGAACGCTCCTACCACATCGATTACTGCTTCATTCATCACACTCTGGCGCTTGAAGCGGTCCGGCTGCCGAACTACGAAGAGTGGCACCAGCATAGCGATCATGTACCAGTCATAGTCGATCTCCGAGAATGAGCCGCCGCGCTCAGCGCGGCCTAAGCCAATCTCGCCGGAGTAGACTCCCCGTGCCGGCCGCCTCAAGGAGCTCCCGCACATGTCCGACCCCGTCAAGTACGTCCTCGACGAATCCCGCATCCCGAAGCACTGGTACAACCTCCAGGCCGACCTGCC
>CAZKHE010000184.1:0-6539 GCA_964552535.1 uncultured Enterobacteriaceae bacterium | reverse complement strand
CTCGACGCCTACGGCCCGATCACCGACAACGCCGGCGGCATCGCCGAGATGGCCGGCCTCGACAAGAAGGTCCGCAACATCACCGACCCGCTCGACGCCGTCGGCAACACCACCAAGGCGGTCACCAAGGGCTACGCGATCGGCTCGGCCGGCCTCGCCGCCCTCGTGCTGTTCGCCGACTACACCCACAAGCTCGAGGAGCAGGGCAAGCTGGTCGAGTTCTCGCTGTCCGACCCGGCGGTGATCATCGGCCTGTTCATCGGCGGCCTCGTGCCCTACCTGTTCGGCGCGATGGCGATGGAGGCCGTCGGCCGCGCGGCCGGCTCGGTGGTGGTCGAGGTGCGGCGCCAGTTCAGCACCATCAAGGGCATCATGGAAGGCACCGGCAAGCCCGAGTACGGCACCGCGGTCGACATGCTGACCCGCGCGGCGATCAAGGAGATGATCGTCCCCTCGATCCTGCCGGTGTTCGTGCCGATCGTGGTCGGCCTGCTGCTCGGCCCGCAGGCGCTCGGCGGCGTGCTGATGGGCACGATCGTCACCGGCATCTTCGTGGCGATCTCGATGACCGCCGGCGGCGGCGCCTGGGACAACGCGAAGAAGTACATCGAGGACGGCCACCACGGCGGCAAGGGCTCCGACGCGCACAAGGCGGCGGTGACCGGCGACACCGTCGGCGATCCCTACAAGGACACGGCGGGCCCCGCGGTGAACCCGCTGATCAAGATCATCAACATCGTGGCGCTGCTGATCGTACCGCTGATGGTCACCGCGGGCGACCATGGGACGCGGCCGGCCGCCAATCCGCCGGCGCAGACCGCACCGGCGAAGTGACCGGCGCAGCGCGCGCGTCCGCTTTCCGCGCGTTGCTGACGAGGGCAGCCTTCGGGCTGCCCTTTTTCTTTGCGGTGGCGGCCGCCGCGGAGCAGGGGGTTCTGCCGCGCCTCGCCGAGCCCGAAGCGCCGAGCGCACGCGTCGAGCGCGCGGCCGTCGCCGCCTCTCGCTTCATGGTCGTCGCGGCGCATCCCGAGGCGTCGCGCGCCGGCGCCGACATCCTGAGGCGGGGCGGCAACGCCATGGACGCGGCGGTGGCGGTCCAACTCGTGCTCGGGCTGGTCGAGCCGCAGTCCTCCGGCATCGGCGGGGGGAGCTTCATCCTCCATTACGACGCCGCGGCGCAGCGCGTGCGCGCCTACGACGGTCGGGAGACCGCGCCGGGAGCCGTGCGCGGCGACCTCTTTCTCGATGCGGCAGGCAAACCCGTCGGCTACTTCGAGGCAGTGGTGTCCGGCCGCTCGGTGGGCGTCCCGGGCACGCTCGCGGTGCTGGAGCACGCACACCGTCGCCATGGACACCTGCCGTGGGCCGAGGTCGTGGCGCCCGCGATCGCGCTCGCGCGCAGCGGCTTCGAGCTCTCGCCGCGCCTGCACGCGCTGCTCGCTTGGGACCGCTTCCTGCGGCGCGATCCGGCGGCGGCCGCGTATTTCTATCGGCCCGACGGCACGCCGAAGCCCGTCGGTACGCGGCTGGTGAACGAGCCCTACGGGGCGACGCTGGAAGCGGTCGCCGCGCGCGGCGCGTCGGCCTTTCATCGGGGCGGGATCGCGCAGGACATCGTCCTCGCGGTGCGGGGTCACCCGCGCCCGGGCGCGGTGACCGTCGCGGACATCGAGGCCTACCGCGCCGTGGAGCGCGAGCCGGTGTGCGCGCCGTTCCGGATGTGGCGCGTGTGCGGCATGCCGCCGCCGAGCTCGGGCGGTCTCGCCGTGCAGCAGATGCTCGGCATCCTCGAACGCCTGCCGCGTACCGACTACTCGCGCGATCCGGTCGCCGCCGTGCACGCCTTCAGCGAAGCGGGGCGCCTGGCGTACGCCGATCGCGATCGCTACGTCGCCGATCCGGACTTCGTCGCGGTGCCGGTCGAAGGCATGCTCGCGCCGGCCTATCTCGACGCGCGCGCCCGGCTGGTGCACCCGGGACGCAGCATCGGCCGAGCCGTGGCCGGCGTACCGCCGGGCGCGCCGCGCGCCGGGCTTGCGACGCATGCGCCGGAGCACGGCACGTCGCATTTCTCCATCGTGGATGCGGAGGGCAATGCGGTGGCGGTGACCTCCAGCATCGAGCAGCAGTTCGGCAACCGCACCATGGTGCGCGGATTCCTGCTCAACAACGAGCTCACCGACTTCGCGCTGTTCCCGGAGCAGGGCGGCACCGCGGTGGCCAATCGGGCGGCGGGCGGCAAGCGGCCGCGCAGCTCCATGGCGCCGACGTTCGTGTTCGATGCCGACGGGCGCCTCGTGCTCGTTGCCGGATCGCCCGGCGGGCAGATGATCATCAACTACGTGGCGAAGACGCTGGTCGCCGTGCTCGAGTGGGGCGTCCGGCCGCAGGCCGCACTCGCGCTTCCGAATTTCGGCAGCCGCAACGGACCTACCGAGGTCGAGCACGGACCGGCCGGCGACGCGCTCGCCCGCGGGCTCGCGGCCATGGGTCACGAGGTCCGGCGTGGCGAGCTCACCAGCGGCGTGCACCTCATCGTGCGTGCGCGCGAGGGCTGGGTCGGCGCGGCCGACCCGCGTCGCGAGGGGCTGCCGATCGGCGAGTGACGGTCAGCGCGACGCGACGGCGGACGTCAGGCGCGCCGCGACGAGATCCGCGACGTCTGGTGCAAGGGCATCGAACCGCTCGAACTGGGTCATCGCACGCAGCCAGGTGAGCTGACGCTTCGCGAGCTGCCGCGTGGCGAAGATGCCGCGGTCGCGCAGCTCGGCGCGCGGCATCGCGCCCTCGAGCACCAGCCAGGCCTGCCGGTAGCCGACGCAGCGCATCGACGGCAGTCCCTCGTGCAGCGCGTGGCGTCCGCGCAGGGCCGCGAGCTCGTCGAGCAGTCCGGCGGCGAGCATTGCCTCGAAGCGCTCGGCGATGCGCGCATGCAGGACGGCGCGGTCGGACGGAACCAGCGCCAGTGCGATGTGCGGGAAATCGTCCGCCGTGCCGGCACGCGCGAGCTGCTCCGACATCGGCCTGCCGGTGAGCCGGTGCACTTCGAGCGCGCGCTGGATGCGCTGGGCGTCGCTGGGCTCCAGACGTGCCGCGGTCACGGGGTCGATGCGCGCGAGCGCCGCATGCAGCGCGGGCCACCCGCGCGCGGCCGCGTCGCGATCGATCTCGGCGCGTACCGCGGCATCGGCGGCGGGCAGGTCGGCGAGGCCTTCGAGCAGGGCCTTGAAGTAGAGCATGGTGCCGCCGACGAAGAGCGGCACGCGCCCGCGCGCGCGGATCGCGTCCGCGAGCCGCCGCGCGTCGTCGCGGAAGCGCGCGGCGGAGTACGCCTCCGTGGGATCGAGGATGTCGATGAGGTGATGCGGCACGCGCGCCCGCTCCGCCGCAGAGGGCTTGGCGGTGCCGACGTCCATGCCGCGATACACCTGCGCCGAATCGACGCTGACGATCTCCACCGGAAATCGCTCGGCGAGCGCCATCGCCACGGCGGATTTGCCGCTCGCCGTCGGGCCGGCGAGCAGGATCGCCGGTGCGCGGTCCATCAGCGTCCGCGCAGGAAGAGCCGGTCGAGGTCCGCGAGCGTGAGCGGATACCAGGTCGGCCGGCCGTGGTTGCACTGTCCGGCGCGCTCGGTCTCTTCCATCTGCCGCAGCAGCGCATTCATCTCCGGCACGCTGAGCGCGCGGTTCGCGCGCACCGCGCCGTGGCAGGCCATCGTGGCGAGCAGCTCGTTCTGCCGCTCCTCCAGGACGCCGCTCGCGCCGTAGTCGCGGATGTCCTTGAGCACCGCGCGTGCGAGCGCGGGGATGTCGCCACCGGCGAGCATGCCGGGCACCGCGCGCACCGCGAGCGCCGTCGGCGAGAGCGCGCTCACCTCGAATCCGAGTGCCGCGAGGGTCTCGCGGTGCTCCTCCGCCGTCGCGACGTCGATCGCCTCGGCGTTGAACGTGACCGGGATGAGGAGCTGCTGCGCCGTCACCTTGTGCTCGTCGAGCGCGCGCTTCAGGCGCTCGTAGAGGATGCGCTCGTGCGCGGCGTGCATGTCGACCAGCACCAGCCCGTCGCGGTTCTGCGCCAGGATGTACACGCCGTGGAGCTGTGCGAGCGCGAAGCCGAGCGGCTGCGCGTGCGTCTCGGCGGGCGGCATCGCCGGCGCGGCGGCCGGCGCCGGCGGCGGCGCGAGCGCGACCTCGTCACGGCGCTCGGCCCACATCGCGTGGTATGCGGCCGCCGGCTGCGCCACGCCGAGCGGCGCCTGCCACGGCAGCGGACGCGCGGCCGCTGCGGGCGGTGCGTACGCCGCCGGGATCGGCGCGGGCGCGTCCGCCGCCGTGGCGGCCAGCGCGCGCGACACGGCGTGGAACACGAACTGATGCACGGCGCGCGAGTCGCGGAAGCGCACCTCGGTCTTCGCCGGGTGCACATTGACGTCCACCGCGCCCGGATCGATCTCGAGGAACAGCACGAAGGCCGCGTGGCGGTCGCCGTGCAGCACGTCGGCATAGGCCTCGCGCAGCGCGTGCGTGAGCAGCTTGTCGCGCACGAAGCGGCCGTTCACGAACACGAACTGCGCGTCGCGGCCGCTCTTCGCCTGCGACGGATCGCCCGCGAAGCCGGTCAGCGCGATCGGTCCGCCGCGCGCGTCCACCTCGCGGGCCGAGCGGACGAACGCGTCGCCGAGCAGTGCCGCGACGCGCGTGCGCCGGTCGGCGACGGGCAGGTGCGCGCCGACCCGGCCGTTGTGCTTCAGCGTGAGCGCGAGATCGGGGCGCGACAGCGCGATGCGTTCGAAGACGTCGGTGCAGTGCGCCGCCTCGGTGGCCTCGCTGCGCAGGAACTTCCGCCGTGCCGGGGTATTGAAGTAGAGGTCGCTCACCTCGACCGTCGTGCCCGCCGAGTGTGCGGCCGGGGCCGGTGCGCCGGGGGCACCGCCGTCCGCCTCGATGCGCCAGGCGTGAGCGGCGCCCTCGGGCTTGCTCGTGATCGCGACGCGCGCCACCGAGGCGATGCTCGCCAGCGCCTCGCCGCGGAAGCCGAGCGTGGCGACGTGCTCGAGATCGTCGAGCGTCGCGATCTTGCTCGTCGCGTGGCGCGCGAGCGCAAGCGGCAGATCCTCGCGGCCAATGCCGCAGCCGTCGTCGGTGACGCGGATCTGCTTGACGCCGCCTTCGGCGAGCGTCACGGCGATGGCGCGCGCGCCGGCGTCGACCGCGTTCTCGAGCAACTCCTTCAGCACCGACGCCGGCCGTTCGACGACCTCGCCCGCGGCGATCTGGCTGATCAGCGTGTCGGGCAGCAGGCGGATCGCCGCCACGTCAGGCCTGCGCGGTGTCGGCGACCTGGCCGCCGGTGATGCGCGCCAGGATGTCGGGGGTGAGTCGGAAGACGGTGTGCGGGTGACCCGCGGCGGCCCAGATCTCCTCGAAGGCGAAGAGCGAGCGGTCGATGAAGGTGCGCAGCGGACCCGGGTGCCCGACCGGCGCCACGCCGCCGATGGCGAAGCCGGTCGCTTCGCGCACGAACGCGGCGTCCGCCTTGCCCGCGGGCTCGCCGGCAAGCACCCTGAGGCGCGCGACGTCGACGCGGTTCGCGCCGCTCGACATGACGAGCAGCGGGGCGTTGCTGGTCTCGAGCCGGAACACGAGCGAATTGGCGATCTGCGCCACGCTGCACCCGAGCGCATCGGCGGCGGCCTTCGCGGTGCGTGCGGCGTCGGGCAGGGCGACGATGTCGGCGGGGGCACCCGCGGCGGCCAGCGCGGCGCGCACCCGCATCACGCTGGGTGAGGTGAGGATGGATTCGGACACTTGGGCAGAGAGGAACCGCGAAGCGCCGGATTATACGAGGTCGCACGCGCGGTCCTGCCCCGGCGGCGGTCCCCGCGCACTACAATCCCGCGCTGCGCCCACACGCCCCGCTCATGGACATCCTGCTCTGGTTCTGGGACCTCCTGGTCCACCTCGACAAGCATCTTGCCGCGCTGCTGCAGCAGTACGGGCCCTGGATCTACGGGCTGCTCTTCCTGATCATCTTCTGCGAGACCGGGCTGGTGGTGACGCCGTTCCTGCCCGGCGACTCGCTGCTCTTCGTCGCCGGCACGCTGTGGGCGGCGAGCGGCATGGACGTGCACCTGCTGGTGGTCCTGCTGATCGTCGCGGCGATTCTCGGCGACTCGGTCAACTACTCGATCGGCGCGTATCTGGGGCCCAAGGTCTTCCACTGGGAGGACTCGCGCTTCTTCAACAAGCGCGCGCTGGAGAAGACGCATGAGTTCTACGAGCGCCACGGCGGCAAGACGATCATCATCGCGCGCTTCGTGCCGCTCATCCGCACCTTCGCGCCCTTCGTCGCCGGGATCGGGCGCATGACGTACCGGAAGTTCCTCGCCTACAACGTCGTCGGCGGCGTGCTATGGGTGGCGTCGCTGGTGTACGCGGGGTATTTCTTCGGCAACATCCCGGTGATCCGGAACAACCTGACGATCGTGATCTTCGCCATCATCGGGCTGTCGCTGATGCCGATCGTCGTCGAGGTGG
>CAZKHE010000183.1:1415-6588 GCA_964552535.1 uncultured Enterobacteriaceae bacterium | reverse complement strand
CCACTCGGGAGCCGCTGTCCCGCGTCGGCCGCCGCTATCTGCCGGCCGACGCGCGCCGGCCCGAGCAGCTCCGCAAGGTCGCGGCGACGCTCAAGGGCGTGGACGGCTGGATCGGCGTCATCGATGGCGGCGCGGGCCGGCTGGAGATGGACGACCAGCTCTACCGGATGTCCGAGCTCGTGCTGCTGCCGTTCCGCGATTCCCACGAGGACCTGCGCACCGTGCGCCAGGACCTCGATCGCCTGCCGCGTGCGTACGGCGTACCGTCGCAGTGGCCGACCAACGTGCACGTACGCGAGGCGGCCTTCGACTCGGTCGATCGCCTCCTCGACCCGTACCGGGAACGGCTGCTGCCGCCGGTGATGGCGCTGTCGGCCACGCGGCTGCTGCTGGAGACCGACGTGCCGCCGCGGCTGCCGACGGAGCTGAACGCCGTGGCGCGCGGGCTCGCGCGCCACGCGGCGCTGCTGCTCGGACTGGATGTACCGGTGGAGGAAGCGCCGATCGCGAAGCAGCGCGAAGCGGCCTGACGCGCTCGCCTCAGGCGGGCGCGCAGCAGAGCGGCTTCACTTCCGGAGCGAACTGCTTCCCGCGCAGCCACGCGGCGAGCGCCGCGTCCATGGTGGACGCGTGGATGTCGAACCACGGCGCCATCTCGCGGGCGAGCACCCGGCCGACCTCGGTCTTGCCGCCGGCGACCATCGTCCGCACTTCGTTCATCACGCCGAGCACGTTCTGGTGCTCCGCGGTGTGGCAATGCAGCGGCGGGAAGCCGGTCTCCTGCATCCAGCGGTCCTCCTGCGCGAAGTGCTCGACGGTGTGCGCGATGAACCCGTCGAGGGCGGCGAGCACCTGCTCGTCGGCGGCATCGACCACGGCGTTGAGCAGGTCGATGAACTCGCGGTGCGTGGCATCCATCTGCTCCACGCCTAGCAGGTACGTGTCGGACCACTGGACTGCGGGCACGGCTGTCTCCCCGGGAAGCGAATCTGCGTCTGCGCGAGTGTAGGGCAGCGGCCGTTCCGCTCGTTTGATCTAGCCCAAGTCCGAAAGGCCGGGGGCGATGTGTTACCGTTCCACGACACAACGCGGCCGCCGCTGGCGAGCCGCGAACATCAGGAGAAGGAGGAGACATGGGAACGTCCGTGCTGAAGGCGCTCGCGCTGGCCGCCTGCGCCGTGCTGCCGCTCGCGGCGGCGGCGCAGGAATGGCCGCGCCAGAGGCCCGTGCAGGTGGTGGTCGGCTTCGGTCCGTCGAGCTCGACGGACATCGTGGCGCGCCTCGTGGCGCAGAAGATGGGCGAATCCCTCGGCCAGCCCGTCGTGGTGGAGAACAAGCCCGGCGCGGGGGGCAACATCGCCGCGCAGCAGGTCAAGCGCGCCGCCCCCGACGGCTACACGCTCTTCGCCACGAGCGTCGCGTTCGCCGTGAATCCGAGCCTGTACGCGAACGCCGGCTACGATGCACTGCGCGACTTCGTGCCGGTCGCGCTCGGGGCGAGCACGCCCAACATCATCACCGTCCACCCCTCGGTCCCGGCGAACAACCTGGCCGAGCTGGTGGCGCTCGCGAAGAAGCAGCCGCTCGCGTACGCCTCGTCGGGCATCGGCACGACGACGCATCTCTCCATGGAGCGGCTCAAGACCGCGGCCAAGGTGGACATCACCCACGTGCCCTATCAGCCCGCGCAGGCGGTGGGTGCCGCAGTGGCCGGCCAGACGCAGATCTCCAGCACTTCGATGCCGCCCGCGGTGCCGCAGATCAAGGCCGGGAAGCTGCGGCCGATCGCCGTGACCAGCGCGCAGCGCTCCCCGGCGCTGCCCGACGTGCCGACGATGAACGAGCAGGGCATGAAGGACTTCGACGACCTCACCTGGATTGCGTTCTTCGCCCCGGCCGGGACGCCGCCGGAGCTGGTGAACCGGATCAACGCCGAGATCAACAAGGCGCTGCAGCAGCCGGAGGTGCGCGACAAGCTCGTGTCGCTCGGCTTCGACGTGCGTCCCTCGTCGGCCGCGGATTTCGCCGCCTTCGTGCGCGAGGAAGTGGTGAAGTGGGCGCAGGCGGTGAAGGACTCGGGCGCGAAGGCCGACTAGCGGCTGGACAGCCGCGGCGGGTGAGCTATAGTCCCGCGAACACGTGTCCGTGACGATGCGACCTCGGCCCACGAGGCAGCAGGCGACCCTGGGGGAGAGCTAGGTGAACGCCGCAGATGAACGACGCAAGCCGCGCCGTGGCCGCTGCCGGGGAGGCAGCGCCCGGCGCTGATTCCGCCGCCCTGATCGACGCGCGCGACTGGTCGCTGACCGGCCTCGGGCCTCGCGAGTCCTGGCCCGCCGCGCTGCGCATCACGCTCGCGACCTGTCTCGAGGCGCCCTTCCCCGCGATGCTCTGCTGGGGCCCGGCGCTGCTGCCGCTCTACAACGATGCGCTGCGCCCGCTCCTCGGCGCGCGCCATCCCGCCGCCCTGGGCGCCGCGGGCCTCGGCGGCGACACCGCGGTCTGGCCGCTCGTCGCCCGCCTCGCGCGCGAGACGTTGGCGCACGGACGCGCGCGGCGCGTGGAGGATGCCGCGATCGCGGCGGGCGGGACGACGCGGCACTTCGACATCGCGTGCATCCCGGTCCGCGACGGCGGCGCGCCGGGCGGCGTGCTGGTGACGTTCAGCGAAGGGGCCGCGCGGGCGCGGCGCGAGCTCGAGTCGATGCCGGCGAGCGCGACGGAGCGGATGCTCGCCACGGTGGTCGAGAACATGCCGATCGGCGTCGGGCTCGCCGATGCCTCCGGCCGCTTCGTGCTCAAGAACCGGCACATGCAGCGCTTCGTGCGCGACATGCTGCCCGCCATGGACCCGGTGATCGTGCAGCGCTGGAGCGGCTGGGACGCCGACGGCCAGCGCATCCCGCCGCAGGGCTACCCCGGCATGCGCGCCCTCGCGGGCGAGACCGTGCCCGGCGTGGAGTTCCGCGTGCGCGATGCGGAGGAACGCGAGACGTGGGTGCGCTTCGGTGCCGCACCGGTCCGCGATGCCGACGGAAGGGTGGCCGGTGTGGTGTGCATCGCCGAGGACGTCCAGGCGGCCAAACAGGCGGAGCAGGCGCTACGCGAGAGCGAGGAGCGCTTTCGTCTGGCCGCCGATGCCTCGCGGGCGCTCGTGTACGAAGTGGACCTCCGGACCGATCTCGTCGTCATGGCGCACGGCCTCGATCGGCTGCTCGGCGATGTCGCCTTGCGCGCGCCCTTCCATGCGGACGAGTGGCGTGCGCGCGTGCACCCCGAGGACCTGGAAGGCGAGTTCGGCCGGGTCGAGCGCTCGCTTCTCGATCCGGCGACCGCCGGCTACGAGGCGGGCTACCGGCTGCGCCACGCCGACGGTACTTTGCGCGACGTGGAGGACCGCGGCACCGTCCTGCGCAGCCCCGACGGCCGCGCAGTGCGCCTGGTGGGTGCGGTGCGCGACGTCACCGACCAGCGGCGCGCGGAGCGCCGGCTGCGGGCGAGCGAGCGACGGCTGGACGCGGTGCTCGCCAACACGCGCATGGCGGTCTTCCTCACGGACGACCGCCAGCAGTGCGTGTACATGAACCGGGCGGCCGAGCAGCTCACCGGCTACACGCTCGGCGAGACCCAGGGCCGGACCCTGCACGACGTCGTCCACCACACCCGGCCCGACGGCCGCCCGTATCCGCACGGCGAATGCCCCATCGACCGCGCCTTTCCGGAACAGGCGCAGCAGGCGGGCGAGGAGACGTTCGTGCACCGCGACGGCTCCTTCTACCCGGTGGCGTTCACCGCGAGCCCGATGGCCGACGAGGAGGGTCGCGTGGTCGGCACGGTCGTCGAGGTGCGCGACATCCGCGAGGAGCGGCGCACGCGCGAGGCGCTGCGCGAGGCCGACCGGCGCAAGGACGAATTCATCGCCACGCTCTCGCACGAGCTGCGCAACCCGCTCGCGCCGCTGCGCAACGGCCTGCACGTGTTGCGCCTGGCGGGCAAGGGCGACGCCGCGGAAGCCCCGATCATCGAGATGATGGAACGCCAGGTCGGGCACCTGGTGCGGCTGATCGACGACCTGCTCGAGCTGTCCCGCATCAGCAGCGGCGCGCTCGAGCTTCGCCGCAGCCGCGTGGACGTGGCCGAGGTGGTCCGCAACGCGCTGGAGACGGCGCAGCCGCTCATCGAAGCGGCCGGACATCGCCTCGAGGTGGCGCTGCCGCACGAGCTGCTGCCGCTCGACGGCGACCCGGTGCGGCTGGCGCAGATCCTCGCCAACCTGCTCAACAACGCCGCCAAGTACACCGATGCGGGCGGCCGCATCACCGTGACCGCGGTACGCGAAGGCGCGAACGTCGCGATCCGCGTGCGCGACACCGGCAGCGGCATCGCGGCGCAGGACCTCGATCGGATGTTCGAGATGTTCGTGCGCGGCGACCGGACCAGCCGCCGCGCGCAGAGCGGGCTGGGCATCGGTCTCGCGCTCTCGCAGCGGCTGGCCGAGATGCACGGCGGGCGCATCGTCGCGGCGAGCGAGGGCCCCGGTCGGGGGAGCGAGTTCACGCTGCGCCTGCCGCTCGCGCCCGCGCGCACCGCGGACCCGGACCGGGCGGCGGCCGCCTCGCGCCCCCGGACGCCGCTCCGGATTCTCGTCGTGGACGATCACCGCGACGCCGGCGACAGCCTCGCGCTGATCCTGCGCCTGCTCGGCGCGGAGGTGCGCATCGCGCGCGACGGGCCGGAGGCGCTTGAGGTCTACGAACGCTTCGACGCGGACGTCGCGCTGCTCGACATCGGCATGCCGGGCATGGACGGCTACGAGGTGGCGCGCTGCATGCAGGCGGCGTTCCCGGCCCGGTATACGCGGCTCGTTGCGCTCACCGGGTGGGGCCAGGAGGAGGACCGCCGCCTCGCCCGCGAGGCGGGGTTCGAGCACCACCTGGTGAAGCCGGCCGACCTCGAAACGCTCCAGGCGCTGCTCGCGTCGTTCGCCGCCGAGGACCGCCGCAGCGCCTAGCTGCGCACGAGCTGCAGGAACTCCTTCCGCAGCTCAGGATTCTTCAGAAACGAGCCCCGCATGATGGCGCGCTGGTTCAAGGGGGCGATGCCCCCTTGAAAATCCCCCAAGTCGGTGACCGACTCAGCTGCGCACGAGCTGCAGGAACTCCTTCCGCAGCTC
>CAZKHE010000183.1:0-1315 GCA_964552535.1 uncultured Enterobacteriaceae bacterium | reverse complement strand
GTCGGTGACCGACTCAGCTGCGCACGAGCTGCAGGAACTCCTTCCGCAGCTCCGGATTCTTCAGAAACGAGCCCCGCATGATGGAATTGATCATGTGCGACTCGTCCTTCACCCCCCGCCACTGCATGCAGAAGTGATCGGCCTCCAGCACCAGCGCGAGGCCGTCGGGCGCGATGCGCGCCTCGAGCAGGTCGGCGAGCTGCATCACTGCCTCTTCCTGGATCTGCGGCCGGCTCATCACCCAGTCGGCGATGCGCGAATACTTGGACAGCCCGATGAGGTTGGAGCGCTCGTTGGGCAGGATGCCGATCCAGAGCTTGCCGAGAATCGGCACGAGGTGATGCGAGCAGGCGCTGCGCACGGTGATCGGCCCGACGATCATCAGCTCGTTGATGCGCTCGGCGTTGGGAAACTCGGTCACCGGCGGCATGCGATGGAAGCGCCCGCGGTACACCTCGTGCAGGTACATCCGCGCCACGCGGCGCGCCGTGCCCTGGGTGTTGTGGTCGCTCTCGGTGTCGATGATCAGCGTCTCGAGCACCTGCTGCATCGCCGCCGTGACCTCGTCCTCCAGCTCCGCGAGCTCGGCCTCGTCGCGGATGAAGTCGGCGATGTTGTCGTTGGCGTGGTGCCGCTGCTTCGCGGCACGCAGGCGCTGGCGAATGCGGGCCGACGCGGACGGGGCCGTCTCCTGCGCGGGCGCGCTCGGCGCGACCTGCTTCACGGGTCCGGCACTCATCCCGCCCTCCTCTTCGCTGCTGCCATCGAATCCTCCACGCTGATCGAGCGTATCGAACCCGAAGGATAGCGCGTCAGCGCTTGAGCGCCCTGGCGAGCGCCTCCGCCATGGCCCCACGGGGAGCAGGGTCGTTGCGCGCCGGGGCGGCCGGCCGCGGCCGCGCGCCGGCAGGCGCCGTCCCCCGCGCCGACGCCTCCCGGCGTGCCTGCGGATCGCGCCGTGCCGGGTCGGCGGCATCGGACAGGCGCATGGTGAGCGCGATGCGCTTGCGCGGCAGGTCGACCTCCAGCACTTTCACCTTCACGATGTCGCCGGCCTTCACGACTTCGCGCGGATCGCGCACGAACTTTTCGCTCATCGCCGAGATGTGCACGAGGCCGTCCTGGTGCACGCCGATGTCCACGAACGCGCCGAAGTTGGTCACGTTGGTGACGACGCCTTCGAGCTGCATGCCCGGCTGGAGGTCCTTCAGATCCTCCACGCCTTCGCGGAACGCGGCGGTCCTGAACTCCGGCCGCGGATCGCGGCCCGGCTTCTCCAGCTCGCGCAGGATGTCCTGCACCGTCGGCAGGCCGA
>CAZKHE010000182.1:0-6650 GCA_964552535.1 uncultured Enterobacteriaceae bacterium | reverse complement strand
GGCCAGCCCTGCACCAAAGGAAACACCAGGCACATCGCGGCGGACGCGGCGAGCGCGGCGGCCGCGACGCGCGCGCCGCCGATGTTGCGCGACAGCCGGCCGCCGACGATGCAGCCGAGCGCGCCGGCGCCGATCACCGCGAACGACCACCACGCGACGTCGCGCGGCGTGGGGCTCGCGAGCGTGGCGACGAGCAGGAACGGGACGATGGTCCAGAAGGCATAGAGCTCCCACATGTGGCCGAAGTAGCCGAATGCCGACGCACGGAAGGCAGGGATGCGGAAGGCGCGGGTCACGTCTCCCCAGCCCACCCGGCGTCCGGCCCCGCGCCGGAGGTGCGGGCCGTCGCCGAGGCGCGCGACCAGCACGGCGCCGGCGAGCGCGAGCACCGAGCTCGCCAGCACGACTTCGCTCCACGGCCACGACGCGCCGCCGGCGCGCACCGCGTGCGGCAGCGCCGTCCCAAGCGTCAGCATGCCGACGAGCCAGCCGAGGGCCTCGCCGGAGCGGTCCGGCGCCCAGCTCACCACGAGCTTCATGCCCAGCGGATAGATGCCGGCGAGCGCGAAGCCGGTGACGAAGCGCCACGCCCAGGCGTCGGCGAGCCCCTGTGCGGCGAGGGCAAAGCCGGCATTGGACGCCGCCCCGATCACGGCGCAGACCGCGAAGATGCGGCTGGCGGCGAAGCGGTCGGCGAGGCCGGACAGCGCGAACACGAGCGTGCCGGCGATGAAGCCGAGCTGCACCGCCGAGGTCAGGGCGCCGATGTCGCGCGCGTCGAGCCCCCACGCGGCGGCGAGCGCGTCCGCCGCGGCATTCGCGCTGAACCAGAGGGAGGTGCCGAACAGCTCCGCAACGACGATCAGCGGGATCGCCCGCCTGGCGCCGGTCACGTTGCGGTCGTCAAGGCGCCGCCGGTCAGCCCAGCGTCGGCATGATGAAGCCGCCGCCGCGCGGCGTGTCCTGATGCGGCCAGCGCGTCGTCACCACTTTCGTGCGGGTGTAGAACTTGATGCCCTCGGTGCCGTGCATGTGCAGGTCGCCGAAGAGCGACGACTTCCAGCCGCCGAACGAATAGAACGCGACCGGCACCGGGATCGGCACGTTGATGCCCACCATCCCGACCTGGATCTCGTTCTCGAAGCGCCGCGCCGCGCCGCCCGACTCGGTGAAGATCGCCGTGCCGTTGGCGTAGGGGCTCGCGTTCACCATCGCGATCGCCTCCTCGATCGTGCCCACGCGCAGCACGACCAGCACCGGGCCGAAGATCTCGTCCTTGTAGATCGTCATCTCCGGCTTCACGTGGTCGAACAGGCTCGTGCCGAGGAAGAAGCCGTTCTCGTGCCCCTGCACCGCGAAGCCGCGGCCGTCCACCACGAGCTTCGCGCCCTCGGCCACGCCCTTGTCCACGTAGCCCTTGACCTTGTCGCGGTGCTCGCGCGTGACCAGCGGGCCCATGTCCATCCCGTCGCGGGTGCCGGGGCCGATCCTGATCGCCTGCGCCTTCTTCGCGAGCGTGGCGACCAGCGGGTCGGCCACCTCGCCCACCGCGACCACCGCGGAGATCGCCATGCAGCGTTCGCCGGCCGAGCCGTAGGCGGCGCCGATCAGCGCGTCGGCGGTGAACTCGAGGTCCGCGTCGGGCAGCACCACCGCGTGGTTCTTCGCGCCGCCGAGGGCCTGCACGCGCTTGCCGTTCTTCGCGCAGGTCTCGTAGATGTGCCTGGCGATCGGCGTCGATCCGACGAACGACACCGCGTTGATGCCGGGATGGTCGAGGATCGCGTCCACCACCTCCTTGTCGCCGTGCACGATGTTGAACACGCCGTCGGGCAGGCCGGCCTCCTTCAGGAGCTCGCCCATGCGCATGGCGCACGACGGCACCTTCTCGGAGACCTTGAGGATGAAGGTGTTGCCGCAGGCGATGGCCATCGGGAACATCCACATCGGCACCATCGCCGGGAAGTTGAACGGGGTGATGCCGGCGCACACGCCGACCGGCTGGCGCACGGTGTGGCAATCCACCGCGGTCCCCACGTTCTCCGAGTACTCGCCCTTCAGCAGGTGCGGGATGCCGCAGGCGAACTCCACCACCTCCATGCCGCGCATCACCGAGCCCATCGCGTCGGGCAGCGTCTTGCCGTGCTCCTCGGTCACCAGCGCGGCCAGCTCGCGCTGGTTGGCCTGCAGCAGCTGCAGGAACTTCTGCATCACGCGCGCGCGGCGCAGGATCGAGGCGTCGCGCCAGTCGGGCAGCGCGGCCTGCGCCGCCTTGACCGCGGCGTCGAGATCGGCCGCGTTGGCGTAGGCGACGCGCTTGGTGATCTCGCCGGTCGCCGGGTTGTACACCGGGCCGGAACGCCCGCTGCCGCCGACGGTCGGGCGGCCGGCGATCCAGTGGGGAATGGTTTGCAGCTCGACGGGCTTGTTCATGGCGATTGCCTTTGGGGAAAGTGGTTCGATTCTATGCCGGGCCGGATCAGGCTGCGCGGACCGCGACGCTCATGCTGCCGATGCGCTCGACGGCGGCGACCATCGTGTCGCCGGCCTTCAGCGGCCCCACGCCCTGCGGCGTGCCGGTGAAGATCACGTCGCCCGGGTGCAGCGTGTAGAAGCTGGAGGCCATCTCGATGAGGCCGGGGATGTCCACCACCAGATCCTCGGTGTTGGCGTCCTGCCTGGTCTCGCCGTTCACCTGGATCGAGAGCCGCAGCCGCGCCGGGTCGGGAATCTCGTCGGGCGTGACGAGCCAGGGGCCCAGCACCGAGTAGCTGTCGGGGGACTTGCGGTAGCTGCGCTCCTCGGGCCCGCGGATGGTGATGTCGAGCCCGATCGCATAGCCGGCGATGTAGCCGGGCGCGTCCCCGGCCTTGATGTTCCGCCCTTCGCGGCCGATCACCACCGCGACCTCGACCTCGTGGTCGTTGCGCCGGTCGGTGTGCACGAGGCGCACGCCTTCGCCGGGACCGACGAGGGAGCTCGTCGCCTTGAGGAAGAGCCCCGCGCGGTGGATTTCGTTGATCAGGTTGCCGTGATGGATCTGCTTGTCGGCGAGCACCTCCTCGAGATGCTTGCGGTAGTTCACCGGCGCGGCGATGAGCTTGCCCGGATTGGCCACCGGCGAGAGCAGCGTGACGCCCTCCACCGGGATCGGCGGCGACCGGCGCGCCGCCTCCTCCAGCGCGGGACGCAGCGCCGCGAGGTGCGCGATCAGCGGATCGTGGCGCGGCAGCGGATAGCGCGACTGCGGCAGCGCCTCGAGGGCGGGCGTCACGTCGTGGATGCGGCCCTCGACGACGAGGCCCACGCGGTTGTCGTTGTAGCGGCAGAGCTTCATGCGGTATGCCTTCTCTTCTACTGGATCGCCGTCGCGCGGCGCAGGCCGGCGATCATGCTGGTGTTGAGCAGGTGCTCCCGCGCGCGCGCCGGGTCGGCTGCGGTCGCCACCATCTGCTCCATGTTGCGGCGCTGGACCGCGGGGTCGCGCTCCTCCAGCAGGCGCTTGTTGCGGATCGACATGGCCTGCACCTGCTCCACCGTCGCGTGGCGGCGCTGGCGTGCGTAGAGATCGACGAGCGTCTCGTCCGCCTCGCCGCGCCACACGCGACCGAGCTTGTCGGCGAGGTTGATCGCGTCGTGGATGCCGCTGTTCAGGCCGAAGCCGCCGAGCGGATTGTTGAGGTGCGCGGCGTCGCCGGCGAGCACCACGCGGCCGCGGCGCCAGTCCCTCGCCACGCGCTGGTGGACGCGGTAGATGCTCTTGTAGGCGATCTCGTAGCGGCCCGGCTTGGGCTGGAAGCCCTGCATGCGCTGCTCGACGCGCGCGGCGTCGAGGACGTCCTCCTCGCGCTCGTCGGGGCTGCTGGGGAACGCCACGCGCCACAGGCCGGGCGGGCCGTCGTGCGGCATCTTGAACACCGCGGCCCACTCGACCGGATCGGCCACGTACGCGTTCGGCGTGAAGCCGTGCTGCGCGAGGTCGTACGGCGTGCTGACGACGAGGAAGTGCTCGGGCCAGGTGAAGCCCTCGAACTCCACGTCGAGCAGCTTGCGCACCGTGCTGCGCCCGCCGTCGGCGCCCACCAGCCACGCCGCTTCGACGTGCTCGCGCCCGTGCGGCCCCTGCACGGTGACGCGCACGCGATCGCCCTGCTGCTCGTACGCGATCAGCCCGTGGCCGAAGCGCACCTCCGCCGACGGCTCGCGCGCGAGCAGATCGAGCTGGATCGGCGTGAGGCGGTGCTGCTCGAGGTGCAGGCGGTACGGATAGGGCGTGACGTCTGCCAGCATCCCGAGGTCGAACTCCGCCACCAGGTCGCCGGCGCGGCTGCGCATCTGCCAGCGCTGCACGCGGATGCCGGTCTCGTGCATGCGGCCGGTGATGCCGTACGGCGCCATCATCTCCAGCGTCGGCGGGTGGTAGGAACCGGCCCGCAGGTCGTGCGTCAGCGCCGGCTCCTGCTCGAAGACGATCACCGGGATGCCCTGCCGCGCGAGCGCGAGGGCGCACATCAGGCCGGTCGGACCGGCGCCGGCGACGACGACCGGCAGGCGCTGCGCTCCGGTCATCGCCTCACTGTGCGGTGATGTTGTTCTTGCGGATGACCTCGCGCCACCGCGGATTGTCCTTCTGCATCAGCGTCGTGAGCTCCTCGGGCGAGGACGACGCGACGTCGAGGCCGACCTTGTCGAACTGCGCCTTCACGTCCGGCTGCGCGAGGATCGCGCGCATCTCGCCGTTCAGCTTGGCGAGCACCGCCGGCGGCGTGCCCTTCGGGGCGTAGAACGCGTACCACATCTCGACGTCCACGCCCTTGTAGCCGAGCTCGTCCAGCGTCGGCACGTCGGGCGCGTTGGGATGGCGCTGCTTCGCGCCCGCCGCCAGCGCCTTCAGCTTGCCGGCCTTGATCTGCGGCATCGCGACGTGCACCGGCACGAAGCCGACGTTCACTTCGCCGGAGAGGAGATCGGTGAGCGCGCCGGCGCTGCCCTTGTACGGCACGTGCAGCATGTCGAGCCCGGTGCGCTCGCGGAAGAGCTCCATCGACATGTGGTGCGGCGTGCCGACGCCGGGCGACGCGTAGGTGATCTTGCCCGGGCTCGCCTTCGCCTTCGTGACCAGGTCCTGCACGCTCTCGATGCCCGATTTCGGGTTCGCGCACAGGAGCAGCGTGCCCCAGGCGGCCAGCGACACCGGCGCGAAGTCGGTCATCGGGTCGTACGGCACGCTCTTGTACAACTGCGCCGCGATCAGCATGGTGTTGGCGGTGACCAGCACCGTGTGGCCGTCCGCGGGCGCCTTCGCGACCTGCTCCGCGCCGATGTTGCCGCTCGCCCCCGGGCGGTTCTCCACCACGACCGGCTGCCCGAGCCGTTCCCCGAGCTTGGGGCCCACGGTGCGCGCGATGGTGTCCATGCCGGTACCGGGCGTGAACGGCACGATGAACTTGATGGGCTGCGACGGATAGCTTTGCGCGAACGCCGGGGCGGCACCGGCGACGGCGGCGGCGAGCGTCGCCGCGATGAGGGTCTTCAGCATGGTTCCTCCGGTGGGGGTGATTCCGCACGCCTCTCGCGGGCGCACTGGGACAAACCGTGAAGCTATTGCGCCCGCCCGGGGGTGTCAATGCGCGCGGTCATCGCCCGTCGCGACCCTTGCGCGCCCGGTAGAGCTCCCGGAAGGTCCTGCCCTGCGGCGCCGGCATGTCGCGGCCGATGGTCCAGCCGCCGCCGACGAACGGCAGCCGGTGGATCAGTCTCGGCCCGCCGCCGAGGAACCGCAGCCAGCGGGCGCCGAGCTTCGCGCCGAGCGCGTAGAGCCTGGGGCGGCGCGCCGCGAACGCCCACGCGCGCAGGCCGAAGCGCTCGGAGGCCGGACGCAGCCCGCGGTCGACCTGCTTCTCCCGCAGGTTGCGCAGCAGGTCCGGCAGCGGGATCTTCACCGGGCACACGACGCCGCACTGGTTGCACAGCGTCGCGGCGTGCGGGAGATCCAGCGCGTTCTCCAGGCCCACGTACGACGGCGTGAGGATCGCCCCCATCGGCCCGGGATAGACCCACCCGTAGGCATGTCCGCCGACGGTCCGGTACACCGGGCAGTGGTTCATGCAGGCGCCGCAGCGGATGCAGCGAAGCATGTCCTGCATGTCGGTGCCGAGCAGGTTGGTGCGGCCGCCGTCCACCAGGATGAAGTACATGTGCTCGGGACCCTCGAGGTCGCCGGCGCCCTTCGGCCCGGTGAACATCGAGACGTAGTTCGAGATCGGCTGCCCGGTGGCCGAGCGCGTGAGCGAGCGCAGCAGGAGCGAGAAGTCCTCGAGCGTCCCGATCACCTTCTCGATGCCGGTGATGGAGACGTGCACACGCGGCAGCGTCGTCACCATGCGGCCGTTGCCCTCGTTGGTGACGATGACGCCGGACCCCGACTCCGCGATCAGGAAGTTGGCGCCGCTGATGCCGAGGTCGGCGGTCACGAAGTGCTGGCGCAGCACCTCGCGCGCCTCGCGGGTGAGCTCGGGGATCTCGCTCTTGTGCGCGGTGCCGTGGTGCTTCACGAAGAGATCCGAGACTTCGTCCTTCGACTTGTGCACCGCCGGCGCGATGATGTGCGAGGGCGGCTCCTTGGCGAGCTGGATGATGTACTCGCCGAG
>CAZKHE010000181.1:0-6666 GCA_964552535.1 uncultured Enterobacteriaceae bacterium | reverse complement strand
GCCAAGCCGATGCGCAGGCCGCGCGCGCCGACGAGCTCGACGCGCGCGAGCGCGTGACCGAAGCTTGGTTTCCCGATTCCCCGACGGTCGGGCTCGACGTACGCCGAGACCTGCCGCGGTGGGTCGAACCTTTCGACACGCAGCAGGGCCCCGAACGCGGCAAGAACGAGTGGGAGCCGAGCATCGCCATGCCATTGTGGCTCCCCGGGCAGCGCGACGCGCAGCGGCGCATCGTCAACGGGGATCGCACCGCGCTGGCCGCGCGCGCGACCTCGAGCCGTCTCGATGTGGCCGGCGAAGTCCGCGAAGCGCTGTGGGCCGCGCATCGCGCACGCAGCGCGCGCCTGCTCGAAGAGTCGCGGCAGATGACGGCCGAGGCGCTCGAAGCCGACGTTGCGCGGCGTGTGCGCGCGGGCGATCTCGCGCGCACCGACCTCCTGCTCGCTCAGGCGGAGCAGCTCGCCGCGCGCTTTGCCGTCGCAGCAGCCGCTGCTGAGGAACGTGCGACGCTCGGCGCCTACGCGACGCTGGTCGGCGCGGCTGCGCTGGCGGCGGACGTGCCCGAAACGGTGGCAGGTGCGCCGGACCTCGATGCGAACCCACGCGTCGTCGCAAGCCTGCGCAGCATCGAAGCGGCGCGCACGCGCCTCGACTACGTGCAGACCGTCCGCCGCGACAACCCGACGCTCGGCATCGTGCCGCGCTTCGACCGCGACGTGTACGGCGGCGACTACCGCAACACCGTTCGCGTCGGGATCGCCATCCCGCTCGATACCGAAGTACGCAACGCACCGCGCATCGCGGCGGCGAGCGCGGAACTGTCGGAGGCGCAGGTGGCAGCGGTCGCGGTACGCAAGCAGGTGCAGAACGATCTGCAGCGCGCGCAGGCCACGCTCGAGGGGGCCCGTGCGCAGCAGGCGATCGCGATGGCGCAACGCGAGGTCGCGCGCGAGAACCTCGAATTGATCGAACGTGCCTTCCGGGCGGGCGAACGCGGTGTCGTGGACGTGCTGCGCGTGCGTGCCATTGCGCGCGAGGCGGCTATCGCCGCCGAGGCTGCACGTCTTGACTTCGGCCTTGCCACGGCAAGGCTTAACCAGGCTTACGGAGTGCTGCCGTGATGCGACTCGTGCTGACCCTGTTGGTGATCGCCTTTACGTCGACCGCCCTTGCGGGGCCGGGACACGACCACGGCCCCGCGCCCTCGTCCGGGTCCAGTGTTGCCGCGCCGCGGTTCGGCACGCACTCCGATCTCTTCGAGCTGGTCGGAGTGCTGGAGGCGGGCGAGCTCGTCCTTTACCTGGACCGATACGCGGACAACGAACCTGTCACCGCCGCTGAGATCGCGATCAGCGGGGATGCACTCAAAAGCGTCGCCACGGCCGCGCCGGACGGCACCTTCCGCGTGAAGGCAGACGCGCTGGCCAAGCCCGGGCGCCACGCCTTGGTGTTCACCATCGCCGCTGCCGGCGAGCAGGATCTACTGGAGGGCACGCTCGAGGTGCCCGACCGCGGCGCCGTCGCTGCGGCGCATGCCGACACCGCGTGGCTCACTCGCTGGCCCTACCTCCTGCTGTTGCTCGTCCTCCTTGGCGTCGCAGCGCTCCTCCTGCGGAGACGCAAATGAAGTTTCCCCTCGCGCTACTCATCGCAGCGTTCGTCGCGTTCCCCGCGCACGCCGGGCCCGGGCACGATCACGGCGACGATGCCGCCCCGGCCAATGCGAACGGTCCGCAGCGGCTCCCTGACGGCAGCGTGTTCTTGCCCAAGCCGTCGCAGCGCCAGCTCGGGGTGCGCACCATGGTGGTCGCGCGTGCCGCACTCCCGACTTCGGTCACGCTCAACGGCCGCGTCATCCTGGACCCCAACGCGGGTGGACGCGTGCAGCCCATGCGGGCCGGGCGTATCGAGCCCGGCCCCCGCGGGCTGCCCAGCCTCGGCCAGCGCGTGCGCAAGGGCGAGGTGCTCGCGTATGTCCACCCGTCGGCCTCACAGATCGAACGCGGCAACCAGGCCGCTCAGCTCGCCGAGCTGAGCGCCCAACGCGACCTCGCGGTTAAGCGGCTGGCACGGCTCGAGAGCCTGGAAGGCAGCGTGCCGCAGAAGGACATCGAGGCCGCACGCGCCGACCTCGCGAGCCTCAAGGCACGCACGGCGGTGGTCGGCGCATCCTTGCGCGCGGACGAACCGCTGGTTGCCTCGGCCGATGGCGTCATTTCGATCGCCAACGCCGTTGCCGGGCAGGTGGTGAACGCCGGCGACGTGGTGTTCGATATCGTCGATCCGGCGCGCATGCGCATCGAGGCGGTGACCTTCGAGCCGGCACTGGCGACCGACGTCGGCGCGGCCGCGCTGGACTTGGGCAGCGGCCGCACGGTGCCGCTCGTATTCATCGGGGCGGCGCGCACCCTGCGCGATCTCGCCCTGCCGCTCCAGTTCCGCACCGCCGGCGCCGCGGAGGCGCCGCTTGCGGTGGGGCAGCCGGTGAAGGTGGTCGTGCAGTCGCGCCGAACGGTGGAGGGCATTGCCGTGCCGACCGCCGCCCTGGTGCGCAACCCCGGCAACGAAACCATCGTCTGGCAACACACCGGCGCCGAGCGGTTCGTGCCGCGCGTCGTGCGCTACACGGAGCTCGACGGCGCGCACGTCGCCGTGCTCGCCGGGCTCGAACCCGGCGCACGCGTGGTGACGCAGGGTGCGTCGCTGGTCAACCAGGTCCGATAGGCACCGCCATGTTCAACTGGATCGTCAACGCGAGCCTGCGAAACCGCCTGCTGGTGCTCGCCATCGCCGTGGTGCTGATGCTCTACGGGCTGCTCACCGCACTGCGCACGCCCGTGGACGTGTTCCCAGACCTCAACCGGCCGACGGTCACGCTGATGACCGAGGCCGGTGGGATGGCGCCCGAGGAGGTGGAGACCCTCATCACCTTTCCGCTGGAGACCGCCATGACCGGCTTGCCGGGCGTGGGGACGGTGCGCTCGGTGTCCTCCGCAGGCCTCTCCTTCGTGTACGTCACGTTCGACTGGGCGGTGGACATCTACCGCGCACGCCAGCTCGTGGCCGAGCGCCTGGGCATCGTGCGCGACCAGCTCCCCGCGGCGGTCCAGCCGCGCATGGGGCCGGTGTCTTCGATCATGGGCGAGATCATGCTCATCGCCATCCCGATCGACGCGGCGAAGATCGATCCGATGCGGGTGCGCGAGTACGCCGACTGGGTGCTGCGTCCCCGGCTCCTCACCATCCCCGGCGTGTCCCAGGTGATTCCGATTGGCGGGGAGGTTCGACAGTTCCAGGTGCAGCCCGACACCGCGCGCATGGCCGCGCTCGGCATCACGCTGGACCAGGTGGAGCTCGCGCTGCGCGCGTTCTCGGCCAACACGAGCGGGGGGTTCCTGGAGCTCAACAGCCGCGAGTACCTGATCCGCAATCTCGGGCGCACCGCGCGCCTCGAGGACCTGCGCCGCGTCGCGCTCACCAGCCGCAACGGGCAACCGATCCTGCTCGAGCAGATTGCCGACGTGCGCTTCGCCCCGGCCATCAAGCGCGGCGACGCCGGCTTCGGCGGCGCGCCGGCCGTCATCCTGGGCGTGCAGAAGCAGCCCGACGCCGACACCGTTCGGCTGACCCGCGACATCGAGGCCGCGCTCGAGACCCTCTCGACGTCCCTCCCCGAGGGCATGGCCGCGCCGCGGGTGACCTTCCGCCAGGCGTCCTTCATCGAAGCCTCCATCGGCAACCTGCAAGGCAAGCTCGCGCTCGGGGCGGCGGTCGTCGCCGTGGTCCTCTTCCTCTTTCTCGGGAACTTTCGCACCACGCTTATTTCGCTTGCCGCGATTCCGCTGTCGATTCTGGTGACCGCGCTGGTGTTCCGGTACTTCGGGCTGTCGATCAACACCATGACGCTCGGCGGGCTGGCGATCGCCGTGGGCGAGCTCGTGGACGACGCGGTGGTGGGCGTGGAGAACGTGCTGCGCCGGTTGCGCGAGAACGGCCGCCGCACCACGCGGCTCGCACCGCTGCTGGTGATCGCACGCGCGACGCTGGAAGTGCGCTCGGCGATCGTGTACGCGACGCTGATCATCGTGCTCGTGTTCGTGCCGCTCTTCGTGCTCCCGGGCATCGAAGGACGGCTTTTCATCCCGCTGGGCACGGCCTACATCGTCTCGGTGCTCGCGAGCATGCTGGTCTCGGTGACCGTGACGCCCGCGCTGTGCTACTACCTGCTGCCGAACATCGCGGATGCGGCGCACGGCGAGCCGCGCTGGGTGGACGCGATGAAGCGCGGCTACGCCGGACTGCTCGGCGGCGTACTTGCGCGGCCGCGCCTGGCGGTCGCCGCTGCGGCACTCGCGGCCGCCGCCGCGGGCGCGGCGGTGCCGTTCTTCTCGAAGACCTTCCTGCCGCCGTTCAACGAGGGCTCGGTGCTGGTCGGTCTGCGCCTGAACCCGGGCGTCACACTGACCGAGTCGGTGCGCGTGGCGCGACAGGCCGAGCAACTGGTCGCCGGCGTGCCGGAGGTGGAGCACGTCGGCCGGCGCAGTGGCCGTGCGGAGCTGGACGAGCATGCCGAAGGCGTGCATGTATCTGAGCTCGATCTCAAGCTGCGCCGTTCCGGGCGGTCGCTTGACGCGATCTACGCCGACATCCGCACGCAACTGGCGCCGCTGCCGGCCGCGATCAACATCGGCCAGCCGATCTCGCACCGCATCGATCACATGCTGTCGGGCGTGCGGGCGCAGATCGCGATTAAGATCTTCGGCGAGGATCTGGACACGCTTCGCGGCCAGGCGGCGGCGCTGCGCGAGCGGCTTGCCGCCATCCCCGGGATCGCCGACCTCGAGATCGAGAAGCAGGTGCTGGCGCCGCAGATCCGCGTGCGAGTGGACTATGCGGCGGCCGCGCGTTACGGCGTCCCGGTGTCGGACATCCTTACCGGACTGCAGACCCTGGTGGACGGCGCGCGCGTGGCGCAGGTGATCGAAGGCAACCGGCGCTTCGACCTGGTCCTGCGTCTGCCCGAACAGGCGCGCTCGGTGGAGGGCTTGCGCAACGTGCTGATCGAGACGCCGGCGGGGCGTGTGCCGCTGTCGCGGCTGGCCACCATCGAAGACAGCGACGGCCCCAACCAGGTGAGCCGCGACGACGGGAAGCGGCGCATCGTCATCTCCGCCAACGCACAGGGGCGGGCGCTATCCGACGTGGTCGCCGACATCCGCAGCGTGGTCGCCGAGTTCCGCGTACCCGAGGGCTACTTCATCACGCTGGGCGGGCAGTTCGAGGCGCAGGAGGAGTCGGCACGACTGGTGGGGCTGCTTTCCCTCGCCTCGCTCGCGCTGGTGTTCCTCGTGCTCTACAGCCGTTACCGCTCGACCGTCCTGGCGCTCATGATCATGGCGAACATTCCGCTCGCGCTCGTCGGTGCGGTGGTGGGGCTATGGCTCTCCGGCCAGCCGCTGTCGTTGGCTGCGATCATCGGCTTCGTGACGCTCGCCGGCATCAGCGTGCGCAACGGCATCCTGAAGGTCAGCCACTACATCAACCTGTGCCGCTTCGAGCACGAGCGCTTCGGCGTGCCGATGATCGTGCGCGGTTCGCTGGAACGGCTGAACCCGGTGCTGATGACGGCGCTCGTGGCCGCACTCGCCCTCTCGCCGCTGCTCTTCGACGCGGAGGCGCCTGGCACGGAGATCCTGCATCCGGTGGCGGTGGTGATCTTCAGCGGTCTCATCAGCGCGACCCTGCTCGATACCTTCGTCACGCCGGCGATGTTCATGCTCTTCGGTGCCAAGCCGCTGGAGCGGCTGCTGGACGACGCCGATGACAAGGCGGGCCAGCCGGCCGAGGTGTTCTGATGCGTTCCAAACCAACAGCAAGACCAGGAGAGTAGCGATGCGTAATCTACTGTGCGGCATCCTCGGTGCTGCGGCGCTGTTCTTGTCCGGCGCGACGCTGGCCGGCCCAGGCGATCACAAGGGGCCGAACGGCGGCCAGATGAGGGACATCGGCGACAAGCACGTCGAGGTGGTCGCGAAGCCCGGCCAGATCATCGTGTTCCTCTTTGATGCGAAGGACGCGAAGATCGCGAGCACCGGTGCATCGGGCAAGGCGACGGTGCTCGCGAAGGGCAAGACCACCGACATCTCGCTCGCGCCCGACGGAGACAATCGCCTCGTGGGCAAGGGCGGGTTCGAGGCGGACAAGTCGCTTGCCGTTGTCGTGAACGTCTCCCTGCCCGGACACAAGCCGCTGCAGGGGCGGTTCACGCCGCTGCGATAGCGTGCACCGGGAGGTCCTGGAAATGGCATCGTTGGGCAGCTTTTTCGCCAACCGTCGCATCGCGGTGTCGAGAATCTTTGCAGGCACGTTTCTGACAGCAATGCTCGTCACATCCAGTGCCTGGGAAGGCTCGATGTTCGGTCACGCGTTGTTCGTGGCGGGAGTTGTCCTCGTCGGCGTGGCCACGGTTGGCAGGCTCTGGTGCGCCCTGTACATCGGTGGCAGGAAGAACGCCGTGCTGGTCACCGAGGGGCCCTATGCCATGACACGCAATCCGTTGTACTTCTTCTCCTTCCTTGGCTTTGTCGGCTTGGGCCTCGCGACCGAGGCTCTGACGGTCCCGCTCGCCTTCGGGGTAGGTCAAGCACTTGTCTCATGAAAGGCCTT
>CAZKHE010000180.1:0-6672 GCA_964552535.1 uncultured Enterobacteriaceae bacterium | reverse complement strand
TACACGCCGTGCTGCTCCACCACCGGCAGCACCTGGCGGATCTTGTACTTCTCCTGGTACTTCAGCGCGGCGGCGTGCGCGGCGTCCACCTCCTCGCGGGTGCGCACGTCCACGCCCCAGTGGTTGAGCACGTTGCACGGGTGCACCGCCTTGCCCACCTCCACGCAGACGACGTGGAACTTGAGGCCGAGGCGGAACACCATCGCCGGCTTCGCGTGCCGGACGCATTCCATGCCGAGAAACTCCTCGTAGAACCGGCGGGTCTCGGCCATGTTGAAGCACTCGCACGTGCCGTGCGACAGCACGTAGGGCTTCACGATCGAGTCGGGGTGCTTCGGCTCGACAATCGGGTCCTGGATCATTTCGGCGGCGACGCTCATGGTGTCCTCCTCGGTGAAGTGTGCGGGCTCAGGCGGCGACCGATGCCTTCGCGACGTCGGCTGCGGTCAGGAACGAATCGGCGAAGAACTCCTCCGCCGGCAGGGCTCGTTGGGCGGTGAAGTCGGACTTGGCCGCGTCCACCATCGCCGGCGCGCCGCAGGCGTACACCTGATGGCCGGAGAGGTCGCGGAAGTCCTCCATCACGGCGCGGTGGACGAAGCCCGTCCGGCCGGTCCAGCCGTCTTCGGGAAGCGGCTCGGAGAGGACCGGGACGAAGCGGAAGTTCTCCTGCTCCGCGGCCCACGCACTGGGCAGGTCGAGCATGTAGAGATCGCGCCGCGTGCGGCAGCCCCAGTACAGCGTCATCGGGCGCGCCTTGTTCAGGCCCCGGTCGAACGCGTACTCCAGCATCGACTTGATCGGCGCGAAGCCGGTGCCGCTCGCGACGAAGACGACCGGCTTGTCGCTGTCCTCGCGCAGGAAGAAGGTGCCGAGCGGGCCCTCGAAGCGCAGGAGCTCGCGCTCTTTCAGCGTGGAGAAGACGCGGTCGGTGAAGAGCCCGCCGGGGGTGTGCCGGATGTGCAGCTCGACGTCGATCACGCCGGTGGTGAGCGGCCTGTTGGCGATCGAGTAGGCACGGCGGACGCCGTCCTTGAGCAGCAGCTCCACGTACTGCCCGGCGACGAAGCGCATGTTCTCGTTCATCGGCAGGCGCAGATGGACGAACATCACGTCGGGCGCCAGCCTCTCGACCTTCATCACCCGGCAGGGCACCGTGCGAACGGTGATGCCCGCGAGCCCGTCGAGCTCGCGCACCTGGATCGTGACGTCGGAGAGCGGGCTCGCCATGCACAGCAGCGCGTAGCCCTGCGCCTTGTCCTCCTCGGAGAGGTAGGTGGGATGGACCATGCCGTAGTCCACCTTGCCCTCGAGGATCGTCCCGCGGCACGTCTTGCACACGCCCGTCTTGCAGCTGTAGGGCATGTTGAAGCCGGCGTCGAGGCCGGTGTGAAGGATGGTCTTGCCGTCGGGCACCTCGTAGGTGTGGCCGGACGGTTGGAGGGTGACGCGGTGGCTCATCGGCGAGGCTCCTGTCGGCGGCGCGGCTAGCGGCGCATCGCGGCGTCGTAGTAGCGGGACTCGTAGTAGCTCGCGGGATCGGCGAGCGCCTTCTGCGGCTTCGCGTACTTCGACCGCAGCTGCAGCGCCGTCGCGACGCCCTCCAGGTCGATCTGCGCCTTCCGCTGCAGGCCTTCCGTGGGATGCGTGAGAACCGCGTAGGCGCGCTCGGCCGACTGGCGCGTTGCGTTCGGCGTGTTCTTCATGAAGATCGCGATCGCCTCCTCCCGGTTGCGCGGATCGAAGATCCACTCGACCGCCTCGGCGTAGCCGCGGATGTAGCCCACCAGCGCGGCGCGGTTCTTCTCCGCCCACGACTTGCGCGTGCCCGCGACGAGCCCCTGATAACGCCCCAGCGCCTGCGACGCATCCGCCAGCCGGTTGAAGCCCTTCTCCTGCGCCATCACGTCGAGCGGCGCGATGAGCAGCGTCGCGGCATGCTTCTTCTCGAGCAGCGCGTTGTAGCGCTGGACCCCGCCTCCGGCGCTCACCGTCTGGTAATCGCGGTCCAGCACCAGCCCGTTGCGCGCCAGCACCTCGAGGAGCACGAAGGCGTATCCGGTGGTGAGCGCATCCACGGACAGCGTCTTGCCCTTGAGGTCGGCAATGGTCTTCACCTCGGGTACCGAGACGAGCCGCAGGAACCCGCGGTCTCCGCCCATCACCGCGACGAGATCGGAACCGTCCACCGGCGCGGCCCCCTGTCCTTCGCGGTAGGCCACGATGTTGTCGATCGCCGTCATGCCGATGTCGAACTTGCCCTCGATCAGCCCGGTGAGCTGGAAGCGCGAGTTCGGCGTGTCGGTGACGACCACTTCGACGCCGTTCCGCGTGAACATTCCCTTCTCCTTCGCCACCCAGATCGGCAGGTTCCAGCCGCCCGGGAAGACGATGACGCTCACTTTCTGAGGCGGATTGGGCGGGGCGTCGGGAGCGCTGGCGCAGCCGGCGAGCGTGACGGCGAGGACGAGGGCGGCGAGCAGCCGCGCGACAGCACCAGACATCCGGGTTCTCCTTTGGGTACGGACGGCGCGCCGTCCGAGTCAGTCGATGCGGTCTCTGCGGCCGCTGGACTTCAATCCATTTCCAAAATACTCTACACTTTGGAAATTGCTTGTCAATGTGCAGAGCGCAATGGGTGCACCGGCATGAAGCGGGCGGTCCCCGGGTTTCCGGACGATGCGGGCAAGGCATTCCGCACGCTCGCGGAACTCGCCTACGCGCGCCTCCGCGACGACATCGTGTGGGGCCGCCTGCTCCCGGGCGCACCGTTGCGCAGCGACGATCTGCGCAAGCGCTACGGGCTCGGCGTCAGTCCCCTGCGCGAAGCCCTCTCCAAGCTCGCGGTCGAGCGGCTGGTGGTCGCGGAGGGCCAGCGCGGCTATCGCGTCGCGCCGGTGTCGGCCGACGAGGCCAAGGACATCCTCTCGGTGCGTCTGCTGATCGAGGGTGAAGCCCTCGCGCGGTCGATGCGCTATGGGGGCGTGGAATGGGAAACCGCGGTGATGAGCGCGTTCCACCGCCTGGCGCGCATGCCGATTCCGGTCGGCCCGGGCGCCGACCCGCACACCTGGGCGGAGGTCCACCGCGGCTTCCACATGGCGCTCCTCTCGGCGTGTGACTCGCCCTGGCTGCTGAACTACGCCGCGAACCTGTACGACCAGGCGGAGCGCTACCGGCTCATCCGCGTGCTGCGCACGCCGAAGGCGGCCCTCGCGCGGGACATCGCCGCCGAACACCGCGAATTGCTGGACGCCGTGCTCTCGCGGGACGAGGCCCGCGCGGCGAGCGCCCTGCGCGAGCACTACTCGCGCACGATGGACGCGCTCGCCGGCGGGCTGGCGGGCACGCCGCGGAAAGCACGCGTCAAGGCCGCCACGAGAGCTCCAGCCGCGGCGTAACGCGGCGGCTCCAGGCTCCGCCGCCGGGTCCGGCGACCGCCCTGCGGACGATCTCCAAGCCCTGATGACTGCGTCAGAACTTCTCCGTCCACGGCCGCAGCTCCACCTCCCAGGTCCACGCACTGCGCGGCTGGTCGTGGACGTGCAGGTACGTCGCGGCGATGGCGTCCGGATCGAGCAGCCCGTCGGCGCCGCGCTCCGCCGCCCGCGCGTCGCCGGGCTGGCGGATGCCGCCGTCGATGACGAAGTGCGCGACGTGGATGCCCTGCGGCGCGAGCTCGCGGGCCATGCTCTGCGCCAGCCCGCGCAGGGCGAACTTGCCCATCGCGAACGGCGCCGACTGCGGGTAGCCCTTGATGCTCGCCGAGGCGCCGGTGAAGAGGATCGACCCCCGCCCCGCCGCCAACATCCGCCGCGCCGCGGCCTGCGCGACGAGGAAGCCGCCGTAGGCGGTGACGGCGAGCGCTTCCAGCACCCGCGGCGGATCGAGGTCGCCGATCGGGCCGCGCACCCGGGCACTCGCGTTGTAGACCACCAGCGCGGGGGTTCCGAAGTCCGCGTCTAGCGCCGCGAAGAGCCGCCCGACCGCCTCAGGCTGCGCGGCATCGCAGGCGTAGGCGCGGGCGCCGGTCTCGCTGGCGAGCGACGCGAGCTTCCCGGCGTTGCGCGCCACCATCGCCACTCGCATGCCGCGCGCCGCGCAGGCGCGCGCGAGCGACGCGCTCAATCCCTGTCCCGCGCCCACGATCACCGCCGTCTCCGCCGCCATGCGACCCTCCCCTGGAACGAAGCGTCGAGAATGATCGCGGCGCCGGGCGCGGTCAAGCGCGCCGCGGCGCGGGGGCGCCGCGCGCCGGCGTCTCCGGGGCGGTGCGCGGACGCACGTGCTCGTCGTGCTCGATGCGATTCAGCCACCGCTTGACGATCCAGGTGAGCGACCCGAGCGCGGCCACGATGCCGGCGACCACCCACCAGTTGATCTTGGAGGGATCCTCGAGCGCCGCCTCGAGCTGATCGGCGAACACCGTGGCGCCGAGCACGCCGGGCAGCATGCCGAGAAAGGTGCCGAGCAGGAACTGCCAGGCCTTGATGCGGATGGCGCCGGCGACCACGCCCTCGACGATGAACGGCGCGATCGGCACGAGGCGCAGCGCGGTCACCGCGAGCAGCCCGTGGTCGCGCAGCGCATGGGTGATGCGGTTGAGGCGCTCCCCGGCGATGCGCCGGACGGTGTCGCGGCGGAACAGCCGGCCTGCGACGTAGGTGGCCGCCGCCGCGAGCAGGATCCCGCTCATGGCGAACGCGAAGCCCTTCCACGGTCCGTACGCGACCACCGCCGCGAGCGTGATCAGCGGCCGCGGGAACATGAGCACGCTCGCCGGCGTGTAGGCGAGCACGATGACGACCGGCGCCCACCAGTACCCCGCGACCGTCTCCGCCCACGCGGTGACGTTCTCGGCGGTCATCACCTCGGCGAGGGGCGTCAGGCGCCAGAGCGCGGTGAGCAGCACGAGCACGGTCACGGCCGCACCGAGTTTCATCCACATCGGACGCGCCTGGCGCACTTCCACGTCCGGCGAGAACTGCTCCACCAGCATGTCCACCGAGACCGGCTTCTCGGGATCCGCTAGGCCGACGGTGCTGATGACCGTGTCCGACCACTCCTCGACCTCCTCGAAGCGTCGCAGCGTGCGCTCCGGCGAGCCGAGCGAGCGGATCGCCGCGTGCAGCGAGCCGCGGCCCTCGATCGCGTGCTCGACCGATTCGCGCGGGACGCCGAGGTGCTCCGCGAGCAGCCCGTCGCGGAAGCCGCGGATCACCTCGCGCGCGTCGGCGCGCCCCGCCGCCTCGACCACGGCGTCGCACTCGGTGTCGAGACCCATCGAGCGGTTGGAGAGGTTGGACGAGCCGATGCGCAGCCACTCGTCGTCGACGATCATCAGCTTCGCGTGCACGTCCACGCAGGTGCCCTCGGTGAGGCCCTCGACGTGCGGGTAGTAGATGTCGAAGCGCCCGTGCGCGTCGGCGGCGCGCAGGTCGCGGATGAGCTTCGTGCGCAGCAGCGTCATGGTCATCTCCTCGAGCCATCCGTGGCTGAGAAGGCGCGAGACGACGACGATCTCCGGACCGTCGGGCTCGGCGAGGCGCGCAGCGAGCGCGGCGCCGATCTTCTGCGCGGTGAAGTACTGGTTCTCGACGTAGATGTAGCGCCGCGCACGGGCGATCATGTCCAGGTACAGCCGCTCGATCTCGCGACTGCCCTGGTTGCCGTCAGTGGCCGGCGCGGTGCAGGCGATGCCGACGCGCACGTCCCGCACGTCGGGCTCGAGCGTCGCCGGCCACGGATCGCTGTCGGTGTGCACCGACTCCAGCGCGTGGCGCGTGGCGCGGCGCCAGCGCTCGCGCGCGACGGTGGCCAGGGCGCGCGCCGCCTCGCCGTCCACGCACATCATCATGTCGTGGAACGGCGGATACGGCGTGCCGCCGGCCACGCGACGCGGATCGTCGGGACGATGGTCGCGGCTGTCCCACCGCCGCGCGCCGAGGTCGAGGCCGCCGACGAAGGCGAGCTTGTCGTCGATCACCACGATCTTCTGGTGGTGCGAGCCGGCGAGCGGATGGGTGTCGTCGTAATGGAACTCGATGTGCCGGTGCGGTTTCCAGGTGAGGCCGTACAGCGGCGGGAACTCGCGGTCGACGCCGAACACCATCGGGTAGTCCCATTCGAGGATCTTCACCCGCAGCCGCCGGCGCTTCTTGCACAACCGATTGAGGAAATCGCCCAGCGTCAGCAGCGGCGTGCCGTCTCCGCTGAAGGCGAGCGGCGTGCGGCTGTCGAAATCCCACCCGACGATGACGATGGAGCGCTCGGCGCGCTCGGCGGCGCGCATGAAGACCGGGAAGTACGACTCGGCGTCGACGAGAAGCGCCACGCGACCGGCGCGGGTGACCGCACAGGCGTTGACGTCCGGCTCGAACAGCGTGGGCGCGTCGGGCATGGCGGGGTCCGGAGGGGAAACGCACGCAGGCGTGCGATTTCCGTGCCGAGGACGTCCCTGCCGGAAAGGGACGCGCGCTCAATGGTTTGAGGCGCCGGGCTGGCAAGCCCGGGCAACCGGCGCGGGCGAAGTTTCAAGCGCGCGCGGCGCGCGCGAGCGGCAGGATGGCCACGAATCCGAGCACGGGACCGGGCAGGAGCAGCCACGCGACCTTCGCGCCGAACGCGGGCAGCAGCGCCGTCGCAGCGTGGATGGCGACCACCGTGATGAAG
>CAZKHE010000179.1:0-6719 GCA_964552535.1 uncultured Enterobacteriaceae bacterium | reverse complement strand
GCGATCGCGGCCGGGCCGTCCCACGGCTCCATCATCGCCGCGTGGTACTCGTAGAACGCGCGCCGCGTCGGGTCCATCATGGTGTGGCCCTCCCACGCCTCGGGAATCATCATCATCATGGCGTGGGCGATGGAGTACCCGCCCATCACGAGCAGTTCCAGCGCGTTGTCGTACGAGGCGGAGTCGGACTGGCCGTCATAGATGAGCGGCCACACCTTGTCGAGGTCCTTGCCGAGGATCGGGCTCGAGATCGCGCCCTGGCGTGCGCGGATCCAGTTGACGTTGCCGCGCAGCGTATTGATCTCGCCGTTGTGCGCGATCATCCGGAACGGATGGGAGAGGTCCCACGTCGGGAAGGTGTTGGTCGAGAACCGCTGGTGCACCAGCGCCAGCGCCGAGACGCAGCGCGGATCCTGCAGGTCCTTGTAGTACTGGCCCACCTGCCCGGCGAGGAGCATGCCCTTGTAGACCACCGTGCGCGCCGACATCGACGGCACGTAGAACTCCTTGCCGTGACGCAGCTTGAGCGCCTGGATCGCGTGCCCCGAAGCCTTGCGGATGATGTAGAGCTTGCGCTCGAGCGCGTCGGTGACCGTGACGCCCGCGCCGCGGCCGATGAAGACCTGGCGGATCACCGGCTCGATCTTCTTGACGCTCTCGCCGAGGCCCGAGTTGTCCCGCGGCACGTCGCGCCAGCCGAGCAGCACCTGCCCCTCGTCCTTGATCGCGCGCTCGATCTCGTACTCGCAGGCGTAGCGGCTGGCCGGTTCCTGCGGCAGGAACACCATGCCCACGCCGTACTCGCCGAGCGGCGGCAGGGTGACGCCCTGCCGGGCCATCTCCTCGCGGAAGAACGCATCCGGAATCTGGATCAGGATGCCCGCGCCGTCGCCGGCGAGCGGGTCCGCGCCCACCGCCCCGCGATGCGTGAGGTTCTTCAGGATCTGCAGGCCCTGCTCGACGATCGCGTGGCTCTTGCGGCCCTTGATGTGCGCGATGAATCCGACGCCGCAGGCGTCGTGCTCGTTGGCGGGGTCGTAGAGTCCCTGGCGCGCAGGAAGACCGGATTGCATCACGTCACACCTCGAATCGAAAGGAAACGCCGGACGCACCGACCCCTGTCGGTTTCGTACGGGGAACCGCGAACTATATACGGGATTCTCAAGCGGCTCAAGCCCTTAGCCGCTTGCTGCTGCGCGGCAATCAGGCCGGGGCCGGCGCCGCCGCGGTGCACTCGGAAAGGGTCTGCGCCAGCGGCGCATCGGGCGTCGCCGCGTTGATGTAGGCCGCGCCCAGACGCTCCAGCAGGATGAAGCGCATCTGCCCGGCCTGCACCTTCTTGTCGAGGCTCATCAGATCCAGGTAGCGCGCGACGCCGAGCTCGGGGCCGGCCACCGGCAGCCCAGCCCGCGCGACCAGGCGGCGTACCCGGCCGACGTCGTCGGCCGACAGGTGCCCGAGCCGGGCCGAGAGGTCCGCCGCCATCACCAGCCCGGCGCCGACGGCTTCGCCATGCAGCCACGTCCCGAAGCCGAGCCCGGCCTCGATGGCGTGGCCGAAGGTGTGGCCGAGGTTGAGCAGTGCGCGGTCGCCGGTCTCGGTCTCGTCCCGCGCGACGATCGCCGCCTTGATCTCCACCGAACGCACCACGGCGTGCGCCAGCGCGTCGACGTCGCCGGCGACCAGGCGCTCCATGTTCGCCTCGAGCCAGGCGAAGAATCCGGCGTCGGCCAGCAGGCCGTGCTTGATGACCTCGGCCAGCCCGGCCGAGAGCTCGCGCCGCGGCAGCGTGGCGAGCGTGGCCATGTCGGCGACGACGGCGAGCGGCTGATGGAACGCGCCGATCATGTTCTTGCCGCGCGGATGGTTCACCGCGGTCTTGCCGCCCACCGAGGAGTCGACCTGGGCCAGGAGCGTGGTCGGCACCTGCACGAATGGGACGCCGCGCTGGTACGTGGCCGCGGCGAAGCCCGCGATGTCGCCCACCACCCCGCCGCCGAGTGCGACGAGCAGCGTGTCGCGTCCGCACCGGGCCGCGAGCAGGGCGTCGTAGATGAGGTTGAGGGTCCGCCAGTCCTTGTGGTCCTCGCCTTCGGGAATCACGATCGGGACCGGGGCGGCACCGGCGGCGCGCAGGGCGCCGAGGACGCGCTCCAGATAGAGCGGGGCGACGATCGGGTTGGTGACCACCGCCACCCGGCGCCGGCCCACGTGGGGGGCGAAGAGCTCAGCCCGGTCGAGCAGCCCGCTCCCGACGTGGATCGGGTAGGACCGCTCGCCCAGCACTACGCGGAGCGTTTGCATTCGGAGGGCAACCTGACGAGGAGCTGTTCAATGAGCACCGCGAGGCTCTGCCGGCCGGTGTCGACCACGAGGTCGGCCACTTCGCGGTACAGCGGATCGCGGATCTCGTAGAGCTCCTGCAGGCGTCCGAGCGGGTCCTCGGTCTGCAGGAGCGGACGGTTCTTGTCGTGGCGGGTGCGCTGCCACAGGTCCCGCGGCTGCGCGCGGAGGTAGATGACGAAGCCGCGCGAGGCGAGGGCCGCGCGATTCTCCGGGCGCAGCACCGCCCCGCCCCCGGTGGCGAGTACGATGTCCGTCGCCTGGGTCAGCTCCGCCAGGGTCTGCGCCTCGCGCAGGCGGAACCCTTCCTCGCCCTCGATCTCGAAGATCACCGGCACGCGCACCCCGGTCCGCGCCTCGATCTCGTGGTCGCAGTCGAGGAAATGCTTTCCCAGCCGCTTCGCCAGGAGCCGGCCGACGCTCGTCTTGCCGGCGCCCATGAGGCCCACGAGAAAGATGTTGCGCGTGCCGTTCATGCGGCGATTGTAGCAACCCGCCTGGGCGAATCTCCCGAGCGCAGGCCGCGGCAACAGGAAGAAAAAAGGCCGGCGGATGCCGGCCTTCCGTCTCCCCGAGCGCGTCGCTTACCGTATCGTCAGCCGTTCTTCGATGATGCGCGGCGTGAGAAAGACCAGGAGCTCCGTCTTGTCGTTCTGTCGGAAGGTATTGCGGAAGAGCGGGCCGACCGCCGGCAGGTCGCCCAGCAGGGGCACCTTGTTGATCTGGTTGCGCTCGTCCTGGGTGTAGATGCCCCCGATCACCACCGTGCCGCCGTTCTCCACCAGCACCGAGGTGCGGACGTGGCGGGTGTCGATGGCGAAGCCGGCGGTGGTCTGCTGGCCCACCGCGTCCTTGTTGACGTCCACTTCCATCAGCACGTTGCCGTCGGGCGTGATCTGCGGCTTCACGCGCAGGCTCAGGTTCGCTTTCCGGAAGGCGATGGACGTCGCGCCCGAGGCGGTGGCCTGCTGGTACGGCAGCTCGGTGCCCTGCTCGATGAGCGCCTCGACCTGGTTGGCGGTGACCACACGTGGGCTCGAGACGATCTTGCCGCGGCCGTCGCTCTCCAGCGCGGAGAGCTCGAGGTTCAGGAACTTGTTGGCGTTGGAGCCGAACAGCGTCAGCGCGAACTGGCCCACCTGCGCGCCCGTGCCGGTCGGCGTGGCCGGGAGGTTCACCGCCAGCCGGTCGGTCAGGAGGTTGGGCCGGTCGAGTGTCTGGCCGGTGACGAACGCGTTGTCGCGGATGCCGCCGGAGGTCACGAAGCGGGTCTGCGAATCGTTCAGCACGCGGTCGCCGGCGAGGTTCGAGTAGCCGAGACGCGCACCCAGCGTGCGGCTGAAGCGGTCCGTCGCCTCGACGATGCGCGCCTCGATCAGCACCTGGGTCACCGGCTTGTCAACGGTGGCGATGATGCGGCGGACGTCCTCCAGGCGGGAAGGAATGTCCTGCACGATGAGCTGGTTGGTGCGCGCCTCGGCGGTGACCGTGCCGCGGCGGGAGAGAATCGAGACCGCGCCGCCGGCCGGTGACCCCCCGCCGACGCCGCCGCCGCGCAGGAGGACGGCGAGCTGCGGCGCCTGGGTATAGTTGAGCTGGAAGGTCTCGGTGCGCAGCGGCACGAGATCGGCGATCTGCTGCTTCGCCTCGAGCTCGAGCTTCTCCTTGGTGGCGAGCTCGTCGCGGGGGGCGATCCAGACGACATTGCCGTTCTTGCGCATGTCGAGGCCCCGCGTCTGCATGATGATGTCCAGCGCCTGGTCCCACGGCACGTCCTTCAGCCGCAGCGTAAGGTTGCCCTGCACCGTGTCGCTGGTGATGATGTTGAGATCGGTGAAGTCGGCGATGACGTTCAGCACCGAGCGCACGTCCACGTTCTGGAAGTTGAGCGACAGCTTCTCGCCCGAGTAGCCCTGGCGCGTGCCCTGCACCAGCTTGTTGGGGTCGTACTGGACCGGCTTCACCTCGACGACGAACTGCGTGTCGGTCTGGTAGGCGTTGTGCTCCCACAGGCCCTTGGGCTCGATCACCATGCGCACGTTCTCACCCTGCTGGAACGTGCTGATGGTGTTCACCGGCGTCGCGAAGTCGTTGACGTCCATGCGCTTGCGGAGCTTCTCCGGCAGCGACGTCTTGATGAAGTCGACGATGAGCTGCTGGCCCTGCTGGCGGATGTCGATGCCGGTGGAGGTGTCGGAGAGCTCGACGACGATGCGGCCCTCGCCCGTCTTGCCGCGGCGGAAGTCGATCTCGCGCAGGCTGTGCTTGACCTCGTTGGACCCTTCGGCGAAGCGCGGCAGCTGCGGCACGGGCTTGGCCGCCATCCCGGGCGTCGGCGTGAGCGAGATGGTGAGGTCGCGGCCCTCGACCTGCGTCTCGTAGGTCACCATGTTCTTGAGGTTGAGGACGAGGCGCGTGCGGTCGCCCGCCTGCACCATGGCGAGACTGCGCAGCTCGCCTTCGTTCACTTCCTGGCTGGCGCGCCCGACGTTGTTGGTCGTGTTCGGGAAGTCGAACGCGATGCGCGCCGGCTGCGCCACGGTGAAGCTGGCCGGCGGTGCCACCAGCGGCTGCTTCATCGTGAGCTTCACCACCGTGCGTCCGCCCTGCGTGGCGACGTTGATGGCATCGATGCCGTTGGCGGCCGGTGCCTGCGCCATCGCCGGCGCGGCCCCGACCAGCGCGAGCGTCGCGGCGGCGACGAAGGCAAGCAATTTCTTGTAGATCATTTCGACCCCCCAGTTTCCTGCAGCAGCAGCGTACTCGTGCGCTCGGCCCAGTCGCCCCCGGAATCCTGAATCAGCTCCCGGAGGGTGATTTCGCTTTCGGTGATCTTGGTGATCACCCCGAAGTTCTGTCCCAGGTAGTTGCCCGGGCGTACCCGATACAGGCCCGCGTCCGCCTTCACCACGGCGTAGGTCTGCTTCTTCTGGGAAAGCGTGCCCACCATCTTCAGCGACTCGAGCGGATACGCCTCCAGCGGCTCCTTCGGCCGGTCGAGGTCGGGCTGGAGATTGCTCCCGCCCGGCGGCTTCTTGCCGTCGGTGATCAGCGCGATCTTCGTCGGGCCGAACGGGTCCGGCTGGTCGAAGGCGGTGTACGGCACCGGCTCGTAGGGCTTCACCACCGGCAGCGGATCGACGCGCCCGCGCAGGTCCTTGGTGATGGCGGCGAGCTCGGCGCGCAGCTCCTGCTGCTCCTCGCCGCCGCACGCCGCCAGGAAGGCAGTCGCTACCACGAGCGGAATGAATGCGACGCGCGGCTTCATTTGCGGGCCTTGCCTGCTTTGCCGGCCCGCTGCGCCGCGAGCTCCTCGTCGTCGAGGTAGCGGAAGGTCTTGGCGGTGGCGTCCATGGTCAGGGTGCCGTCCTTGCTGACGTTGAGCGCGATGTCGTTCAGGGTGACGATGCGGTTCAGCTGGCCGATGTCGCTCGCGAACTGCCCCATGTCGTGGTAGTTGCCCACGATCTTCAGCGTGATCGGCAGCTCGGCGTAGAACTCCTTCACGTTCTCCTGCTGCGCCGGGCGGAACAGGTCGAACGCCAGGCCCCGGCCGAGGCCCGCCTGGTTGATGTCCACGAGCAGCGCCTCCATCTGGCTCTTGTTCGGCAGCTGCTTGAGCAGCGCCCCGAACGAGCTGTCGATCTCGCGCAGCTGCTGGCGGTACAGGTCGAGGTTCACCGCCTGGCGCTTCTTGTCCTTGTACTGCTCCTTGAGCTGCGCCTCCTGGCCGCGGCCGGCCTCCAGCGCCTCGAGCTGCCCTTGCCAGTCCAGGAAGTAGGCGACGACGAGGATCGCGGCGAGCAGCGCGAGCAGCAGCAGCAGCTTCGGCAGCGCGGGCCAGGAGCCCGGATCGCGCGTGTTGAGGTTCTTGAACTGGTCGAGAACGGCGATGGCCATGTCGCGTTACCCCTTCTTCGCCGCCGGCTTCTTCGCCGCGGGGTCCTCGACCACCGGCGGCTTGAGCAGGAAGTTCAGGCTGAACTCCGAGAGGCGCTTCTTGTTGACCTCGCTCGCCTTGATCTCCACGAGCTGCGGGCTCGCCTGCGAGTTCACGATGGCCGGCGACTCCTGCAGGTTGCGCATCAGCGTGGAGACGCGCGCGTTGGACTGCGCGTAGCCCGTCACGTTGACCTTCAGGCCGTCCTGCTTGAGCGTCTTGAGGTATACGCCGTCGGGCGTCTGGCGCACGAGCTGGTCGAGCAGCTCGACGGCGCGCGCGCGGTCGTTCTGCAGCGACTCGATGATCTGCTTCCGGGCGAGGAGCGCCTGGATGTCGTCGCGCAGCTTCTTGATCTCCTCGATCTCCTTGTCGAGCTTCGCGTTCTCGCGCTTGAGGAACTCGTTGCGCTCGTTCTGCGCATCGACGTAGCCGG
>CAZKHE010000178.1:0-6821 GCA_964552535.1 uncultured Enterobacteriaceae bacterium | reverse complement strand
CCGAGCACGGTCTCGTAGAGCTCGATGCGCGTCTCCGGCCGCTCCGCCGCGAAGCGCGCGAAACACTCGAGCAGCAGCCAGGTCGGATAGATGATCTCCACCGCGAGGCGCAGCTCCGGCTTCCAGTCGGCGGCCATCGCCGCAGCGCCCCGCTCGAGCGCCGCGGCCTCCTCGACGAGCGTGCGCGCGCGTCGGTAGAGCACCTGGCCCGCCTCGGTGAGCACCGCCTTGCGGCCGCGCAGCTCGAAGAGCTTCACGTCCAGCAGCGACTCGATCTTCTTCACCGAGTACGTGATGGTGGACTGGGTCTTGTGGAGGAGGGCGGCGGCCTGCGCGTAGCCGCCGGCATCGACGACCGCGAGCAGTGCGCGCCACTGATCCAGGCCGATGCGCGGGTTGGGGGTCATGTCATATCGACGGATTAGATGGATAGCGGCGAAATCTTCGGCTTTTTTATCGAGCCAGTAAACCCGATATTCGCAGCACAGCCCAACAGACACCCGGAGTCCCGACATGCCCACGCTGCTGCAGATCAACGCGAGCCTCTTCTCCGCCGACGGCCAGTCGAGCCGGCTCGCCGACCGGTTCGTCGCCGACTGGCGCGCGCGCCATCCCGGCGGCCGCGTCATCGTGCGCGACCTCGCCAGCGCGCCCATCCCGCACCTCGACGCCGAGCGCTTCGGCGCGTTCCTGGCGAAGCCCGATGCCCGCACTGCGGCGCAGGCCGCGGTGATCGCCGAGTCGGATGCGCTCATCGACGAGCTGCGCGCCGCCGACGTCATCGTGCTCGGGCTGCCGCTCTACAACTTCGGCGTGCCGTCCCAGCTCAAGGCGTACTTCGACCACGTCGCACGCGCCGGCGTCACCTTCCGCTACACCGCGAACGGGCCCGAGGGCCTGCTCGGCGGCAAGCAGGCGTACGTCTTCGCGACCCGCGGCGGCCGCTACGCCGGCACCGAGGGCGACACCCAGACCGGCTTCGTGCGCCAGTTCCTCGCGTTCGTCGGCATCACCGACGTCGAGTTCGTCTATGCTGAGGGGCTCGCCATCAGCGACGAGGCGAAGCGCGCCGCGCTCGCGCAAGCCGAGGCCGCCATCGCCAGGCTGCAGCGCACCGCTGCCGCGGCCTGACGCACCGTCCGATCCGAACCAGGAGACCGCCATGACCGCCCGCACCATCCAGCACGTCATCGCGTCCGTGCCCGCTTCCGACGGCGCGGGCGTGCGCCTGCGCCGCAGCCTCGGCCGCGCCGACAACCTGCGCATCGACCCGTTCCTGATGCTCGACGAGTTCTCCTCGGAGAACCCGGACGACTACGTCGCGGGCTTCCCCGCGCACCCCCACCGCGGCTTCGAGACCGTCACCTACATGCTGGACGGCCACATGCGCCACGAGGACCACCTCGGCAACACCGGCGACCTCAAGTCCGGCGGGGTGCAGTGGATGACGGCGGGGCGCGGCATCATCCACTCGGAGATGCCGCAGCAGGAGCGCGGCCGCATGCGCGGCTTCCAGCTCTGGATCAATCTGCCGGCGAAGGAGAAGATGAAGCCGGCCGGCTATCGCGACATCCAGGCCGAGGAGATCCCCGTCGTGACGCTCGCGGGCGGCGGCCGCGCGAAGGTGATCGCCGGTACGCTGCAGGCGGACGGCGCGGCCACGCCCGGCCCGATCCAGGGGCTCTCCACCGAGCCGCTGTACCTCGACGTGGCGCTGCCGCCGGACGCGCGGTTCGTGCAGCCGGTGGCCGCCGATCACAACGCGTTCGTGTACGCGTTCGAGGGCGCCATCCGCGTCGGCGGCCGCGACGTGCCGACGCACGCGGGCGCGGCGCTCACCCGCGGCGAGCGCATCGAGGTCGAGGCCGGACCGGAGGGCGGGCGCTTCCTCGTGCTCGCGGCGAAGCCCATCGGCGAGCCGATCGTGCAGTACGGCCCGTTCGTGATGAACACGCGTGCCGAGATCGAGCAGGCGATCCGCGACTATCAGAGCGGCGTGTTCGGACGCGAAGCGGCCTGAACGGGCCGCGCGCCGCTCCTGCCGCGCGGCTGGGGAGTCGTCCCTTCGGGCAGGAGCGTCGCGATGCGCGCGAGGTCGCAGACGGTGCGCGCGTCGAGCTTCTGCATGACGCGCGCGCGATGCAGCTCGACGGTGCGCACGCTGAGGCCGAGGGCGCGCGCGATCTCCTTGTTGCGCTCGCCGCCGACGACGCGCACCATCACCTCGCGCTCGCGGGCGGTGAGGGCGGCGGCGCGCGCGCTGGCGAGCTGCCGCGCGGCCGCGGCGGCGCGCGTCTCGGCGTCGTGACGCAGCGCGCCCTGCACGACCTCGATCAGCTCCTGACCGCGGAACGGCTTCTCGACGAAGTCGAACACGCCGGCCTTCATCGCGCCCACCGCGGCACGGACGTCGCCGTGCCCGGTCATGATGATCGTCGGCAGGCGGCAGCCGAGCGTGCGCAGCGTACGATGCAGCTCGAGGCCGCACATCTGCGGCAAGCGCAGATCGACCAGCAGGCAGCCGTGCGCGGGGACGCCGCGCCAGGCGTCCAGCAGGCTGCGCGCATCGGCGTAGGCCTCGGTGCGCAGCGCGACCGACCGCAGCAGCAGCGCGAGCGCCTCGCGCACGTCGGCATCGTCGTCCACCACGTACACCTTCGCCTCGTCGGCGGCTTGCGCGAGCACATCGTTCTCCGCGATTTCCCGTTGTCGTCCACGGCTAGTTCGCGGCCGGGCCCGGCCGCGTTACACGGCCCGCCGGCAGGGCCAGGCTGAAGCAGGCCCCGCCGCCCGCGGCCGACTCGGCGCGCAGCCGGCCGCCGTGCGCCTCGACGATGGCGCGGCTGACGGACAGCCCGATGCCCATGCCGTCGGGCTTCGTGGTGAAGTAGGGTTCGAACAGGTGTGCGGCAATGCCCGGGGGAATCCCGGGCCCGGTGTCGGTCACGTCAAGCTCCAGTCCGTCCGATCCTTCGCGTGCCGTCACCCGGACCTCGCGGACCGGGCTTGCGCCTGCCGCGGCGGCTTCGACGGCGTTCCGGAACAGGTTGATCAGCACCTGCTGCAGTTGCAGCGCGTCCCCGCGCAGCGGCGGCAGCTGCGGGGGAACGTCCGCGACGATGGAGACGCCGGCCGCCTCCGCCTGAGACCGGGTCAGGAGGAGCGCGTCCGCCACCAGCGCGTCGAGGCGCAGGTCGTCGCGCCACGTGTCGTCGTCGCTCACGAAACGTCGCAGCCGATGCACGATTGCGGTGGTGCGCTCGGCCTGCGCGACGATGCGCTCCAGGCACTGCAGCGCCTCGGGCGGCGTGGCCGGGACGGCCCGCAGCATCCGGGTGCACGCCTCCGCGAAGGCGTGCAGCGACGTGAGGGGCTGGTTGATCTCGTGCGCGATGGCGGTGGCCATGTCGTGGGTGACCGCCCGGCGCGCCGCCTGCGCGGCCGTCGCCAGGTGCCGGTGCGCGCGCGCCTCGGCCCGCATCCGCAGCAGCTCCGCGCCCGCCCGGGCCGCGAGGATGCGGAAGACCGGGAGCGCCGCGATGTCCTCGCGCGGACGATCGTCGTAGAAGGCGAGATGCCCGGCCACCGTCGTGCCGTCGGCGTCGAAGACCGGGACGCCCAGGTAGGCGAGGTCGCCGGGCCAGGCCGGATAGAGCTGCTCCAGGCGATCGCCGATGAACGTCGCCTGCCGCTCGGCGATGGTGCGCGCACACGGCGTTCCGGCCAGCTCGTACTCGACGTTCTCCGCGAAGTCGCCGCCCTGCCAGTGGCACAGCATGCGCACGCGCGTCGGCTGCGGGCCGATGCACTCGGTGACGAAGACCTCGCGGAACGCGAGCGCGCGGGCGCAGTTCTCGACCAGCGCGCGGAAGAAGGCCGCACCGGTGACCGGCGCGGTGGCCGCGGCGAGGCGCTCCAGCAGGTGGTCGTCGGGCGCGACCGGGCGCGTCGGGTTCATGGGCGCCATTGCAGCGGGTCGGGCCCGGCGTGCCCATACGTAGTCGCCGCAGCGGCGCCGGCCCGGCGCTGCGGGCTTCCCGCATGGCGCTCGTAGCCGCGCGAATAGCCCGCGCTGCCGCGCCTTCCTAGACTCCTTCGTCGCCGCTCGATCACGACATTCTCCCGTTCCGTTGCAGGTGCGGTGCGACGCCGGGGCCACCGACACAGAAAGGACATCCGAACATGAAACGCATCACGCTCGCCACCGCCGTGCTCGCCGCCGCCGTCGCCGCCCTGCCTCCGGTGGTGCACGCCCAGAAGGGCATGGACAACATCAAGGCGATGGACAAGGACAAGGACGGCATGATCTCCAAAGCCGAGTTCATGGCGATGATGGAGCAGAAGTTCGACATGATGGACAAGGCGCGCAAGGGCAGGCTCACGGCCGAGGACGTCGCCAAGAGCATCGCCGAGATCCAGCGCGTGTACGGCTCGGCCAACTGAACGGACGCGGCGCGTGGCGGGGCGCGCCCGCAGCGCTCACGCCGCGCTGCGCGCGCGCGCCGCGCCGCGCTCCGCGGCGATCGCCTCCTCCAGCATGCGCCGGTAGCGGATCAGCGCCGCATCCATCGCGAGTGGCAGCATCGGCGTGTCCGGATCGGCCTGCAGCCTGCGGTGCTGCGCGCTGATCATGTCGCGGTCCTCGTGGAAGGCGCGCTCGATGCCGGCGTAAATGCCCTCGGTCACCGACGCGTCCCCCGCATCGGCCCGGTGCGACTGCTGGAAGAAGTAGTGCGTCGAGGTCTCGGTCTCCGGAGTGAGCGTCTGGCAGCTGTGCAGCAGCACCGAGTTGGCGGGATCGGCTTCCGCCTGCCCGGTGGGCTTGCCGCCGGAGTGCATCAGCAGTGTCGCCGGGAACACGAAGTCGTACACGAACCAGCGGTCCACGTTGCTCGTGAACGGCCGGATCTTGTGATAGTAGGGCGGCGCCGGCACGTCGGGCACGTGCCGGGAGATGCGCAGGCCGCGCTCGATGGTCTCGATCGTCGGCTTCGCCTGCGCGATCTGGGTGGAGCCGCCGAGGGTCTTCTCGTGGACGTACGAGAGGTGCGAGAAGTCGAGCAGGTTGTCGACGATGAGCAGATACGGCGTGTCGTAGTGCAGGTACCCCGGCTTGTTGCGCCAGCCCGGGTGATCGTTGGAGAAGTTGTCGGGGAGCAGGCGCTCGTCGGCCTGCGCCGGATCGCCCATCCACACGAACAGCCACCTGTGCTTCAGCACGAGGGGGTAGGTGCGCACCTTGGCGCCGGCCGGAATGCGGTCGAGGCCGGGGATCTCGACGCACGACCCCGCGGCGTCGAACTTCATGCCGTGATAGCCGCAGCGCACGCAGTCGCCCTCGCGCCGGCCCTTGGACAGCGGCGCGCGGCGGTGACAGCACTCGTCGCGCAGCGCGACGTACGTTCCGTCGGCCTTGCGCAACACCAGGATCGGCTCGCCGAGCACGGTGCGGGTGAAGAGCCCGCCGTCGGGAATCTCGTGATCCCAGGCGATCACGTACCAGCAGTTGCGCAGGAACATCGGCACTCCTCCATGCGGGGCCCCGGCGCGCACCGGCCGGTAGCCTGCGGACCAGTATAGGCCGCGTCCGCAGCGCGGGTCTGTCCTCCGCAAGGAGGACGCCTGACATGCTGCTTGCTTACCATGCGCGGCGTGCCGCATCGACTGTCCAAAGGCAACCTCGTGGTCGACGTCGTGCCCGAAGTGGGCGGCGGCATCGCGCGCTTCGCGTACGCCGACCGGCCGGTGTTCGCGCGCGGCCTCGGCCCGCCCGCTGCCGTGGGCGGGCCCGGCCAGCTCGCCTGCTTCCCGCTGGTGCCCTACTCGAACCGCATCGCGCACGGCCGACTGCCGACGCCCCGGAGCGGGACGGTGCTCGCGCCGCTGCCCGGCTACGCGCCGCACCCGCTGCACGGGCTGGGGTGGCAGCGCACATGGGCGGTGGCCTCCGCGACGGCCGACGCGCTCACGATGACGCACGCGCATCGCGCCGACGCGCACTGGCCGTTCGACTACCGCGCGCGGCAGACGCTCGCCCTCGGGGACGGCACGCTGACGATGCGCATCGCGCTCTGCAACGACGGCGCGGCGCCCATGCCCGCGGGCATCGGCATCCACCCGTTCTTCCCGGCGACCCCGCGCGCCGCGCTCACCACCGCCCTCGCCGACATCTGGCGCGCCGACGCCGAAGTCCTGCCGACGCACCGCGAACCGCTGCCGGCGGCGCTCGACTTCACCGCGGGCCGCGTGCTCGCGGGCACCGAGCTCGACAACTGCTTCGGCGGGTGGTCGGGCCGCGCGACGCTCGCGTGGCCGGAGCTCGGCCTCGCTCTGGCGATCGAGGCGAGCGCGGCGCTCGGCACGCTGGTGATCTACACGCCGCCGGCGGGCACGTTCTTCTGCGTGGAGCCGGTGAGCCATCTCAACAACGGCTTCCAGCTCGCGGCGGCGGGGATCGAGCACACCGGCGTGCGCCTGCTCGCGCCGGGCGAGACGCTCGCCGGCGAGGTGCGCTTCACGCCGCGCTTCGCGTGACGCTTTGCCCGGGACCGATCAACCGCCGGGGAAGAACTCGCGCATCAGGAAGTCCTCGAGCCCGGCGCTGTCGGCGGGCCGCGCGGAGAGCGTCACCTCGCGCCCGAGGCGGTGTGACACCCAGGTGAAATCGCCTTTCTCGTGGTCGCGGATGATGCCGATCATGCGGCGGATCACGGCGACGCGGATGTCGGGATGGTCGCCCTTGGCGACCTCGATGCGCTGCCGGGAATTGCGCTTGATGTCCTTGTTCCAGCCGAAGAACAGGAACTCGGCATCGAGATAGC
>CAZKHE010000177.1:0-6945 GCA_964552535.1 uncultured Enterobacteriaceae bacterium | reverse complement strand
CCGAGGTGCCGATCATGGACGGCAGCGCCGCGCCGTTCGTGTTCCTGCTGCAGTCGGCAGGCATCGCCGAGCAGAACGCCCCGAAGCGCTTCTTCCGCATCCGCAAGCCGGTGGAAGTGCGAGACGGCGACAAGTGGGCGCGGTTCGAGCCCTACGACGGCTTCCGGCTGTCCTTCTCCATCGTGTTCGACCACCCCGTCTTCGACAAGTCCAGCCAGTCGGTCACCGTGGACTTCGCCGAGACCTCGTACGCGAAGGAGGTTGCGCGCGCCCGCACCTTCGGCTTCTCCCAGGACGTCGAGGCGATGCGCAGCATGGGCCTCGCGCTCGGCGGCAGCCTCGACAATGCCGTCGTCCTCGACGAATACCGGGTGCTCAACTCCGACGGTCTGCGCTACGCGGACGAGTTCGTGAAGCACAAGGTGCTGGACGCGGTCGGCGACCTGTACCTCGTAGGCCACCCGCTGGTCGGGAGCTTCGTTGCGCACAAGTCGGGCCACGCGCTGAACAACCAGCTCCTGCGGGCCACGCTGGCGCAGGCCGACGCGTGGGAACTCGTCACCTATGAGCGCGAGGGCGAGGCCCCGGCCGCGCTGACCCGGCTCTTCGCGCAGGCGGCCTGACCACCGCCGCGCGGGTCATGCTCTTCCTGCGCATCCTGGCCGTCGTGAGCGTGCTCACGATCGGCGCTTCGCTCGTCGTCTTCCTCGTCACCCGCGACCGCCGCTGGCTGCGCTTCGCCGTGCAGGTGCTCAAGTACGCGGTCATCGTGGCACTGATGATCGTCGGCCTGATGGCGCTCGAGCGCATGCTGGTGGCCATCTAGCCGCGCGCCCGGCGGGCGAGCCCTTCCACCTTTCCCCGGAGGGGGGAGTCGGCGGGCAACGACTCGGCCAGTGCCGCCAAGGCCGCCCCCGCCGCCGGCGTCAGCAGCGCGTGTTTGTGCACTGCCGCAGCCCGTGCCACCGTTGGTTGCACTTCCACCCTGATTGCGCTAACTTGAAGCCCCTTTCGGGCCCATAAGTCAATCAAACCGGGCTCATACAGCCGCAACTTCGCGCCAATTGCGTTGTTTGCGGCGAAGATAACGACTTTTCCCTGCTTGAAGCTGGCGATCGAGGCAGATCGCCAAAGGCCTTCCGGCACCACCAGCGAAGCGCTTTCGCGCAACCGGAGCAGCAGGGCAGCCTGAGCGGCAACCCGGCCGGCGGCAGCGTCGGTGTCGAGGAAGTCGCCGATCGGCGAGAAGAATGCCATGGGTCGAAAACGGCCCGTCGGGGAGAGCGTGGTGCAGATTATTCTCGTCTCGAGTCGCCTTTCCAAGGCCCGCGCCATCGAAGTGACCTGGGCGCACGCGCTCGGCATGCTGCTCGCCGGCGTCGTCGCGGTGATGGCCTTGTCGTCCCTCATCTCGTTCGTCGGTCTGCGCTATGCCGCGGAGATCCGCCTCCCGGTGCTGCAGTCCGCGCTGCGGACCGCGACCGACGAGCAGGCGCAGATCCAGAACGATTTCCTGCGCGACAACCTGAACGCGATGGCGGTGCGGCTCGGACAGATGCAGGCGCAGCTCCTTCGCCTGGATGCGCTCGGGGAGCGGCTGTCCGGCGTCGCCGGCATCAAGCCGCAGGACTTCCGCTTCGGCGAGCCGCCCGGACGCGGCGGCGCGCATGCATCGGGTTTTCCGCCACGGGACCTCTCGCTCGGCGAACTCGGCGTTCTGGTCGACAGCGTGTCGCGCGACATGGAGCTGCGGACCGACTATCTCGGCATCCTCGAGGCGTACCTGCGGGAGCAGCGCCTGCGCCAGCGCGCGCTGCCCACCGCGCTGCCGGTGCCGGTCGGGTCCTGGAACGCGTCCGGCTTCGGGTGGCGTCTGGATCCGATCACCGGGCAATCGGCGGTCCACGAGGGCATCGACTTCATTGCTCCCACGGGATCGCCGATCCTCGCCGCCGCCGGCGGCATCGTCGCCGCCGCTGAGTTCCACCCCACGTACGGCTACATGGTGGACCTCGACCACGGACAGGGGCTGGTGACGCGCTACGCGCACGCCTCGAAGCTGCTGGTCAAGGGCGGCGAGCTGGTGAAGCGCGGCCAGAAGATCGCGGAAGTCGGCAGCACCGGCCGCTCGACGGGCCCGCACCTGCATTTCGAGGTCCGCGCGAACGGCGTCCCGCTGAACCCGAGCCGGTTTCTGCAGACCGCTGCGAGGTAGCCCCGCGAGCGGGCCGTCGCCCGCGCGTGGCGGGCGTCACGCAGGGGGCGCCGAAGCCCGGGAACGCACCTAACCCCGTGTTAGACTTGGCGTCTTTCCCCGCCCCTCGCAGTCCTCCCCCATGATTCAAAAGGTCCTGAAGGCGATCTTCGGCAGCCGCAATGACCGTCTCGTGAAGCAGTACGGGCGGACCGTCCAGCGCATCAACGCGCTGGAACCGGACGTTGCGCGCCTGACGGACGCCGAGCTCGCGGCGAAGACGGTCGAGTTCCGCAACCGCGTCGCCGAGCGCACCGCCGCCCTCGAGGATCCGCAGGCGAAGCGCGACGCCGAGAAGGCGATGCTCGAGGAACTGCTGCCGGAAGCGTTCGCCGTGGTGCGCGAGGCCGGCAAGCGCGTGCTCAACATGCGCCACTTCGACGTGCAGCTCATCGGCGGCATGGTCCTGCACAACGGCAAGATCGCCGAGATGCGCACCGGCGAGGGCAAGACGCTCGTGGCGACGCTGCCCGCCTACCTGAACGCTCTGACCGGGCGCGGGGTGCACATCGTCACCGTGAACGACTACCTCGCCAGCCGCGACGCCGAGTGGATGGGGCGCATCTACCGCTTCCTCGGCCTGACGGTGGGGACGATCCTCACGTCGATGCCGCACGCGGCCAAGCACGACGCGTACGCGAGCGACATCGTGTACGGCACGAACAACGAGTTCGGGTTCGACTACCTCCGCGACAACATGGCGATGGCGAAGGAGGACCGCTTCCAGCGCAGCCTCAACTACGCGATCGTGGACGAGGTGGACTCGATCCTCATCGACGAGGCGCGCACCCCGCTGATCATCTCCGGCGCGGCGGAAGACCGCACCGACATGTACACGCGCCTCAACGAGGTCGCGCCGCTGCTCAAGCGCCAGGCGGCGCAGGACGGCCCCGGCGACTTCTGGGTGGACGAGAAGCAGCAGACCATCCTCCTCTCCGAGAAGGGGTACGAGACCGCGGAGCAGCTGCTCGCGCGCGCCGGCCTGCTCGCCGAGGGCGGCACCCTCTACAGCGCGGCGAACATCAACCTGCTGCACCACCTCACTACCGCGCTGCGCGCCCACAACCTGTTCTTCCGCGACAAGCAGTACGTGGTGCAGAACGGCGAGATCGTCATCGTGGACGAGTTCACCGGGCGCCTGATGCCCGGCCGCCGCTGGTCCGACGGCCTGCACCAGGCGATCGAGGCGAAGGAGAACGTCGCGATCCAGAGCGAGAACCAGACGCTCGCGTCGATCACGTTCCAGAACTACTTCCGCATGTACGACAAGCTGGCCGGCATGACCGGCACGGCGGACACGGAAGCCTACGAGTTCCAGGAGATCTACGGGCTCGAGACGGTGGTGATCCCCACCCACCGCGACATGATCCGCGAGGACCGTCTCGACCAGGTGTACAAGACCACCGACGAGAAGCACGCCGCCATCGTCGCCGACATCCAGGCTTGCCACGAGCGCGGTCAGCCGGTGCTGGTGGGCACGACCTCGATCGAGAGCTCGGAGATCCTCTCCCGCATCCTCCAGCAGGTGGGGTTGCCGCACCAGGTGCTCAATGCGAAGCAGCACGCGCGCGAGGCGGAGATCGTCGCGCAGGCGGGGCGGCCGAAGATGATCACCATCGCGACCAACATGGCCGGCCGCGGCACCGACATCGTGCTGGGCGGCAACGTCGAGAAGCAGGTGGACATGATCCGCGGCGCCGAGAACCTCGCCGAGGCGGAGAAGGAAGCGAAGATCCGCCAGCTCCGCGAGGAGTGGCAGTCGCTGCACGACCAGGTGGTGAAGGCCGGCGGCCTGCACATCATCGGCACGGAGCGCCACGAATCCCGGCGCATCGACAACCAGCTCCGCGGCCGTTCCGGACGCCAGGGCGATCCCGGCAGTTCGCGCTTCTACCTCTCGCTGGAGGATTCGCTCCTGCGCATCTTCGCCGGCGACCGCATCCGCATGATCATGGAGCGGCTGAAGATGCCCCCCGGCGAGCCGATCGAGCACTCGCTCGTCACGCGCTCGATCGAGAGCGCGCAGCGCAAGGTCGAGGCGCACAACTTCGACATCCGCAAGCAGCTGCTCGAGTTCGACAACGTCGCCAACGACCAGCGCAAGACCATCTACGAGCTGCGCAACGCGATCCTGGACGGCGAGGACATCGGCGAGCGCCTGCAGGCGCTGCGCCACGGCGTGGTCGAGGACCTCTTCCGGGCCCACGTTCCGGCGGAGAGCGTCGAGGAGCAGTGGGACCTGAAGGGCCTGCACGAGGCGCTGCGCGCCGAGCTCAACCTGCACATCGAGCTCGAGAAGATGCTCGAGGCCTCGCCCAACCTGACCGACGAGGATCTCCTCGCATCGCTCAAGAACGCCGCGGACGAGGTGTATCGCATCAAGAACGCTGCCGTCCCCCCGGACATCATCGAGCGCTTCGAGCGGTGGACCATGCTCGAGAAGCTCGACCACTACTGGCGGGAGCATCTCGCGGCGCTCGACCATCTGCGCCAGGGCATCCACCTGCGCGGCTACGCGCAGAAGAACCCGAAGCAGGAGTACAAGCGCGAGGCCTTCGAGCTCTTCGGGGAGTTGCTCGAGACGGTGAAGATCGAGACGGTGCGGCAGACCTCGCTCATCCGGCTGAAGACGCCCGAAGAGGTGGCCGAGGCCGAGGCGCGCGCCCGCGCCGAGGAAGAGGCCACGCTCGCGCGCGCACAGTTCCAACACGCCCCCGCGGACAGCGCGCTCGCCTCGCCCGAGGCCGAAGACGGCGCGGACGTCGCCGTCGCCGAGCGGCCCAAGGCGCAGCCGTTCCAGCGGGCCATGGGCAAGGTGGGCCGCAACGACCCCTGCCCCTGCGGTTCCGGAAAGAAATACAAGCACTGCCACGGCAAGCTGAGCTGACGGCGGCGCCGCCTCCGCCGGCGGTACACTCGCCGCTTTTCGCAGGAGCCGGTGCGCCTCGACGCGACCCGGCTCGCGCCCTCCAGGGAACCCCATGGCCGTCAACCTCCCCGCTCCCGATCCCGCGAAAATCCTGTCCGTCCCCGGCGTCGAACTCGGGTTCGCCGAAGCCGGCATCCGCAAGCGCGGCGGCCGTGACGTGATGCTCATGCGCCTCGCGCCCGGCGCGCGGGTGGCCGGCGTCTTCACGCAGAACAGCTTCGCGGCAGCGCCCGTGCAGGTGTGCCGCGAGCACCTCGCGCGGGGGGGCGCGGTCCGTGCGCTGGTGGTGAATGCGGGCAATGCCAACTGCGGCACCGGGGCAGCCGGGCTCGCCGCGGCGCGCCGGTCCTGCGAAGCCGTCGCCGCTTCGCTCGGCTGCTCGCCGGAGGAGGTGCTCCCGTTCTCCACCGGGGTGATTCTCGAGGACCTGCCGGTCGAGCGGCTCGTCGCTTCCCTGCCGCAGGCGGTCGCGAGCCTGGATGCCGCGCATTGGGCGGATGCCGCACAGGCGATCATGACCACCGACACCGTGCCGAAGGCCGCGTCGCGCACTGCAGAGGTCGGCGGCGCGCGGGTGACGGTCACCGGCATCGCGAAGGGCGTGGGGATGCTCCAGCCCAACATGGCGACCATGCTCGCCTACGTCGCAACGGATGCACGCATCGGCCAGGACGCCCTGGCCAGGCTGGTGCGCGAGACGGCCGACGCGAGCTTCAACCGGGTCACGGTGGACGGCGACACGTCCACCAACGATTCGTTCGTGCTCATCGCGACGCAGCAGGCGAGCCATCCTGAGCTCGCGCACGGTTCCGCGGGCTACGAGGCGCTGAAGGAAGCGGTGGTCGGCGTGGCGCGCGAGCTCGCGCAGGCCATCGCCCGCGACGGCGAAGGCGCGACAAAGTTCATCACCATCCACGTCGAGGGCGCGGCGGACGAGGCGGAGGCCGCGCGCGTCGGCAAGGCGATCGCGCACTCGCCGCTGGTGAAGACGGCGTTCTTCGCCTCCGACCCCAACCTCGGCCGGCTCATCGCCGCGATCGGCAACGCCGGCATCGCCGACCTCGACACGTCGCGCGTCGACCTCTGGCTCGGCGACGTGAAGGTCATCGACCGCGGCGGGCGCGCGGCGAGCTATCGAGAAGAGGACGGCGCGCGCGTGATGCGGCCCGCGGAGATCGGCATGCGCGTGAGCCTCGGCCGCGGCGACGCCTCCACCACCGTGTGGACCTGCGATTTTTCCTACGACTACGTGAAGATCAATGCCGAGTACCGCACCTAGACGCACGGCCGCCGCAGCACGGCCCGAGGGCAGCGAGCTGCAGCAGCTGCTCGCGCGCATCGACGGCCTCGTCGGCCGCCTGGAAGCCATCGTTCCCGCCGCGGCGCCGCCGGTGGACTGGCGTGCGAGCATCGCGTTCCGGTGGCGCCGGCGCAACGGGCGCGGACAGCTCGTCCCCGTCGCGCACCCGCACGCGGTGTCGCTCGCCGACCTGCGCGACATCGACCGCCAGAAGGCGGCGATCGAGCAGAACACCCGTCAGTTCGTCGCCGGCCGTCCGGCCAACAACGTGCTCCTCACCGGCGCGCGCGGCACCGGGAAGAGCTCGGTGGTGAAGGCGCTGCTCAACAAGTACCACCGCCAGGGCCTGCGGCTCATCGAGGTTGACAAGCAGGATCTCGTCGACCTCGGCGAGATCACCGACCTCGTCACCGGTCGGCCGGAGCGCTTCATCGTGTTCTGCGACGACCTGTCGTTCGAGGC
>CAZKHE010000176.1:0-6967 GCA_964552535.1 uncultured Enterobacteriaceae bacterium | reverse complement strand
CCCACTGGGCCACCGTGCCGCCCGCGGTCGCGCCGATCTTCACGCCGTTGATCACGACGTCGCCGTCGGCGGTGGCCGCGGCGCCGTCGGCGGTGTTGGCCGAACCGACCAGGGCGTTGCCGTACGTGAACGCGGTGACGCCGGAGTTGGAGTTGTTCACCGCCGCCGCCTTCTGCGCCGAGGTGTTGCCCGCGGCCACGTCGGAGAGCGACGCGCCGTTCAGGGTGGAGGAGGACAGCGCGTTGGCCGACTGCGTGCGGACGCGGGTCGCGAACGTCGCGCCGTTCTCGGCGGCGATGGTCGAGTAGTTGGTCGACACGCCGAGCTGCGACGTGGACACGTTGTCGATGGTCGTCGCGATCACCTCGCCGGCGTTCGCGCCGACCTGGAAGGTCGCGGAGAAGCCGCCCGCGGTGTTGAGGATGCGGTTGCCGTTGAAGTTGGTCTGCGTCGCGAGGCGGTCGACTTCGGCGATCATCTGCTGCACTTCGGCGTTCAGCGCCGCGCGGTCCGACGCGCTGTTCGACGCGTTGGCCGACTGCACCGCCAGCTCGCGGATGCGCTGGAGGGCGTTGCCGCTCTCGACGAGCGCGCCTTCGGCGGTCTGCGCGAGGGAGATGCCGTCGTTGGCATTGCGGCGTGCCTGGTCGAGGCCGCGGATCTGCGCGGTGAAGCGCTCGGAAATGGCGAGGCCGGCCGCGTCGTCCTTCGCGGAGTTGATGCGCAGGCCCGACGACAGACGCTGCAGGGCGGTGTTGAGCGCGCTCTGCGAGCTGTTCAGGTTGCGCTGCGACGTCAGCGACGCGATGTTGGTGTTGATGACTTGAGGCATGGTGTGGTCCTTTCCGGAAGTCCTGGGACTTATGCCGGCACCTGCCGGCTCCTGACGGGGTTTCTCGTTGCCCGTTGAGGCGGTTATCGGACGCGCACCGGGGCAACTTTAGGGCGCCGAACGGCGCGATCCGTCCCCGTTTGCCGACTGGAACGGTCGTTCCGTGCACTAATGCCACGGGGGTGTCGATCCGCAACCGCGGGGGAGCCGCGAGGGGTCCGTGAGGAATGCGCACTCCGGCCACCCCTCCGCGCCGCACCGTCGCGCGTGGCGAAACCGGACCGGGACGAGGAACCGTCGCACCATCAGGCAGTTGGCGTCGGCCATCGGCCGGATGACGGACCCGTATCCGTCGACCGGCTGTCGGCGCGCTTCCTACAGCGCGCTGCGACGCCGCCCCGACCGCACAAACAGCCTGCGCCCGATTCAAGTTACGTCGGGGCGTGACGACAATGGGTCCCACTCGTTGCCTGACTTTCCGACTGTCCTGACTGCAGTACTCACGGGGGAACAAAATGAAAACCGCGCAGTTGCTCGAAGAGATCCGCGAAGCCAACCTGTCCTACCTCATGCTCGCCCAGCGCATGCTGCGCGAGGACCGCGAGGAGGGCATGTTCCGGCTCGGCCTGTCGCCCGAAGTCGCCGATATCGTCCGCGACCTCTCGCCGGCGCAGATGCTGAAGATCGCGGCGTCCAACATGCTGCTCGCGCGGTTCCGCTTCACCGAGGAGCTGGTGTGGAACCTGGTGTCCGGCCACTCGCGCGACGCGAAGATCGGCGCCATGCACGCCTCGGTGCTGATGGCCGGCGCGCCCGCCGAAGCCGCCGCGTAACCCGCACGCGGAAGGAAGGGGGCGGTCATGAAGAACAAGCGGGTGATGGACGAGGCGCGCGACATCGCGCTGGCGGCCGAGCTGATCCGGCTCGGTGCGCGCCTGCAGGTGCTCGAGTCGGAAACGAAGCTCTCGCGGGAGAAGCTGCTGAAGCTGTACAAGGAGATCCAGGGCAAGAGCCCGCCCAAGGGCATGCTGCCGTTCTCCACCGACTGGTTCATGACCTGGCAGCCGAACATCCACGGCTCGCTCTTCGTCAGCATCTACCGCTACGTGCTCAAGGCGGCGGACATCGAGCCGATCGAGGCGATCGTCAAGGCGTACCGGCTGTACCTCGAGCACGTCGCCGCGCACGGCATGGAGGAGGTGCTCTCCATCACGCGCGCCTGGCGCCTGGTGAAGTTCATCGACGCCAACATGCTCACCACCGCGCCGTGCACGAAGTGCCACGGCCACTTCGTGGTGCACTCCTTCGAGCTCACCGACACGTTCGTGTGCGGCCTGTGCCACGTGCCCTCGCGCGCCGGCAAGACGCGCGCCGCACGCGACGAGGCGCTGCCCGAGGCGGCCTGACCTCCGCAGGCGGGGAGGGGCGCGGAATAGCCGCGGCTTTCTCCGCCTGATCCCGCGGTTGAACCGTCCTGCGCAGCATTAACGTCTCGCGCATGGGCCGGTCCTCAAGAATCAGTCGCCTCCTGCCGACAACTGCAAGCGAGGCCGCACGTCGCGGCCCGTTCACACGACTTCGGGGGGAGCTGTGCTGGTCATCGTCGGATACGTCATCGTGGTGGGCTCGGTCCTGGGGGGCTACGCCCTCGCCGGCGGCCACCTCGCCGCGCTGTTCCAGCCGCTGGAGCTGCTCATGATCGGCGGGGCCGCGTTCGGCGCGTTCGTGGTCGCCAACCCGGCCAAGACGCTCAAGGCCACGCTCGGCGCCATTCCGTCCGTGTTCAAGGGCTCCAAGTACAAGAAGGAGCTCTACCTCGAGCTCATGAGCCTGCTCTACGAGACGCTCAACAAGGTCCGCAAGGAGGGCCTGATGTCGATCGAGCGCGACGTGGAGGCCCCGAACGAGAGCGCGCTGTTCGGCAAGTACCCGGCGATCGTCGGCGACCACCATCTCACCGAGTTCATCACCGACTACCTGCGCCTGATGGTGAGCGGCAACCTCAACGCCCTGGAGATCGAGGCGCTGATGGACGAGGAGATCGACACCCACCACCACGAGGCGGAAGTGCCCGCGCACACCATCCAGAACGTCGCCGACGGGCTGCCGGCGTTCGGCATCGTCGCCGCCGTGATGGGCGTGGTGCACACGATGGAGTCCGTGGGCAAGCCGCCCTCCGAGCTCGGCATGCTGATCGCGCACGCGCTGGTCGGCACGTTCCTCGGCATCCTGCTCGCGTACGGCTTCGTCGGCCCGGTCGCGAAGCTGCTGGAGCAGAAGGCGCAGGAAGGCACCAAGATCCTGCAGTGCGTGAAGGTCACGCTGCTCGCGAGCCTCAACGGCTACGCGCCGGCGATCGCCGTCGAGTTCGGCCGCAAGGTGCTGTACTCGACCGAGCGCCCCGGCTTCGCGGAGCTGGAGGCGCACGTCAAGGGCGCGGCGAAGAAGTAGCGCGGCCATGGCGAACACCGACCGTCCCCCGATCGTCGTCAAGCGCATCAAGAAGGTGGCCGGCGGTCACCACGGCGGCGCCTGGAAGATCGCCTACGCGGACTTCGTGACCGCGATGATGGCGTTCTTCCTGCTGATGTGGCTGCTCGGCTCGACCACCAAGGGCGACCTGCAGGGCATCGCGGAGTACTTCCAGACGCCGCTGAAGGTGGCCCTGGCGGGAGGCTCCGGCTCGGGCGACAGCTCGAGCGTGCTCAAGGGCGGCGGCACCGACCTCACGCGCACCCACGGCCAGGTCCAGAAGACCGACACGCCGCAGGAGAAGAAGACCATCAACCTGCAGGCGGCGCGCGCCGAGCTGGCGCGCCAGGAAGCGGAGAAGCTGCGCGGCCTGAAGGCGCGCATCGAGGCGGCGATCCTGGCCAATCCGAAGCTCGCCCCGTTCCGCAACCAGATCCGCCTCGACATCACGCAGGAGGGGCTGCGCATCCAGATCGTGGACGAGCAGAACCGCGCGATGTTCGATTCGGGCCGCGCCGAGCTGAAGGACTACACGCGCGACATCCTGCGCGAGATCGGCCGGCTGCTGAACGGCGTGGAGAACGCGATCTCCCTCGCCGGGCACACCGATGCCTCGCCCTATGCCATGGGCGAGCGGGGCTACTCGAACTGGGAGCTCTCCGCCGATCGCGCGAACGCGTCGCGGCGGGAGCTGATCAGCGGCGGCATGGACGAGTCGAAGACCCTCCGGGTGGTCGGGCTCGGTTCCTCGCTGCCGCTCGTCGCCGGGCAGCCGCTGGATCCGCAGAACCGCCGCATCAGCATCGTCGTGCTGAACCGCCGCGCGGAGGCCGCGATCCGCGGCGAGGGCACCGGCACCGAAGTGAAGGATGCGGACGAGGCCGGCGAAGCCCTGCAGAACGCGCCGCCGGTGCCGCCCGCGACGGAAGCGGCGGCACCCGAACCCACCCCGAACCAGCGCTGAGGCCGGAGAACGACCATGGGAAGCAACGACAACCGCCTGATGAGCCTGGTGGACGAGAAGGCCCGGCTCGCCGGCTCCAACAAGATGGAGCTGCTGCTCTTCTCGCTCGGCGGGACCGAGACCTACGGCATCAACGTGTTCAAGGTGCGCGAGGTGTGCGAGATGCGGCCGATCACGCCGACGCCGTCCACGCCGCCGGCGGTGCGCGGCATCATCTCGCTGCGCGGCGCGATCATCCCGGTGATCAGCCTCGCCGAGCACCTGCACGTCGCGCAGGCGGAGCACCCCGGTCCGGGCAAGCTCGTCATCACCGAGTTCTCCAGCCACACGCAGGCGTTCCTGGTGGCCGACGTCGACCGCATCGTGCGCGTGGACTGGGACCAGGTGAAGGCGCCGCAGTCGCGCCTCACCGGCGCCGCGGGGCTGGTCACCGCCATCACCGAGCTCGCCGACGGCAAGCTCGTCTCCATCCTCGACGTGGAGCAGATCCTCGCCGACGTGATGGGCGAGGAGAATCCGCCGCCGCTCGCGCCGGTGGAAGTGGGCAGCGACCGCAGCGTCTTCTTCGTCGACGACTCCGCGCTCGCCCGCAAGAAGATCACCCAGGTGCTCGAGGGCCTCGGGCTCGCCTACCAGCAGGCGAACAACGGCCGCGAGGCGTGGGAGCGCCTGCAGGGCCTCGCCGCCCAGGCGAACGCGGCCCAGGAGCGCCTCGCGCAGCGCCTCGGCGTGATCCTCGTCGACGCCGAGATGCCGGAGATGGACGGCTACGTCCTCACGCGACTGGTCAAGGCCGATCCGCGGTTCGCGGGCATCCCGGTGGTGATGCATTCGTCGCTCTCCTCGGTGGCCAACAAGAAGCTCGGTCAGCAGGTGGGCGTCGACACCTACGTCGCGAAGTTTCATTTCGAGGAGCTGGCGAACGCCGTGTCCGCCAGCCTCGCAGCAGGAGTGCAGCAATGACTCTCGGACCCGCCATGAAGATCCTAATCGTGGACGACTTCTCCACCATGCGCCGCATCGTGCGCAACCTGCTCAAGGAGCTGGGCTACGTCAACGCCGACGAGGCCGAGGACGGCGTCGCCGCCCTCGGCAAGCTGCGCGGCGGGGGGTTCGAGTTCGTCGTCTCCGACCTCAACATGCCCAACATGAACGGCTTCGAGCTGCTGCGCCAGATCCGCGCGGATGCGCAGCTCAAGCACCTGCCGGTCCTGCTGGTCACCGCCGAGGCGAAGAAGGAGGACATCGTGACCGCGGCGCAGCTCGGCGCCTCGGGCTACATCGTGAAGCCGTTCACCAAGGCGACGCTGGAGGAGAAGCTCGGCAAGATCCTCGCGAAGCTGAAGGAGGCCGCATGAGCGCCGAAGTCGAGGATCTCGAGGCCCTGTTCGACCGCATCTCGGCGGAGGCCGCGGCCCAGGCCGCGCCCGTCGCGCCGGCTGCACCGGCGGTGACCGAGCCCGCCGCCGCTGAGGCTGCTGCTGCTGCCGGGGGTGCCCCCGCGCCGGCCGAAGGCGGCGAGACCGACGTCTTCCACCGCATCGGCCAGCTCACGCGCGGCCTGCACGACTCGCTGCGCGAACTCGGCTACGACAAGATCGTCGAGGACGCGATGGCCTCGCTCCCCGATGCGCGCGACCGGCTCGACTACATCGCCACGCTCACCGGCCAGGCCGCCGAGCGGGTGCTCGGCGCCGTCGAGCAGGCGCGCGAGCACCAGGACCGCGTGGCCGAGCGCGTGGGCGCGCTCGGCACGCGCTGGGACGCGGCGTTCGCCGGGGTGCTCTCGACCGACGAGTTCCGCGCGCTTGCCGAGGCCACGCGCGCGGACCTGACCGCCATCGGCACCGAGGCCGGCGCGACCAATGCGCAGCTCACCGAGATCATGATGGCGCAGGACTTCCACGACCTCACCGGGCAGGTGATCCAGCGCATCGTCAAGCTCGCGCGGTCGCTGGAGGGGCAGCTGGTGCAGCTCCTCATCGAGACCACGCCGCCGGAGAAGCGGACCACAGCCGAAGAGGAATGGCTGACCGGCCCGGCGATGAACGCCGCCGCCCGCAGCGACGTCGTGACCAACCAGGCGCAGGTGGACGACCTGCTGGAGAGCCTGGGCTTCTAGGGCATGTCGGAACAAATGGGGAAACGTCCCCCTGCAACCCCCTAGAGACAGTCATGAGCGCATTCGCCGAATCCGCCGACCTGCTCGCCGACTTCCTCGCCGAGGCGGGCGAGCTGCTCGACGACGTGGACATCGGGCTCGTCGACCTGGAGGGCCGGCCCGACGACGTGGCACTCCTGAACACCGTCTTCCGCGGCTTCCACACCATCAAGGGCGGGGCCGGCTTCCTCGAGGCGGCGCCGCTGGTCGATCTGTGCCACCGCACCGAGCACCTGCTCGACCGGCTGCGCGCCGGCAAGCTCGCGCTCGATGCCGGCATGATGGACGTGATCCTCGCCGCGACCGCCGAGGTGCGCAGGATGTTCGGCGAGATGGCGGGCGGGGCGATGCCCGCGCGCGCGCCCGAGACGCTGCTCGCATCGATTGCCGCCGCGGCCGAGGGTGGGGCGCTCCCGTCCCCAGCGACCCCGCCTTCCGCCGCGCCGGCGCCCGCGGCACCCGTGTCAGCGGCCGCACCGGGCGGCCCCGACTGGGACGCCTACCGTGCGGCCGTGGCCGGCCAGGCGCCGGCCGTTCC
>CAZKHE010000175.1:0-6985 GCA_964552535.1 uncultured Enterobacteriaceae bacterium | reverse complement strand
GCCCGTGCAAGCCAATATAGTGGAGAACTTCGGGCGGAAGCAAATAGCGTGCGGTGCGCCCGGCGGCGATCCTCGCGCGAATCGATGACGCCGCGATGTCGAGCGGCGTGGTGTCGAAGCGCACGATGGCCCCGCCGGGCGCCTGCGCGATCGCCTCCCGCGGACGCATGCGGGCGGCGAGGTCGGCGGCGACGTTCTCGGGCGCATACCCGGGCCGCGCCCCGGCGGCGAAGTGCGCGAGGCCGAAGAGCCGCGCCGACTCGCGCCAGGTGGGCAGCGTGAGCAGCGAGTCCATGCCGATGATCATGACCAGCGGCACGTGCTCGCCGAGCTCGGCGCGCAGCCGCGTCAGGGTGTCGATGGTGAACGTGGGCGCCGCGGCGCGGATCTCCGCATCGTCCAGCGTGAAGTCGGGATGCCCGGCGATGGCGAGCCGCACCATCTCCAGGCGGTGCAGGGCGGAGGTCGCCGGGTCGCCGCGGTGGCCCGGGCGTCCGGAGGGGATCCAGCGCACCGCCGCGAGGCCGAGCGTCTCGCGCGCCTCCTCGGCGAGCCGCAGGTGCGCGTAGTGCGGCGGGTCGAACGTCCCGCCCATGAGGCCGATCGGCGCCGGGTTCAAGTGCCCCTGCGCGCGGCCGCCACGGGGAGGTCGGAGACGCGGCGCATCTCCTCGGCGTCGAAGAGCGCCGGGTCGGCAAGCCAGTCGCGGAACATGTCGGTGGCGTCGAGGCCCCAGAAGAGGTGGCCGCCGGCGGCGAAGGTCGGCACGCCGAAGATGCCGGCCGCCAGCGCGCGCTCGCCGTTGGCCAGCAGCGTCGCCTTCACCTCCGGCGCACCCGCCGCGGCGTCCGGATCGTCGATGCCGAGGCGCTCGCCCAGCTCGGCCCAGCCGCTGGCCACGTCACGCCCTTCGCCCCAGATGAACTGGTTGACGGTCCGCACCGCCTCGTACGTGGCGCCGGCCGCGACGGTGAGTCGCAGCGCGTGCAGCGAGTTGAACGGATGACCCGGCGGATAGCGGAACGGCACGCCGAGCTTCGCGGCGAGCCAGGTGGTGTGGCGATAGGTGTGCGGGCGCTTGGTCGGCAGCTCGGCCGGCCCCTTGTGCTGCCAGTGCTTGAGCAGCCCGGCAAACACCACCGGGACGAGCTCCACGTCGTCCCGCTGCATCAGGTCCGGATGCGCGGCGAACTGCAGGTACGCGTACGGCGAGACGTAGTCGAAGAACCAGGCGATCGCGGGCATGGCGGCATCGTAGCAGGAGCGGCGCCACGGGGCCGCGGGCGCGCCGCCAGCGTTGCGCTAGCCGCCGCGCAGGAACGCGTCCGGTACGGCATAGGACTCGTCCGCACCGAAGCGGACGATCGTGCGGTCGCCCTCCCGGGCCGAGGCCATCGCCGCCGTCGCGTCCGAGGCCGTGGCTTGCCCGCCGATGAACAGCATCCGCCGCACGGTGCGGCCCTGCGACCGGACCTCGACGCTGCCCGTCCCATCGAGGCCGCGGCGAACGACGAACGCCTCGCAGGTCGTGCTCCCCGTGGCGAAGGGCGGCGTGCAGGGGATGGTGCTTGCGGCGTGGAAGGGCGTACCCGGGATCAACGCGTCGGTGGAGGCCGCGAGCGGTGCGAGGGGCTGGCCGGTGACGGCGACGGTCAGGGCGTAGTCGCTCGCTTCGTTGCGGCGCGCGGCCGGGCGCATCAGATAGACGCGCACGGTGTACGCGCCGTCGGCCGGCAGGATCCCGCTGTAGTCGCCGCCGTCCTGCCCGACGAACATCGCTTGGCCGGTCGAGCCGGGCGGCAGGACGTTGAAGTAGTTCTGCGGGTGGGTTTCCTTCATCCGCACCGTCAGCCGCTGGCCTGCGCCGGCTCGCACGCGGTAATCCACCGTGCGGTCGCCCTGGAGACGGCCCTTCACCGTGGTTTCCGTCGCACCGGGTGGGAAGCGCACGGTTTCCTGGCGGATGCCGGCGGACGCTGCCGAGGCGAAGCCGAGCAACAGCGCAACGGATCCGGCGCGAACGAGCCGAGCGGTTGTCGTGCACCGCATCCTGTCTCCCGCGGGCGATGTGCCGCACACGGAGCCTGCTCCCGCCGCCGGGCCGGTGGCGCGGCCAAGGCCCGTCACGTGCGCACTTCGCCGTGCCCGAAGACCACGTATTTCTGCGACGTGAGTCCTTCCAGCCCCACCGGCCCGCGCGCATGCAGCTTGTCGGTGGAGATGCCGATCTCCGCGCCCAGGCCGTACTCGAAGCCGTCGGCGAAGCGCGTCGAGGCGTTCACCATCACCGAGGACGAATCGACCTCGCGCAGGAAGCGCTTCGCGTTGCCCGCATCCTCGGTGACGATCGCATCGGTGTGCGCCGAGCCGTAGCGGGCGATGTGGTCCATCGCCTCGTCGAGGGAATCGACGACGCGCACGGCGAGGATCGGCGCCAGGTACTCGGTGTACCAGTCCTCCTCGGTCGCGGGCTTCATCTGCGGCACCAGGGCGCGGGCGCGCTCGTCGCCGCGCAGCTCGACACCCTTCTCGAGATAGATCTTCGCGAGCGGCGGAAGCATCTTCGCCGCGGCCGCCTGATGGATGAGCAGCGTCTCCATGGTGTTGCAGGTGCCGTAGCGCTGCGTCTTGGCGTTGTCCGCGATGCGGATCGCCTTGTCCTCGTCCGCGGACTCGTCGATGAACACGTGGCACACGCCGTCGAGGTGCTTGATCATGGGGATGCGCGACTCCTCCATGATGCGCGCCACCAGGCTCTTGCCGCCGCGCGGGACGATGATGTCCACGTACTCGTTCATGCGCAGCAGCTCGCCCACTGCCGCGCGGTCGGGCGTGTCCACCACCTGCACCGCGGCCTCGGGCAGGCCGGCCGCGGCCAGGCCTTCGCGCACGCAGGCGGCGATGGCCTGGTTCGAGTGCACCGATTCGGACCCGCCCCGCAGGATGCACGCGTTGCCGCTCTTCAGGCAGAGCGCCGCCGCATCCGCCGTGACGTTGGGGCGCGACTCGTAGATGATGCCGATCACGCCGAGCGGCACGCGCATGCGGCCCACCTTGATGCCGGTCGGGCGCTCGCGCACCTCGGTGATCTCGCCGATGGGGTCGGGGAGGGCGGCGACCTGCTCCAGGCCCTGCGCCATCGACTCGATCGACTTCTCCGTCAGGGTGAGCCGGTCGATGAAGGCCGCATCCTTTCCGGACGCCTTGGCGCCGGCCACGTCGAGCGCGTTGGCGGCAAGGAGCTTCGCGACGTCGCGCCGGATCGCGGCGGCGATGGCGTGCAACGCGACGTTCTTCGTCACCGCCTCGGCGCGCGCCATCGCGCGCGACGCCTCTCGCGCGCGGCGGCCCATCTCATGCATGTAGCTGCGGACGTCCATCAGCGCATCCTACTATGACCCCGCCGGCCCGTGCTCAGGGGCAGGGCCCGGCGAGGAAACGTTCCGTATCGGCGCCGCGCCGGCAGCGCCACGCCCGCTTCGCCTCGGCGATCTTCCAGCCGCCCGACTGGGTCCGCTCGAGCCGGAGGTCCCAGCGGACGCCGCGCAGGGAATCGTCCAGCAGGCCGTCGCGGACAATGGTCACGCGCGTTGCGGACGGCCCCTCCACGCCTTCGTTCACCTGGAGGATCTGCTGCGTCACGCCCTCGAAGGGACCGGCCGCCTTCAGCGCGATCTCCACCGGCGAAGCGCCGCGTGCGGCCAGCGCCGCCGCCGACTTGTAGTCGGCGGGCGCCAGCGTCCGCGCCGAGGCCACCGGCACGTCGGCGAGCGCGGGCCGGGCATCGGCCGCGGCAGCCGGGCCGGCGGCGAGCAGCAGCGCGGCGGGCATCCAGATCCTCTTCATGCGCCTCCCCCTCGTCAATTCGTATGCAGGCCGAGCCCGAGACGCAGCAGCTCGTCCCACGGATTGCCCTTCGCCAGGCCCTTCACCATCCGGTCGATGCCGGCGGCGTGCGCGAGCGCCCGCTCGAGCACCTCCGCGGACAGCCGTCGCGCCGCGCGGGCGACCAGCATGGTGCGCGGCTCGCCCCACACCCGGCTTTCGCGCAGGAGTTGGTCCACCGGCCGGCCGGCGGCGAGCCCCGCACGCACCCGCAGCACCGCGCGCACGTCCTCGCTCACCACCCACAGCACGCGGTTGGGCGCCTCGCCCTCGCCTTCCAGGCCTTCGAGGATGCGTGCCAGCCGGACGCGATCGCCGCCGAGCATGCTCTCCGTGACCTGGTACACATCGTACCGCGCCACGTCGAGCACGGCGTCGCGGATCTGCTCCTCGGTCAGCGTGCCCGGCGGGTAGAGCAGTCCGAGCTTCTGGATCTCCTGGTGCGCGGCGAGCAGGTTGCCCTCCACGCAGTCGGCGATGAAGGCGAGCGCCGCTTCGGGCGCCTTCTGCTTCTGCCGCGCGAGGCGGCCGGCGAGCCACCCGGCCAGGTGCGCCCGGTCCACCGGGAACACGTTCACGATCACCCCGGCCGTCGCCATTGCGCCGAACCACGCCGAATTCTGTCCGGCGCGGTCGAGCCGGGGCAGCGTGACGAGCGTCACCGCGTCGTCGGCGAGCCGCGCGCAATGCCGTTCGATGGCCGCCGCGCCTTCCGTGCCGGGCTTGCCGCCGGGGATGCGCAGCTCGATGAGCTTGCGGTCGCCGAAGAGCGACATGCCGGCCGCCGCCTGCTCGAGCGTGCTCCAGTCGAAGCCCCGTTCGACGCCGAGCACTTCGCGCAGGGTGTAGCCGGCGCCGCGGGCCTTCGCACGGATGGCGTCGGCGGCCTCCAGCGCGAGCAGCGGCTCGTCGCCGTGCACGACGTAGAGCGGCTTCAGCTCCCGCGCAAGGTGCTGCTCGAGCTGGTCCGCCTTGAGCTGCAAGGCGTCACTCTTCCTCGAGCGACGGCGGCTTCGCGGCCGCGATGCGGCGCATGATCTGCTGCACGGCGTCGCTGCGCATCTCGCGGTAGAGGAGCTGCTCCTCGTTCTCCTTCGCCAGCACCTGGTCGTTGAAGGTGATGTCGCGGGTGAGGATCAGCTCCGACGGCGGAACGTAGTTGAAGCCCTTCTCGCCGGCGACGCTGAAGATCACCCGGTAGCGCAGCTGGTACTCGCGCACGCGCCCCTGCGTATTGAGCGCGAGGATGACCTTCTCCTGGGCCTCGCCCAGCAGGTTGAAGCGCGCTTCCGCCGGCTCGCCCGGGACGCTGACGACCTTCGCGTTCGTGCCGGCGGCGACGTAGCGGCCCAGTTCGTTGGTCAGCAGGTTGTTCGGCGGCACGTAGATGCTGTCGAACGGGAAGGTCTGCGCGCCGCGCAGCTTGAAGCCGCAGCCCGCGAGGGCGATGGCCAGCACCACGACCGCGACGCGCAGGAGCGTTCTCATCACACCACCACGTTGACGAGCCGGCCGGGCACGACGACCACCTTCTTCGGCGCCTGGCCGTTGGTGAATTTCATCACGGCCTCGTGGGCGAGGGCCATCGCCTCCAGCGCCGCCTTGTCCGCGTCCTTCGGGGCGCGCATGTTGCCGCGCAGCTTGCCGTTGACCTGCAGCACCAGCTCGATCTCGTCCTGAGCCAGCGCCGCCTCCATCGGTTCCGGCCACGCGGCGCCCAGCACGTCGGCGCCGAAACCCAGTTCGCGCCAGAGGTGCTGGCACACGTGCGGCGTGATCGGCGACTGCAGGCGCAGCAGGATCGAAAGGCCTTCCTCCAGCACCTCGGCATGCTGCGCGGCGTTGCCCCGCGGCGCATCCGCGAGCGCATTGCGGATCTTCATGCACGCGGATGCCACGGTGTTGAACTGGTGGCGCTGCATGTCGTAGGTGGCCTGCCGGAGGTTCAGGTGCACCTCGCGGCGCACGGCGGCGAGCGCGGCATCGAGCGGCGCGCGATCCAGCGTGCGCGCGCCAGGGAGCTTCGGCTTCACCGTCTCGGCGTAGTCGCGCGCGAACGCCCACAGCTTCTTGAGATAGTTGAACGAGCCCTCGACGCTCGCGTCCGACCAGAGCAGCGTCATCTCCGGCGGGCTGGTGAACATCATGTAGAAGCGCGCCGTGTCGGCGCCGTACTTCTCGATCAGCGCCTGCGGGTCCACGCCGTTGTTCTTGGACTTCGACATGGTGCCGATGCCGGCCGACTCCACCGGCTGGCCGTCGGCCTTCAGCGTCTGCCCGAGGCGCTTGCCCTCGGCGTCGGTGGCGAGCTCCACGTCGGCCGGGTTGAAATAGGTGATGCGCCCGGCGTCGGTCTTCCGGAAGAAGATCTCGTTCAGCACCATGCCCTGCGTGAGCAGGTTGGCGAACGGTTCGTCGAACGCCACCAGTCCGAGGTCACGCATCACCTTGGACCAGAACCGCGAGTACAGCAGGTGCAGGATCGCGTGCTCGATGCCGCCGATGTACTGGTCCACCGGCAGCCAGTAGTTGACGCGCTCGTCCACCATGCCGTTCTCGGCGCCGGGGCAGGCGAAGCGCGCGAAGTACCACGACGAGTCCACGAACGTGTCCATGGTGTCGGTCTCGCGCCGCGCCGCCGCACCGCACTTCGGGCAGGCCACGTCGAGGAAGTCGCGCCGCTTGTTGAGCGGATTGCCGGAGCCGTCGGGCACGCAGTCCTCGGGCAGCACGACGGGCAGCTGCTCGTCGGGCACCGGCACGTCCCCGCACGACGGGCAGTGGATCAGCGGAATCGGCGTGCCCCAGTAGCGCTGGCGCGAGATGCCCCAGTCGCGCAGGCGCCACTGCAGCTGCTTCTCGCCGAGGCCCTTGGCCTTGAGGTCCGCGGCGATGGCGTCGACGGACGCCTGGAAATCGAGGCCATCGTACTTGCCCGAGTTCACGCACACGCCGTAGTCGGCGTACCAGGGCTGCCACGCGTCGGTCGAGTAGGTCTTGCCCGGCACGTCGATGACCTGCCGGATGGCGAGGCCGTACTTCTTGGCGAAGGCGAAGTCGCGCTCGTCGTGCGCCGGCACGCCCATCACCGCGCCCTCGC
>CAZKHE010000174.1:0-7008 GCA_964552535.1 uncultured Enterobacteriaceae bacterium | reverse complement strand
GACAAGCCGATCTCGCAGAAGCCGGCCGAGGTGCGCATGGGCAACGGCAAGGGCAACCCCGAGTACTTCGTGGCCGAGATCACCCCCGGCCGCGTGCTGTACGAGATGGACGGCGTGGACGAGGCGCTGGCGCGCGAGGCGTTCGCCCTCGCGGCCGCCAAGCTGCCGATCCGCACGACCTTCGTGCAGCGGATGGTGGGAGCGTAACGACATGAAGACCGCAGAACTCCGTTCCAAGGACGAGGCGGGGCTCAAGAAGGAGCTCGAGGACCTGCTGCGCGCGCAGTTCTCCCTGCGCATGCAGAAGGCCACCCAGCAGCTCTCCAACACGAGCCAGATCCGCAAGGTGCGCCGCGACATCGCGCGCGTCCGCACCGTGATGAACGAGAAGGCGAACGCGAAATGACCGAGACCCAAGAGGCCCCGAAGGCCGCCGGCCGCACCCTCACGGGGCGGGTGGTGAGCGACAAGATGGACAAGACCGTCACGGTCCTGGTCGAGCGGCGGGTCAAGCACCCGCTGTACGGCAAGATCGTGACGCGGTCGAAGAAGTACCACGCCCACGACGAGTCGAACGAGATCAAGGAAGGCGATCTCGTGACCATCGAGGAGACCCGCCCCCTGTCCCGGACCAAGACCTGGAAGGTGGCGAAGCTCGTCGAGAAGGCGCGCACGATCTGATTCCCGCGGTCCGGCCGCCGGGGCTTGCGCGACGCGCCCCCGGCGTCCTATAATCACGAGCTTTTCCGCTTTCGGCCAGCCCCGGCCGGAAGAAAAACTTCAGCCCGAACGGGCTCCAAGACTGACCGGTGCGCCGCCCGACGGCGGCCCGGGACAAGTTGGAGAGAGAACGATGATCCAGATGCAGTCCGTGTTGGACGTCGCCGACAACACCGGTGCGCGCGCAGTCATGTGCATCAAGGTGCTCGGCGGGTCAAAGCGCCGCTATGCCCAGATCGGCGACGTGATCAAGGTGAGCGTCAAGGACGCCGCGCCGCGCGGTCGCGTGAAGAAGGGCGAGATCTACAACGCCGTCGTCGTGCGCACCGCCAAGGGGGTGCGCCGCCAGGACGGCTCGCTGGTGAAGTTCGATTCCAACGCGGCGGTGCTGCTGAACGCCAAGCTGGAGCCGATCGGCACGCGCATCTTCGGACCGGTGACGCGCGAGCTGCGCACCGAGCGCTTCATGAAGATCGTGTCGCTCGCTCCGGAAGTGCTGTAGGAGAGGACGCAGGCACATGGAAAAGATCCGCAAGGGCGACGACGTGATCGTCATCGCAGGCCGGGACAAGGGCAAGCGCGGCACGGTGCTCCGCCGCGTCGGCGACGAGCGCGTCGTCGTCGAGGGCGTGAACCGGGTCAAGAAGCACGCTCGGCCCAACCCCATGAAGGGGCAGCAGGGCGGCATCGTCGACAAGGACATGCCGATCCACATCTCCAACGTCGCGCTGTTCAACCCGCAGACGAAGAAGGCCGACCGCGTGGGCATCAAGGTGCTCGAGGACGGCCGCCACGTCCGCGTGTTCAAGTCGAACGGCGAGATGGTCGACGCGAAGTAAGGGAACCGGACATGGCCCGTTTGCACGAGCACTACAAGAGCGCCGTCGTCCCCGAGCTCATGAAGAAGTTCGGGTACAAGTCGGTGATGCAGGTCCCGCGCATCCAGAAGATCACGCTGAACATGGGCGTGGGCGAGACCACCAGCGACAAGAAGATCCTCGACAACGCCGTCGCCGACATGCAGAAGATCGCCGGGCAGAAGCCGGTGGTCACCAAGGCGCGCAAGTCGATCGCGACCTTCAAGGTGCGCAAGGACTTCCCGATCGGCTGCATGGTCACGCTGCGGGGCGCGCGCATGTACGAGTTCCTCGACCGCCTGGTGACGATCGCGATCCCGCGCATCCGCGACTTCCGCGGCATCTCGGCGCGCTCGTTCGACGGCCGCGGCAACTACAACCTCGGGGTGAAGGAGCAGATCATCTTCCCCGAGATCGAATACGACAAGGTCGACGCGCTGCGCGGGATGAACATCAGCATCACCACCACCGCGAAGACCGACGACGAGGCGCGCGCCCTGCTCGCCGCGTTCAAGTTCCCGTTCAAGAGCTAGGACGGCACCGACATGGCCAAGACATCCGTCGTCAACCGCGAGCAGAAGCGCCGCAAGACCGTCGCGAAATTCGCGGCGAAGCGCGCCGAGCTGCTCGCCGTCATCAACAATTTCCAGGTCTCCGACGAGGAGCGGATGGAGGCGCGCGCCAAGCTGCAGAAGCTGCCGCGCAACGCCTCGCCCGTGCGCCTGCGCAACCGCTGCCAGCTCACCGGCCGCCCGCGCGGCGTGTTCCGGAAGTTCGGCCTCTCGCGCAACAAGCTGCGCGAGATCGCGTTCCGCGGCGAGGTGCCCGGAATGACGAAGGCGAGCTGGTAAGGGGGCGCCACGATGAGCATGACCGATCCCATCGCCGACATGCTGACGCGCATCCGCAACGCGCAGGCGTGCCGCAAGACAGTCGTTTCGATGCCCGCTTCGAAGCTGAAGGGCGCGATCGCCCAGGTGCTGAAGGACGAGGGCTACATCGACGGCTTCATGGTGCGCCCGAACGAGGGCAAGCCCGAGCTCGAGATCAGCCTCAAGTACTACGCGGGCGAGCCCGTGATCGAGAAGATCGAGCGCGTGAGCCGTCCCGGCCTGCGCGTGTACAAGGGCGTGAACGACATCCCCAAGGTCATGAACGGCCTCGGCGTCGCCATCGTGTCGACCCCGAAGGGCGTGATGACCGACCGCAAGGCGCGCGCCACCGGCATCGGCGGCGAAGTGCTCTGCATCGTGGCGTAAGGAGCGAGCCATGTCCCGAGTTGGAAAGGCGCCGGTCGCGCTGCCCAAGGGCGTCGAGGTGACCATCGCCGCCGACAGCGTGTCGGTCAAGGGGCCGCTGGGCACCCTGACGCAGCGGCTGAACGGCGACGTGCGCGTGAAGCAGGACGGCGACAAGCTGGTGTTCGAGGCGGCGAACGATTCTTCCCAGGCGAACGCCATGTCGGGCACGCTGCGCGCGCTGGTGAACAACATGGTGACCGGCGTGACCAAGGGCTTCGAGAAGAAGCTGAACCTGGTCGGCGTCGGCTACCGCGCGCAGGCACAGGGCGACAAGCTGAACCTCACCCTCGGCTTCTCGCACCCGGTGGTGCACATGATGCCGAAGGGCGTGAAGGTCGAGACGCCCACGCAGACCGAGATCCTCATCAAGGGCACCGACCGCCAGCAGGTCGGCCAGGTCGCCGCCGAGGTGCGTGCATACCGTCCGCCGGAGCCCTACAAGGGCAAGGGCGTGCGCTACGCCGACGAGGTCGTGGTGATCAAGGAAACGAAGAAGAAGTAAGGAGCGCGGACGATGATCGACAAGAACGCAGCGCGCCTTCGCCGTGCGAAGGCCACCCGGGCGAAGCAGCACCAGCTGCGCGCCGTGCGGCTCGCCGTGCACCGGACCAACCAGCACATCTACGCGCAGGTGATCTCCGCCGACGGCGGCAAGGTGCTCGTGGCCGCCTCCACCGCGGAGAAGGAAGTGCGCACGCAGGTGCCGAACGGCGGCAACGTCGCCGCGGCGACGCTGGTCGGCAAGCGCATCGCCGAGAAGGCCAAGGGCCTCGGCATCGAGGAGGTCGCCTTCGACCGCTCCGGCTACCGCTACCACGGCCGCGTGAAGGCGCTCGCCGATGCCGCCCGCGAAGGCGGCCTGAAGTTCTAACCCGGCTAGGGGACCAGACATGGCAAGAATGCAGCCCAAGATGCAGACGAACGACGAGCGTTCGGACGGCCTCAAGGAGAAGATGGTTTCGGTCAACCGCGTCACCAAGGTGGTGAAGGGCGGCCGGATCCTCGGCTTCGCCGCGCTGACGGTCGTCGGCGACGGCGACGGCGCGATCGGCATGGGCAAGGGCAAGGCCCGCGAGGTGCCGGTGGCGGTGCAGAAGTCGCTCGAGGAGGCGCGGCGCAAGATGGTGCGCGTGGCTCTGAAGAACGGCACGCTGCAGCACGCGGTGGTCGGCCGGCACGGCTCGTCGACGGTGCTGATCCAGCCGGCGAGCGAAGGCACGGGCATCATCGCCGGCGGCCCGATGCGCGCGATCTTCGAGGTGATGGGCGTGACCAACGTGCTCGCCAAGTGCATCGGCTCGACCAATCCGTACAACGTCGTGCGCGCGACGATCAACGGTCTGACCGGCATGCGCACGCCGGCCGAGGTCGCCGCCAAGCGCGGCAAGACCGTCGAAGAGATCCTGGCGTAGGACGGCCCATCATGGCGGACAAGAAAATCCGGGTCAGGCTCGTCAAGAGCACGAACAGCTGCAATCACAAGCATCGCGAGACGGTGCGCGGGCTCGGCCTGCGCCGTCTCAACCACGTGGTGGAACTCGAGGACACGCCGTCGGTGCGCGGCATGATCCAGCGGGTCAACTACCTGGTCCGCGTCGAGGAGTAGGCACATGCGCCTCAACGATCTCAAGCCCGCCGAGGGCGCCAAGAAGAACCGCCGCCGGGTCGGCCGCGGCATCGGATCCGGCCTGGGCAAGACCGCAGGCCGCGGCCACAAGGGCCAGAAGTCGCGTTCCGGCGGCTTCCACAAGGTCGGCTTCGAGGGCGGCCAGATGCCGCTCCAGCGGCGTCTGCCGAAGCGCGGCTTCACGTCGCTCACGCGCCAGTTCGTGGCCGAGGTGCGGCTGTCCGATCTCGAGAAGCTCGGCGCCGACGCGGTCGACCTCGACGCGCTGAAGGACGCCGGCATCGTGCCGCGCCATGCGCTGCGCGCGAAGGTGATCCTCGCCGGCAAGCTCACCCGCAAGGTGGCGGTGTCCGGCCTCGGCGCCACGAAGGGCGCCAAGGCGGCCATCGAGGCCGCAGGCGGCAGCGTCGCGGTCGAGGAAGCCGCGGCGGCCTAATCCGGAACCGGCAGTCAGGAAGGAAGCGAGCGGGTGGCGACTCAACAAGCCCAGATCGGCAAGAGCGGAAAGTACGGGGACCTGAAGAAGCGTCTCCTGTTCCTGCTCGGCGCGCTGGTCGTGTTCCGCATCGGGGCGCACATCCCGGTGCCGGGCATCGACCCGAACGTGCTCGCCGATCTCTTCCGCTCCCAGCAGGGCGGCATCCTGGGGCTGTTCAACATGTTCTCGGGCGGGGCGCTGTCGCGCTTCACGATCTTCGCGCTCGGGATCATGCCGTACATCTCCGCGTCGATCATCATGCAGCTGCTGACGACGGTGTCGCCGCAGCTGGAGGCGCTCCGCAAGGAGGGCCAGGCCGGGCAGCGCAAGATCACCCAGTACACGCGCTACGGCACCTTGGCGCTCGCGCTGTTCCAGGCGACCGGGATCTCGATCGCGCTGGAGCAGCAGGCGGGGCTCGTCCTGGATCCGGGGCTGATGTTCCGGTTCACGACGGTGACCACGCTGGTCACCGGCACGATGTTCCTGATGTGGCTCGGCGAGCAGATCACCGAGCGCGGCCTAGGCAACGGCATCTCGATCATCATCTTCGCCGGCATCGCGGCGGGGCTGCCGACCGCGATCGCCGGCACGCTGGAGCTGGTCCGGACGGGCGCGATGCACCCCCTCGTCGCCATCCTGATCTTCCTGGCGGTCGTGGTCGTCACCTGGTTCGTGTGCTTCGTGGAACGCGGCCAGCGCAAGATCCTCGTGAACTACGCGAAGCGCCAGGTCGGCAACAAGATCTACGGCGGCCAGAGTTCGCACCTGCCGTTCAAGCTCAACATGGCGGGCGTGATCCCGCCGATCTTCGCCTCGTCGATCATCCTGTTCCCGGCGACCATCGCGGGCTGGTTCGGCCAGGCCGAGGGCACGGCGTGGCTGCGCGACATCGCGGCCACCCTCTCCCCCGGGCAGCCGATCTACGTGATGCTGTACGCGGCAGCGATCGTGTTCTTCTGCTTCTTCTATACGGCGCTGCAGTACAACCCGAAGGACACCGCGGACAACCTGAAGAAGTCGGGGGCGTTCGTGCCCGGCATCCGCCCCGGCGACCAGACGGCCAAGTATCTGGAGAAGGTGCTCACCCGCCTCACGCTGATCGGCGCGGTGTACATCACCCTGATCTGCCTGCTGCCGGAATTCCTGATCCTGCGGTGGAACGTGCCGTTCTACTTCGGCGGCACCTCCCTGCTGATCATCGTGGTGGTCACGATGGACTTCATGGCCCAGGTCCAGGCCTACGTCATGACCCACCAGTACGAGAGCCTGCTCAAGAAGGCCAACTTCAAGGGCGGGGCGGGGTTCCCGACGAGGTAGCGGCACAGGCACAAGGGGCACATGTCCAAGGAAGACGTGATCCAGATGCAGGGGGAGGTCGTGGAGAACCTTCCGAATGCGACGTTCAGGGTCAAGCTCGAAAACGGGCACGTCGTCCTGGGACACATCTCCGGAAAGATGCGCATGCACTACATCCGCATCCTGCCGGGAGACAAGGTGACGGTCGAGCTGACGCCCTACGACCTGTCCCGCGCGCGGATCGTGTTCCGCGCGAAGTAGTGGAAGCGAATTTGCGAATAGAGGAATCGACATGAAAGTGCAGGCATCGGTGAAGAGGATGTGCCGCAACTGCAAGGTGATCCGCAGGAACGGCGTCGTGCGCGTGATCTGCAGCAAGGATCCGCGCCACAAGCAGCGCCAGGGCTGAGCGCTTGGCTCGGGGCGGTTGAACAGGCTATAATTTGCGGTTTCCCGTTTTCGGGCGCCTGCCGTCGTCGGCAGTCGCACCGCGGGGCACCTGACTACAGGACAAGGGACTCGAGATGGCCCGCATCGCAGGGGTAAACATTCCCAACCACCAGCATGCCGAAATCGCGCTCACCGCGATCTACGGCATCGGCCGCGCGCGCTCGAAGGCGATCTGCGTCGCGGCGAACGTGTCGCCGACGACCAAGATCAAGGACCTGTCTGACAGCGACATGGACCGCCTGCGCGAGCAGGTCGGCCGGTTCACGGTGGAGGGCG
>CAZKHE010000173.1:0-7383 GCA_964552535.1 uncultured Enterobacteriaceae bacterium | reverse complement strand
TCCGGCTACGGCGACGACGGGCCGTATCGCGACAAGAAGGCCTACGACCTGCTGATCCAGAGCGAGGCCGGGTTCCTGTCCGTCACCGGCACGCCCGAGACGCCGAGCAAGGCCGGGCCCTCGATCGCCGACATCGCCGCCGGGATGTACGCGTACTCGAACATCCTCGCGGCGCTCATCGAGCGTGGCCGCACCGGCCGCGGCAAGCGCATCGACGTGTCGCTCCTCGAGTCGCTCGCCGAGTGGATGAGCTTCCCGCTCTACTACGCCTACGACGGCCAGCCGCCGCCGCCGCGGACCGGCGCCAGCCACGCCACCATCTATCCCTACGGGCCGTTCCCCGCCGGCGACGGCGGCACGGTGATGCTCGGGTTGCAGAACGAGCGCGAGTGGGAGGTGTTCTGCACGGAAGTGCTGCAGCGGCCGGAGCTCGCCGCCGATCCGCGCTTCGCCGGCAACGCGCAGCGCGTCGCCGCGCGCGACGCGCTGCGCGACATCATCGTCGCGGCGTTCGCGTCGCTCGGCGCCGCGCAGGTGGTCGAGCGGCTCGAGGCCGCCGGGATCGCCAACGCGCGGGTGAACGAGATGCGCGACGTCTGGGCGCATCCCCAGCTCGAGGCGCGCCGCCGCTGGACCGAGATCGACACGCCCGCCGGCCGCGTGCCCGCACTGCTGCCGCCCGGCACGAGCGCCGACGACCCGCCGCGCATGGACGCCGTGCCCGCGCTCGGGCAGCACACCGACGCGATACTCGCGGAGCTCGGTTACTCCGCCTCGGCGATAGCCGCGCTCCGCGCCGAACGCGCGGTGTAACTACTCGTCCGGGCGGAGGATCTGGAACGTCGCGCTCGAGCGCGCGATGCGCTCCCCGCCGTGATAGATGAAGCAGTTGACGAACGCCACGCGGTTGCCGGGGCGCATCACGTCGACGTGCGCCTCGATCCAGTCGCCGACCGTGGCGTTGCCGGCGAAATCGATGGAAAGGTTCACGGTCACGAGCTTGCGGAGCGTGCCGGTGGCGAGGCTGGCCGCGTGACCCATGGCGAAATCGGCGAGCGTGCAGATCATGCCGCCGTGGACGATGCCCCGGCGGTTGCGGTGCTTGTCCGCGACCACGAAGCCGATGCGGTGGCTGTCGTCGTCGCGCTTCTCGTACAGCGGCCCCACGAGGTCGTGGAACGGGCTGGTGGACGCGAGCTGCTCGAATCCGGGGGGAACGACGCTTTTCATGCGGGGCTCACTCGGATGACGACGACGGGCAGGGCTGCGGCTTCCGCCGCGGCAAGGGCGACTTCCGTCGCAGGCGCTTCATCGGCGATCACGGCATCGTCGCGTTCCAGCGTCGCCGTCCCCCAGGGTCCATAGGCCGTGACGGGCCCTGCCGGACAGTACGCGACGAGGACCTCGCCGGCGCGCTTGCGCAGCATCGTCGGAGCCGGGGCGAGCGTCGCGACCTCGATGGCGGCGCCGCATCGGCCACGCCGCGTCATGACGTTGAGGACTTCGGCGGTGCCGTCGAGGAGCGTGCACCGAATGTCCCAGTCGCCGCGAAAGGCGAAGGGTGCGAGCGGGCGATCGACGCGCTGGACGAAGTCTGCGCCGTCGCCGCGACAGTGCAGCGCGACCCCTGCGCCGGCGACGATCATGAACTGCCGGTCGAGTCCCGGCAGATGCGAGAACGGGCCGCTCGCCGCGATCGTCGGCCGCGATACATGCCAGTCGAGCGCGTCGTAGCCCGCCCCCTCGGGCGCTGCCGCGAGGAGCCGCGAGACGCCGCCGCCGTTCTTCCAGGGCTGGACGGGGCACTCGCGGCCGCGGACGATCCTCATGCCGCCCGGGCGGCTGCGGCGGGCGCGCGGAAGGCGGCGAGCAGCTCGGCCTCCTTCGCCTTCGCCGCCGCGACGTGGCGGTGCTTCACGTGCCCGAAGCCGCGCATCTCCTCGGGAATCGAGGCGATGGCGACCGCGGTGGCGTGATTGCCCCGATCCAGCTTCGCGAGCAGCTCGTCGAGGGTCTTCTCGTAATCGGCGACGAGCTGCCGTTCCATGCGGCGCTCGGCGGTGCGGCCGAACACGTCGAGCGCCGTGCCGCGCAAGCCCTTGAACCGGGCGAGCCACCTGAAGGCGCTCATCATCCACGGGCCGTACTCGCGCTTCTGCGCAATGCCGGTGACCGGATCCGGCTTGGCGAGGAGCGGGGGCGCGAGGTGGAACTTGAGCGTGTAGTCGCCCTCGAACGTCGCCTCGAGCCGCTGCCGGAATTCCGGGCGGGTGTAGAGCCGCGCGACCTCGTACTCGTCCTTGATGGCGAGCAGCTTGTAGTAGTAGCGCGCGACCGCTTCGGCAAGCGCCGTGCTGCCCGGCACGCGCTGCGCCTCGACCTCGCGCACGCGGTCCACCAGCCTGCGATAGCGGTCGGCATACGCGGCGTCCTGATACCCGGTGAGGTCGGCGACGCGCTTCGCGACGATCTCGTCCAGCGTGCGGGCGAGCGGCGCGACGAAGGGAAGGACGGCCGCCGGCATCGCGAGCTTCTCGACGCCCGCCGGATCGTGCGCGGCCTGGCGGCCCCAGCGGAATGCCTTGAGGTTGGCTTCCACCGACACGCCGTTCAGCTCGATGGCGCGCTCGATCGCGTTGCGGGAAATGGGGATGAGGCCGTGCTGCCAGGCGAAGCCGACGAGGAAGAGGTTCGCGTTGATGGCGTCGCCCATGAGCTGCAGCGCGAGGCGCGAGGCGTCGGTGAACCAGCAGCGGTCGGCACCGGCCGCATCGCGGAGCGCCTGCGCCATGCGCGCCTCGGGATAGGTCCAGTCCGGATTGCGCGTGAAGTCCGCGGTCGGCGTCTGCGTGCTGCTCGCCACCACGCGCGTCACGCCCTGATGGATCTTGGAGAGCGCCTCCGGACCGACCGTCGTCACGAGGTCGCCGCCGATCACCGCGTGCGCACCGCCGGTGGCGAGCCGCGGCGCGTGGAGCTGCTCCGGGTGCTCGGCGATGCGGATGAACGAGAGCACCGCGCCGTTCTTCTGCGCGAGGCCGGCCATGTCCAGGGTGGTCACGCCCTTGCTCTCCAGGTGCGCGGCCATGCCGAGGATCTGGCCGATGGTGACCACACCGGTGCCGCCGATGCCGGTGACGAGGATGCCGTACGGCTCCATCACGCTCGGCAATTCGGGTTCGGGCAGCGCGGGCAGGCCGTCCTCGCTCACCACGGCCGCCTTGCCCTTGCGCGGGCGGCCGCCCTCCACCGTGACGAAGCTCGGGCAGAACCCCTTCACGCAGGAGAAATCCTTGTTGCACGCGCTCTGGTTGATCTGGCGCTTGCGGCCGTACTCGGTCTCCAGCGGCTCGACCGACACGCAGTTCGACTTCACGCCGCAGTCGCCGCAGCCTTCGCACACCGCCTCGTTGATGAACGCGCGCTTCTGCGGGTCGGGGAACGTACCGCGCTTGCGGCGCCGGCGCTTCTCGGCGGCGCAGGTCTGGTCGTAGATGATCGCGGTGACGCCGGGCACTTCCCGGAGCTCGCGCTGCACGCGATCGAGCTCGTCGCGATGGAAGACCGTGACGCCCGCGGCGAAGCCGGCGTCCGAGGGGTACTTGTCCGGCTCGTCCGAGACCACGACGATGCGACCGACGCCTTCGGCGGCGAGCTGCCGGCTGATCTGCGGCACCGACAGCGGACCGTCGTGATGCTGGCCGCCGGTCATGGCCACCGCGTCGTTGAAGAGGATCTTGTAGGTGATGGGCACCTTCGCGGCCACCGCGGCGCGGATCGCGAGCAGCCCGGAGTGGAAGTAGGTGCCGTCGCCGAGGTTCGCGAAGATGTGGGTCTCGTCGGTGAACGGCGCCTGGCCCAGCCAGGCAACCCCTTCCCCGCCCATGTGGCTGAAGGTGGCGGTGGAGCGGTCCATCCACTGGACCATGTAGTGGCAGCCGATGCCGGCGAGGGCGCGGCTGCCCTCCGGGACGCGCGTGGACGTGTTGTGCGGGCAGCCCGAGCAGAAGTAGGGGATGCGCTGGATCGGAATCACCGGCTTGGCGAGCGCCTTCTCCTTCGCTTCGAGGAACGCGAGGCGCGCCTTCATGCGGTCGGAGGTGTGGAAGCGGCCGATGCGCTCGGCGATGACGCGCGCGACGATCGCGGGCGTGAGCTCGCCGGTGGTGGGCAGCAGCATGCGCGACTGCGGCACGTCCCACTCGCCGTGCGAGTCGAACTTGCCGACGATGCGCGGACGCTGCGCATCGGGCAGGTTGTAGAGCTGCTCCTTGAGCTGGTACTCGACGAGCTGGCGCTTCTCCTCGATGACCACCACTTCCTCGAGCCCGCGGCAGAATTCGGCGATGTGCGTCGGCTCGAGCGGCCAGGGCATGGCGACGCGGAAGAGCTTCACGCCGATGTGCGCCGCCTCGCGCTCGTCGATCCCCAGGTCGTCGAGCGCCTGGCGCACGTCGTTGTACGCCTTGCCGGTGGTCACGATCCCCAGGCGCGCCTTCGGACTCTCCCACACCGCGTGGTTGAGGCCGTTCACGCGCGCATACGCCATCGCGGCGAAGAGCTTGTGGTGATAGAGCCGCTTCTCCTGCTCGATGAAGCCGAGATACTCCGGCCAGCGGATGTGCACGCCCCCGGGCGGCATCTCGAAATCGGTGGGAAGCACCACGTTCACGCGCGAGGGATCGACGTACACGGAGGCCGAGCCCTCGACGATGTCGGTGACGCACTTCATCGCCACCCAGCAGCCGGAGTAGCGGCTCATGGCGAAGCCGTGCAGGCCGAAGTCGAGATACTCCTGCACCGACGAAGGCGAGAGGACCGGGATGCCCACCGCCTTCCAGATGAAGTCAGACTGCGCCGCCTGGGTCGAGGACTTCGCGCCGTGGTCGTCGCCGGCGAGCGCGAGCACGCCGCCGTGCGGGCTCGTGCCCGCGGCATTGGCGTGCCGGAAGACGTCGCCGCAGCGGTCCACGCCGGGGCCCTTGCCGTACCAGATCCCGAACACGCCGTCGTAGCGGGCGCCGGGGAAGAGGTTGAGTTGCTGCGTGCCCCAGATCGCCGTCGCGGCGAGGTCCTCGTTCACGCCCGGCTGGAAGCGGACGTGATGCGCCTCCAGATGCTTCTTCGCCTTCTCGAGCTGCTGGTCGTAGGCGCCGAGGGGCGAGCCGCGGTAGCCGGAGATGTAGCCCGCCGTGTTCAGGCCGGCGAGTACGTCGCGGCGCCGCTGCAGCATCGGCAGGCGCACCAGCGCCTGGGTGCCGGTCAGGAAGACCCTGCCGTGGTCGAGGGTGTACTTGTCGTCGAGGGAAACGGCGGCGAGTGCGGCGGGCGCATTCATGGTCGGCGGCTCCAGAGGGTCGGCATGGTTCGGGTTGCATGCAGGCCGGCCCCGGGGTGACGAGGCGGGCCGAAGGCGTCCGCGTCCTTGTGGGACGGAGCGCGACGATTCTACTTGGACCGGCCGCGGTGAAGGAGATTCTGGGGACGCGCGACGGACGCGGGGCGCAGCGCTAGAGGCAGGCGAGCCAGCGCCGCATTGCCGCGTTGACCTCGGCCGGGCGCTCGAGCGTGGAAAGGTGGCCGCAGTGCTCGACGATCACAAGCTCGGCGCCGGGGATGCCGGCGGCGATCTCCTCGTGGGCCGCGAGCGGCGTGAGCCGGTCCTCGCGTCCGCACAGCACCAGCGTCGGGCACCGGACGGCCGCGAGCTTCGGCCGGCTGTCCGGGCGGTCCATGATGGCGCGCTCCTGCCGGATGAACGCCTCGACGCCGACGTGCCGTGCCATCGCCTTGATGATGTCGACCAGCCCGGCGTCGGCCAGCCGGTCGGGATGCACGAGCAGCGGCAGCAGCGCGTCGGTCACCCCGAGGAAGCGGCCGCGCTCGGCCAGGCAATGAAGTCGAGCCGCGCCTGGCGCTTCTCCGGGGAGTCCGCGTGCGCGTTGGTGTCCAGCAGGGCGAGGCCGCGCACCCGTCCTGGCGCCTGGCGCATCACCTCCAGGGCGACGTAGCCGCCCATCGACAGCCCGGCGAGCGTGAACGGACCCGGCGGCGCGGCATCGAGCAGCGCCCGCGCCATGGCGGGAAAGCTGTCATGGCGCGTGGTGTCGGCGATCGAGGCCGCCGCGACGGCGGCGAGACCTTCGACCTGCGGCGCCCACAGCGCCGCATCGCACAGCAGTCCCGGGACGAGGACGAGCGGGAGCCTCACGCGAGTTCGAGGGACTTCCACATCTCGACGTCGCGCTCGGCGGTCCAGATGCGCGGATGCGTGATGCCCTTCGCCTCGTCGTAGGCGCGCGAGACGTCGAACGGCATGCAGTGCTCGTAGATCGGGAAGGCGCCGTACACCGGGTCGAGCCTGCGGCGCGCGTCGGCGTAGACATCCTTGAGCGACTTGCCGGCAGCCACCCCCTCCCGCGCGCAGGCGAGCAGCGCCTTGACGAAGTCCTGCGTGAAGCGGATCGCCTTGAGGCTTTCCTCGGGCGTCGTCAGCGCCGGGCCGCGGCCGGGCACGAGGGCGCTGGGCTGCAATGCGGCAAGCCTGTCGAGCGTCGCCGGCCACTCGGCCAGTTGCGCGTCGCCGCAGTAGATCCCGGCGTTGTACTCGACGAGGTCGCCGGAGAAGAGCACCTTCTGCTGCGGGAGCCAGACGATGCTGTCGCCGCGGGTGTGCCCGGCACCGATCTGGATGATCTGCACTTCGAGCTTGCCGAGCATCAGGGTCAGCGAACGGTCGAATACCATCGTCGGCCAGGTCAGGCCGGGGATGGTTTCGACGGCGCGGAAGAGCCGCGGAAAGCGGCCGATTTCCGAGTCCATGTCCTCCTTGCCGCGCTCGCGGATCATCTCGAGCGTCGCCTGGCTCGCGATCACGTGCTCCGGGCTGTAGGCGGAGGCGCCGAGGACGCGCACGGCGTGGTAATGCGACAGCACGACGTAGCGGATGGGCTTGTCCGTGACCTGCCGGATGTGGCGGATGACGTCCTCCGCCATCACGGGCGTGGCCTGGGTGTCGATCACCATGACCGCATCGTCGCCGATGACCACGCCGGTGTTGGGGTCGCCCTCCGCCGTGTAGGCGTAGGCGTTCTCGGACAGGCGGGCGAAGGTGACCTTCTTGTCGGTCAGGTCGGCTTGGGAGGCGAAGGCCTTGGCCATGGCAGGTCTCCTGTGGGTGCGAGGGGCGGATGCGGACGCGGCGGCGCCGGCACGGAACCGGCTTTCGATTGTAACGTGCTGAGCGAAAAGGCTTCCAAACGCTGTGCCGCGGCGCCGGTCGGGATTCGGGCGATGCCGCGCGCGTTTGACAGCCCTGCGGAACCGCCTCATAATCGCGCGTTTCGTTCGGAGGGGTTCCCGAGCGGTCAAAGGGAGCAGACT
>CAZKHE010000172.1:0-7611 GCA_964552535.1 uncultured Enterobacteriaceae bacterium | reverse complement strand
GCCGAGCAGCGCGCGCCGATGGCGCACGCGGTCATCGGCGGGTTGATCACCTCCACCCTGCTCACGCTCGTCGTCGTGCCGGTCCTCTACACCTACGTGGACGATCTGGCACGCTGGGCGCGGCGCAGTGCGAGGCGGGCGGCACCGGCCCATACCACCCGTGCTGCAGTGCAAGAGCCCTGACCTGCCGGGTCGGTCGGGAGGACAAGGGTCACAAAGCGGCTCCCCCCCGAGTGGTAAAATCGCAACGTTTCGCTAGGCGGTATGTCATTTTGGCAAAAACGCGTGCTTAAATACAGACTTAGGTGGAGTTTCTTAAGCGGTCTATGAATATCGAACAAGCGCGCTTCAACATGATCGAGCAGCAGATCCGGCCGTGGGACGTGCTGGACCAGGAGGTGCTCGATGCGCTGTACGTCGTTCGGCGCGAAGACTACGTGCCGGAAGCCCATCGCGCGCTTGCGTTCTCGGACCTCGAGATTCCCCTCGGCGACGGCGAGTCGATGATGCAGCCCAAGATGGAGGCGCGCATCCTGCAGGAACTCGCGGTGAAGAAGTCCGATCGCGTGCTGGAGGTCGGCACCGGCTCGGGCTATCTCACTGCGCTGCTCGCGTATCGGGCATCGCACGTTTACTCGGTGGAGATCAACCCGCGCCTGAAGCAGATGGGCGCGGCCAACCTGCGGCGCAACGGCGTCATCAACGTCACCGTCGAGCAGGGCGACGCCGCGCAGGGCTGGCCCAGGCACTCGCCGTACGACGTCATCGTGCTGACCGGCTCGGTGCCGATCATTCCGCACGCCGTGGGCGCGCAGCTGCGCGCCGGCGGTCGCCTCTTCGCGGTGGTGGGGGATCCCCCGGTGATGACGGCGAAACTGGTCACCTGCGTGGGGGCGGGTGCGTTCAACGCGGTGGACCTGTTCGAGACCGTGCTGCGGCCGCTGCAGAACTGCGAGCAACCCGAGCGGTTCGAATTCTGATGCAGCAGCTCTCGGTCACGCAGTTGAAGGCCTGGCTCGACGATCCGGCGCGGGAGAAGCCGGTGATGCTCGACGTGCGCGAGCCGTGGGAGTACCAGATCGCTCGCGTCGAGGGCTCGAAGCACGTGCCGATGCGCGCGGTGCCGGCGCAGGTGGGCGAGCTGGACCCGGGCGCGGAGACGGTGGTGATCTGCCATCACGGCGGACGCAGCATGCAGGTGGCGATGTTCCTCGAGCGCGCGGGATTCGGCCGCGTCTACAACCTCGCCGGGGGCGTGGATGCGTGGGCGCGGCAGGTGGACCGCTCGATGGCGACGTACTGAACGGCTGGCGTCACTCACAAGAAAGAGAACGCGATGAAGCTTTCCGGAAGCACCCTGCTCGCGATGGCGGTCGCGGCACTCGTCGGGGCGGCACCTGCACAGGCACAGACGCAGGCGGCCGACCTCCTCGCCACCTACCGGATGGCCAAGCAGTTCGATCCGGTGTACGCCTCGGCCAAGTCGCAGCGCGACGCCGGCCTCGAGCGGCTGCCGCAGGGCCTTGCCGGCCTGCTGCCCACCGTGACGGCGAGCGCCAACACCAACTGGAACGACGTGGACAACAAGTCGACCGGGCGCTCGTTCCAGTTCAATTCCAACGGCTGGCTGGTGCAGCTCACGCAGCCGCTCTTCCGCTGGCAGAGCTTCGTGCAGTACGGGCAGGCACAGTGGCAGGTGCAGCAGTCCGAGGCCCAGTTCGGCCAGGCGCAGCAGGACCTGATCGTGCGCGTGGCGCAGGCGTACTTCGACGTGCTCGCCGCGCAGGACAGCCTCGCGTTCGTGAAGGCGAACAAGGTGGCGATCGGCGAGCAGCTCGCGCAGGCCAAGCGCAATTTCGAGGTCGGCACCGCGACCATCACCGACACGAACGAAGCACAGGCCCGTTTCGACCTCGCCGGTGCGCAGGAGATCGCCGCCATCAACGATCTCGAGGTGCGCCAGCGCGCCCTGCAGCAGATCATCGGCCGCTACCCCGACAACCTCGCGCCGCTGCGCGGCAAGTTCGACCTCACGCCTCCCGAGCCGAACGACATGGCGAAGTGGGTCGAGTCCGCGCTCGTGAACAACTTCGGCGTGAAGGCCAACGAGGCGGCATCCCAAATCGCGGATCGCGAGGTCGAGCGCCAGCGCGCCGCGCATTACCCGACGGTCGATCTCGTCGGCTCGGTGCGCCAGGACGTGGGCGGCAACGCCGCGTTGACCGGCGTGCGCACGGACATCGAGCAGAACGTCATCGGCGTGCAGGTGCAGATGCCGCTCTTCGCCGGTTTCGGCACCGTCTCGCGCACGCGCGAGGCCGGGCACCTGCGCCTCAAGGCGACGCAGGATCTCGAGAACGCGCGCCGCCAGGCGGAGTTCAGCACGCGCCAGGCCTTCCTCGGCGTGACCAACGGCATGGCGCAGGTGAAGGCGCTCGAGCAGGCGGAGAAGTCGAGCGAGGTCTCGCTGCAGTCGAACCGCGTCGGCTACGAGGTGGGCGTGCGGATCAACATCGACGTGCTGAACGCGCAGCAGCAGCTCTTCTCCACCCGGCGCGACCTCTCCCGCTCGCGCTACGACACCATCGTCAACGGCCTGAAGCTCAAGGCGGCCGCCGGCACGCTGACCGAGGCCGATCTCGAGCAGGTGAACATGCTACTCGACCCGACGCGGTCGTTCCAGCCGGCGCCGATGCAGACGACGCCGGGGCCGCGGAGCTGACGCGACCCCGGGGCTCCGGCCCCGTGCAGTCGCGAGGCAGGCACGCAATGGACCGCCGCAGCCGCATCACCCGACACATCAGGCCCGAGCACCGCGGTATCGAGCTCGGGCCCTACTTCAACCCGCTCACGCCGAAGCGGCTCGGCTACAACTGCCTGGTCATCGACATCGCCGATCGGGAAACGCTGCGCAAGCAGGCGTCCGCCGATCCCCTGATCCCGCGGGAGACGGTCGACCTCATCGAGGACGTGGATCTCATCGGGACTTCGACGGACCTCGCTTCGCTCATTGCCGCACGCGGCGAGCTCGGCACGTTCGACTACGTCGTGTCGTCGCACAATCTCGAGCACCTGCCCGACCCCATCCGCTTCCTCCAGGGCTGCGCCGCCGTGCTCAAGCCGGGCGGCGTGGTGTCCATGGCGGTGCCGGACTACCGCACCTGCTTCGATTACTTCCGGCCGCTGACGACGCTCGCCGGCTGGCTCAGCGCCTACGCGGAGCAGCGCACGCGTCCCAGCCCGGAGCAGGTCTTCGAGTTCCAGATGCTCTTCGCCATGTACCAGGCGGGCGGCCAGGAGCTCGCGGCCTTCAGCCTCGCCGACGACCCGCGCGCGGTGAAGCCGGCGCGAAACGTCGACGTGGCTTATGCGCAGTGGCGGGAGTCGCTCGCCCAGCCGGACGACCGGTATCGGGACGTGCATTGCTGGACGTTCACGCCGTCGTCGCTCGCGCTCCTGCTGCTCGACCTGCAGCGCATCGGCCTCGTCGCCCTCGACGTCGAGGAAGTGAGCGAAACGGTGGGCTCGGAGTTCTACGTGCACCTGCGCCGGCAGGCGGAAGCCGCCCCGCCCCTCGAAGAGGAGGCCTACTGGGCCCGGCGCGATCAGCTCCTCATGCGCATGGCGGACGAGCGCGGCGCCAACTCTCCGGCCGCCTATCTCGGCCGCCCGCTGCCGGTGCGGCTCTATCAGGGCAGCATGCGGTGGGCACGCAACCGCCTGCGCGGCACGCCGCTGGGCAACGCGATCAAGAAACGCCTGCGCGGCTGATCGGCACCAGCCGCTCCACCAGCGCCATCGTCCGCCGTGTCGCGCCCGTGTGCGCGGCACTGAATCGCAGGCCGGCTTCCCGCATCCGCGCGCGCGCTTCCGCGTCCCGCAGCAATGCCTCCGCGCGGGCCACCGCGTCGGGGGCGTCCGCCACGCGCGCCGCGGCGCCCGCCTCGATGGCCAGCGCCGTCGCCTCCGCGAAATTGAAGCTCGACGGCCCGATCAGGATCGGCGCACCCACCGCCGCCGCCTCGATGAGGTTCTGCGCGCCGTACTCGAGCAGGCTGCCGCCGATCAGCGCGACGTCGCACGAGGCGTAGTACGCGGACATCTCGCCCATGCTGTCGCCGAGCATCACCCGGCAGTCGGGCGGCGCCGGCCGGTTCTCGCTGCGGCGGACGCAGGCGAGCCCGCGCTTTGCGATCAGCGCGGCGACCTCGTCGAAGCGCTGGGGATGCCGCGGCACGATCACCGCGAGCGCGTCGAGCGGACGCGCGGCGAGCGCATCGAGCAGCAACGCCTCCTCGCCGTCGCGCGTGCTGCCGGCGAGGAACACCGGCCGCCCGCCGTAGAGCGAGCGGAGCGACCCGGCGCGCACGGCGACGTCGGCCGGCGGCGAGATGTCGAACTTGAGATTGCCGGTGACGGTGACCGAGCGCGCGCCAAGGGCACGCAACCGCGCAGCGTCGCCCTCGGTCTGCGCGCCGACGTCGAGCGCGCCGAGCGCCTCCTCGATGAGCGCGCCGGCGCGCCGGTAGCCCCGCGCAGATTTCTCGGAGAGCCGCGCGTTGGCGAGCAGCATCGGAATGCCCCGGGCCCGCGCGCCGCGCACGAGGTTGAACCAGATCTCGGTCTCCATCAGGACGCCGAGGCGCGGCCGGAAGTGGTCGAGGAAGCGCGCGACCGCCCAGGGATAGTCGTAAGGGAGGAACGCGACGAGCGCATCGGGATACAGCTCGCGGGCGGCGGCGCGTCCGGTGGCCGTCATGTGGGTCAGCAGCAGCCGATGGTCGGGGTAGCGCTCGCGCAAAGCACGGACGAGGGGCTGCGCCGCCCGCGTTTCCCCGAGCGACACCGCGTGCAGCCAGATCACCGGCCCGTCGGGCCGCGCGCCGTACCGGCCGAACCGCTGGCCGACGTCGGTGCGATACAGCGGCTCGCGTCGCCCGCGCCACCAGAGCCTGAGCGGCAGCAGCGGCAGCAAGGCGTGCAGCAGCGCGTTGTAGGCGGCGCGCTTCAAGCCGGCCCGTGCCCCAGCTGGGGTGCGACCTCGGCGAGCGCCTCGATGACTTCCTCGAAGCGCGGCGGGCGCCCGACGCCGCCGCGATAGGTCGTCGGCCCCATGCCGGCGGGATGCGCGTCGACCGGCTCCGAGTCGCAGAAGATGCCCACCACCGGCACCCGCAGCGCCGCGGCGAGATGCGTGAAGCCGGTGTCGAGGCCGACCACGGCGCGCGCGTGGCCGAGCAGCCCGGCGGCCTCGACGATCCCCATGCGCGGCGGCACGAGGGACCGCGCGAGCGGCGCGGCCAGCCGCTCGGCGCGCGCCCGCTCGTCCGCGCTGCCCCACGGGAGGACGCAGACGAGGCCTTGCGCGTCCAGATATCGGGCGACCGCGGACCACGACGCTTCGTCCCAGAGCTTGCCCGCACGCGCGGTGGAATGCATCAGCACGACGTACGGTGCGCGCGGCGCCAACGACGGTGCGGGCGGCGCATCCAGGCCGTAGTCGATCCGCGGCGAGAGGCGATAGTCGAACGCGTGGGCGGCGACGCTCCGATAGCGGAAGATCTTGTGGTCGGACGGCGCGAACTCGTAGGTGCGATCGTAGAAGTGCGCAACGAACGGCTCGCGCGCGGTGCCGCGCCCGAAGCCGTGCACCGGGCCGCGCGCCATCTTCGCCACCCAGACGCTCTTCAGAAGCCCTTGAGTGTCGAGGATCGCGTCATAGCGCGCTTCGCGAAGCATGGCCCGCGCGGCGCGGAGCTCGCGCCACGTCTGCCCCGCGAACGGCGCACGCCGCCAGCGGCGCAGCGCGACGGGCACCACTTGCCGCACTGCCGGATGCATCTTCGCCAGTTCGACGTACTCGCCCTCCACCGCCCAGTCGAGCGCGAGGTCGGGCACGTTGCGCGCGAGGTCCGTCGCAGCGGGAAAGGTGTGGATGATGTCGCCGAGCGAGGACATCCGCACGAGCAGGACTCGGGTCATCGTCGGCGCGTGCGGGGCGGCGGGAGGGACGTAGAATAGGAGGAAACCAAACTTCTGAATTATAAGGGAATGCCAGTGCCCCCCGGCACGACTGTCCCGCTCTCGGTGGTCCTCATCACCCGCAACGCCGCGGCGCAGCTCGGCCCCTGCCTGGAGAGCGTGCGGTTCGCCGACGACATCGTCGTGGTGGACTCGGGTTCCACGGACGAGACGCGCGCGCTCGCAGCGAGCCACGGCGCACGCGTGCTGGAGCACGCCTGGATGGGCTTCGGCCGGCAGAAGCAGTTCGCGGTCGATGCGGCCCGGCACGATTGGGTGCTGTGCCTGGACGCGGACGAGCGCGTCTCCCCGCGGCTGGCGGAGAGCATCGCACAGACCATCGCCGCGCCCCGTCATCAGGTCTACCAGATGGCGCGCTGCAACCGTTTCATGGGCCGCTGGCTCCGCCATGGCGAGGGCTACCCGGACTGGAACACCCGGCTCTTCCACCGCCGCCACGCGCAGTGGAGCAACGACGAGGTTCACGAGCACGTGATCTCGACCGCCACCGTCGGGCGGCTGGACGGCGATCTGCTGCACGAGTCGGCCGAATCGCTCGAGCGTTACCTGGAGAAGCAGAACCGCTACACGTCGCTGCAGGCGGACGCGCTGGTGCGCGACGGCGAGAAGGTGACCCCGCTGCACCTTGTGTTCTCTCCGCTGGTCCGGTTCGTGAAGTTCTATTTCGTGCGGCTGGGGTTCATGGACGGGGTGCCGGGGCTGGTGCACATCGTCATTGGGTGCATGAACAGTTTCACCAAGTATTCGAAGGTGATTGGACGCCGGCGAGAACCGTGACGCGCGCCGCGCGCGGGCACTGTTTTTGCTGGATCGCGGCGGCTGTAAACTTCCGCGGCATCCACGGGACTTCAGGTCCGGCAATTCTTGCCGGATGCTTCCCGACCTTTCCGGCGGACTCCATCAAAATGCTTTCCACCAACGTCTTCCCCGGCCGCCGATGCAGCGCGGCCCGGCCATCATGATCCTCGTGACCGGCGGTGCCGGCTTCATCGGCGCGAACTTCGTCATTGCATGGCTCCAGCGGTCGCGCGAGCCGGTCGTCAACCTGGACAAGCTCACGTACGCGGGCAACGCGGAGAACCTCGCGAGCCTCGCCGGCGACGCGCGCCACGTGCTCGTGCACGGCGATATCTGCGACCGTGCACTCGTTGCCCGGCTGCTCGCCGAGCACCACCCGCGCGCGATCGTGCACTTCGCCGCGGAGAGCCACGTGGACCGCTCGATCCACGGCCCCGGCGAATTCATCCACACGAACGTGGTCGGCACCTTCTCGCTGCTCGAGGAGGCGCGCGCATACTGGTCGGGCCTCGCCGGCGCGGAGAAGGACGCATTCCGCTTCCTTCACGTCTCCACCGACGAGGTCTACGGCTCGCTCGGGCCGAACGACCCGGCATTCAGCGAGACGACGCCGTACGCGCCCAACAGCCCCTATTCCGCGTCCAAGGCCGGCTCGGACCATCTCGTGCGCGCGTACCACCACACCTACGGGATGCCGACGCTCACGACCAACTGCTCGAACAACTACGGGCCGTACCAGTTCCCGGAGAAGCTGATCCCGCTGATGATCGC
>CAZKHE010000171.1:0-7618 GCA_964552535.1 uncultured Enterobacteriaceae bacterium | reverse complement strand
TGGAGCGGCAACTTCCTGAACTGGGCGACCATGACCCGCATGGACGCGCTGCGCAAGCTGCTCTACGGCGGGCACCGGTCCACCGACACCACGACGGCGACGGTCCTGGAGCGGGCCTACCTGCCCACCGACGCGCACGCCTTCGCGAAGTACTACCTGCCGGCGACCGCGAGCGACCCGGCGATCAGCCAGCTCACGCCCTTCTCGCCCCCCACCACGACGACGAGCACGACCAGCGCGACGAACCGCAACCTGCAGACCGGCTATCACACGTTCACGCTGGCGAGCTTCGCGGGCCTCGCGCCGCAGCCGGGCGACCAGGTCCGCGCGCAGTCGAACGGCGCCGCGGACCGCTTCATGGTGGGCTGGGTGACCGCCGTCAACTCGGGCACCAGCCAGGTCACGATCTACGTCAACGAGACGCAGAGCGTCTCCGGCAGCGGCTCCGTCAGCGACTGGACCCTGACCAACCTCAGCGTCGCCGGCATCTCGATCTGCAACATGACGCCGGGAGCGGGTTCGGGCGCCAATCGCTACTCCCACTCCAACACCAACGCACCGCTCATCCGGGTGGCGAGCGGCAACTACATCCTGTGGGGCGCGAACGAGCGCTGGCAGTGCAAGTGGTCGGGGGAGAACGCCAACCTGCAACAGAGCTTCAACGGCAACGTCCCGGGGTCGAGCAACGGCAACAAGCCGATGCTGTCCGGACTCGCCGCCAGTGCCGAGAACCCGTCGCAGACCGGCCGGGGCCTCGGCACCGGCGCCGCCCAGGGGCAGTATCACGCCCGCGTCCAGGTCTGCGTCCCGAGCCTCCTCGGCACCGAGCGCTGCAAGGAGTACACGGACAGCACCGGCTCCTCCAGCGTGTACAAGCCCACCGGGCTGCTGCAGGTGTACGGCGAGCCCGGCCTGATCCACTTCGGGCTGATGACCGGCTCGTACGCGAAGAACAAGTCCGGCGGGGAACTGCGCAAGAACCCCGGCGTGCTGACCGACGAGATCGATCAGACGACCGGGATCTTCCTCACGCCACCCGCCGCCGGCCACATCATCGGCACGCTCAACCGCATGCGGATGTACGGGTACGACTACAGCGACGGCACCTACATCGGCGCGGACGGCAACTGCACCTACCAGCTCACCGACCTGACCGAGGGGCAGTGCACGACCTGGGGCAATCCCATGTCGGAGATCTTCTTCGAGTCGGTGCGCTACTTCGCCGGCCGCTCGGCCACCGCCGCCTACAACGCGAGCGGCGGCGCGGACTCCACGCTCGGGCTGCCCAGCGCCACGTGGGCCGACCCGCTCAACAACACCAACTACTGCACGCCGCTCTCGGTGGTGGCGGTGAACGCGAGCGTCTCCTCCTACGACGAGGACCTGCGCACCACGTCGGCCGCGGACATCGGCGGCGCCGGCACGGTCGCCGACCTGACGAACACGGTGGGCACGCTGGAGGGGGTCAACGGCACCGCGACCTTCGCCGGACGCATCGCCGGGACGACCGCGTCGGGGTCCGCCGACTTCGAGATGTGCACCGGCAAGACGATGGACCAGCTCGGCAACGCGGTCGGCATCTGTCCGGAAGGCCCCTCGGTGAACGGGTCGTATCACATCGCCGGACTCGCCTACCAGGCCAAGACCAACCGCATCCGCTCCGACCTCACCGTGCCCGCGACCGACCGCAAGTCGCTCAAGGTCGACACCTACGGCGTGCAGCTCTCCACCAACGTGCCGACGATCACCATTCCGGTTCCGGGGCAGCCGGGGAGGAACGTGGTGCTCCAGCCGGCGTACCGCCTCGATCGGTCCTCGTCGGGCACCGGACCGTTCGGCGGCGGCGCGATCGTGGACGTACGGGTGGTGGCGTTCGATCCCGTTGCGGGCACCGGCACGCTCTACGTCAACTGGGAGGACAGCGAGCAGGGCGGCGACTACGACCAGGACATGTGGGGCCTGATCCGCTGGTCGTTCCCCAGCGCGACCGAGATCCGCGTCGAGACGGACGCCGTCTCCGCCTCGACGTCGAGTGGCCAGGGCTTCGGCTACATCATCAGCGGCACGACCCAGGATGGCGCCCACTTCCACTCGGGCATCTACGACTACGACTACACCGATCCGGACAACCTGACCGTGCGCGACGCCAGCGGCGCGTCGGTCAACGGGACCACGTTCGCGAGCGGCGGCGGCATCAACAACTCCGGCGGCTGCCGCAACTGCCGCGTCGGCGACCCGCCCACCAACGTCGTGTACACGATCGGTACCGGGGTGGCGACGCCGCTCAAGGACCCGCTCTTCTATGCCGCCAAGTACGGCGGCTTCGCCGACTCCGACGGCAATGGCCGGCCCAACCTGCTGTCCGAGTGGGACGCGTTCCGCGTCGACGGCAGCCAGGGCAGCGACGGCCTGCCGGACAACTACTTCCTCGTCAGCAACCCCCTGGGTCTCGAATCGGCGCTGAACCGCGTGTTCCAGCGCATCCTGCAGACCTCGTCGGCATCGTCGGTGGCGACCAACTCGACGTCCCTGCAGACGGGCTCGAAGGTGTACCAGGCGCAGTTCAATTCCAACGACTGGAGCGGCCGGCTCGTCGCCTTCCCGATCGACGTCAACGGCAGCATCGGCAGCACGCCCGACTGGGACGCGGGCGCGCTGATGAACCCGCTCAACAATCCGTCGTTCAACGCCTCCACGCGCACGGTGATCACGTTCAACAAGGGACGGGCGGGCGGCGCGCCTGTCGGCGTGCCCTTCCGCTGGCCCGCGGATCCGGCCTCCCCCACCGGCACGGAGCTGACGGCCGCCCAGATCACCGCGCTGAGCACCGACCCGGCGAGCGGCACCGTCAGCGCGGCGGAGGGCCTCAAGCGGCTCAATTACCTCCGCGGCGACGCGACCAACGAGGGCCCGCAGACCACCGACTACCGCCGCCGCGACACCAGCAAGCTCGGCGACATCGTGAACTCGAACCCGTCGTTCGTGGGCCCGCCGTCGGGCGGCTACCTGGATCCGACCTACGGCACCTTCCGGCTCAACAACCGCACGCGCACGCCGATCATCTACGTGGGTGCGAACGACGGCATGCTGCACGGGTTCAACGCCACCAACGGCGCGGAGGTGCTCGCCTACGTGCCCAGCATGGTGTACGCGAATCTGCCGCGGCTCACCGCGAAGAACTACAACTCGAACCACCGCTACTTCGTCGACGGCACGCCGGACATCCAGGACGTCTGCCTGAGCCCGAACACGACGGCGCCGTACAACTGCGCGGCCGCGACGTCCTGGTCGACCATGCTCGTCGGCAGCCTGGGCGCCGGCGGCCAGGGCATCTTCGCGCTCGACGTCACCGCGCCCGCCACGTTCTCGGAGGCGAACGCATCCAGCATCGCCAAGTGGGAGTTCACCGGCGCCGACGATCCCGACCTCGGCAACGTCACCAGCCAGCCGCTCATCCGCCGCATGGCGAACGGCCGGTTCGCCGCCATCGTCAGCGGCGGCTACAACAACGGCGCGAGCGACGGTTCGGCGGGCAACCGGCAGGCGAACCTGTTCATCCTGTTCATGAACGGGCCGACCGGCAGCGACGGCGCGTGGCAGCCGAACGTCGACTACGTCAAGCTGAGCGTGCCCAATCCGACGGGCTTCACCGACAACGGGTTCAGCCAGCCCTTCGCGGCCGACGTCAACTCCGACGGCCTGATCGACTTCATCTACGCCGGCGACCTGCGCGGCCGGGTGTTCAAGTTCGACGTGCGCAGCGGGACCCCCACCGAGTGGGACGACGCGACGAACGTCGCGCAGATCTACACGGCGGTGAACGCCTCGGGGACGCCGCAGCCGATCACCGGCGGGTTCGAGGCCTCGGCCCATCCGCAGGGCGGGATCATGCTGAACTTCGGCACCGGCAAGTATCTCGAGAACACCGACCTCAATCCGCCCGGGCCGAGCTACACGACGCAGACGGTGTACGGCATCTGGGACCGCTACGACTTCCTGAACGTCTCGCGCCCGCCGATCAACGACACCGCGAACCAGCCCACCTACTCGGGGCGCTCCAAGCTCGCGCAGCAGTCGGTGCTCGCGACCACGGCGGCGAACGCGGACGGCGAGGTGTTCCGGGTGCTGAATCCGGCGGCGGCCGTGCCCGACTATCTGCCGGTCAACAACCCCACCCACGTCGGCTGGTACCTGGACCTGCCGCTGTCCGGCGAGCGCTCGGTGTTCCCGCTGCAGCTCATCAACAGCCGCCTGATCTACAGCACGCTGGTGCCCTCCACGGCGCCGTGCGACGCCGGCGGCACGAGCTATCTCATGGTGGTCAACAACCTCACCGGCGGCGCCTTCAGCGAGTCGATCTTCGACACCAACGGCGACGGGCGCTTCAACCTGACCGATCGCGTGACGGTGGCCTCGGGCACGACCGCTTACGTCAGCGGCCGCGCCTCGAAGACCGGCATCACGCCCGCGCCGACGATCATCCGCGTGGGGCAGCAGGGACGGCCCGACAGCGCCGGCACCGGGGTCGGCGTGCTCTCCGACTCCAGTGCCAACATCCAGACGGTGCGCCTGAACCTCGGCCGACAGGGCCAGGGTCGCCTGTCGTGGCGCGAAATCCTCAACGACTGATCCCGGAGCCCTCCATGCACACCGATGACACGGGACCGAAGCGGCGGACGCGCGGCTTCACGCTGCTCGAGCTGATGATCGTGGTGGCCGTGCTGGCCCTGCTCGCCGCCATCACCCTCCCCTCCTACCGCGAGTACGTCGACCGCGGCCGGCGCGCCGAGGGCAAGCAGGCGCTGATGCTCGCCGCGCAGCGCCTGGAGCGTTTCTACACCGACAACAACTGCTACCCCAGCGGGACGGCGAACTGCGGCGCGGCGACCACCTCGGCGGCCGCGCTGACCGCCGCGGGCATTCCCGCCTTCTCCGGCGACACGGCCGCCACCGGCCGCTACACGCTCTCGGTCACGCTGAACGCGCAGGACTACACGCTCACCGCGACCCCGGCCAACGGCTTCACCGATGCCCGCTGCGGCAACCTCACGCTCACGAACACCGGCGCGAAGGGCATCTCCGTCAGCGGCGGCGACGTCACCTTCTGCTGGCAGCGCTGAACCGCGCGCCGCGCACGCCATGGTCCGGAGACGCTGCGACCGCACGCTGCTCGCGGCCCTCGTGGCGTCGCTCGCCCTGCACGGCGTAGCGCTCACGGCGAGCCCCGGCAAGGCGCCGGCGCGCCCGCGCTACGTGGTCCTCGACACGCGACTGCAGATGCCGGGCGCCCCCGCCGAAGGCCGCCTCCTAGCGGTCCGGCGCGCGCCCCTCTCCCCCGCCGTGCAGACCGCCGGAGCCGCCAACGCGCAATCGCCGACGCCGCCGGCGCACCGCGCGCCGATCGCGCGCTCCTCGCTCACCCTGCCGCACGACTTTCGCATCGCGCGGCGCTTCGAGGACGGCGCGCCGATGGGCCCGCGCGAGGATCCCGCGCTCGTCCTCCCCGCCCTGCCCGACTTCACGCGCTACTACCGCGCCACGGAGCTCGACGTCGTCGCCGCGCCGCGCGGCGCGATCGCGCTCGACGTCGACGCGCTGCGCTTCGCCGCCGGCCTCGCCGCGCAGCTGCGGTTCCGCGTCTTCATCGACGAGGCGGGCGCGGTGGACGACGTGCAGGTCGAGTCGGAAGGGCTGCCGCAGGCGGTCATCGAGCAGGTGCGCGCCGCCTTCCTCGAGGCGGCGTTCACCCCGGCCCGCCGGGACGGCTACAGCGTGAAGAGCCAGAAGCTGATCGAGCTGGTGAACGAGGGCGACGCGGCCGGGGACGAGCCCACCTAGCGGCCCCCTGCCGGGGCGGCGAAGCCGCTGCATTATGATTGCGCCCCGCGTCCCCATCCGAACAAGGAAGAAGCCGTGATCCGCCACTGGCCCCCGCTCGTCCGCCTCGTCGTCGCGTTCGCCGCCGCGCTCGCCCTCGCCGGGTGCGCCACCACCGGGCCGGCGCCCGTCTCCGGCACCGGCGTCGTGCAGTCGATCCAGGAACTGCAGAAGCCCAGCACCACCGCCTCGGTGGTGGGCACGGTCGGCGGGGCCCTCCTCGGCGCGTGGGCCGGCAGCCAGATCGGCGGCGGATCGGGACAGACGATCGCGTCGGTCGTGGGTTCCGTGGGCGGTTCCATGGCCGGCAACGCGGTCGCGAAGAACGTCGCCAGCGAGACGGTCTACGACGTGACCGTCCAGTTCGATGACGGCATCTCGCGAACCGTGCGCGTGGCGCAGCGTCCGACCGTGCGCCCGGGCAGCCGGGTGCGCGTGGACAACGGCGTGATCACGCCGCTGTAGCGCTCTCCACCCGCGAGGCCCGCAGGATCGCGGGAATCGCGACGAGCATCAGCGCTGCGGCGACGACGAACACCCAGGCGGGCGCCGCGAAGTCCAGCAGCCAGCCGAACAGCGGCAGCGCGACGAGCCCGCCCACGTCGAAGCCCGAGTACACGAAGCCGTACACCTTGCCGCGCGCGTGGTCCGGCGCGATGCGACGGATGATGATGTCGCGCGACGGCCCGAGGCACCCGAGCGCGAAGCCCATCAGGCCCATGCCGACGACCGCCAGCGCCGCAGGCACCCAGCCGCTCGCGAGCAGCAGCGCGATGATCGCGGCAGCGAGGATGCCCGCGGCCGCAACGCCGGCATGGTGCGCGGTGCGCGCGGCAATCACGCCGCCGGCGAGCATCCCGCCCGCGCCGCCGACGAGGAACGCCGTGAGCGCGGTCGTGGCGGCCGCCAGCGGCATGTCGAAATACGCGCGCAGCGTCGGCACGGTGAAGCTCTGGAAGGCGAGCAGCACCGTCGCGTATAGCACGAAGAACACGAAGCCGAGCACGATGGGCAGCGATGCGAGCAGGCGCACGTCGCTGCGCCAGCCGCCGCTGCGCGTCACGGCCGCCGCGCGGCGCACCGGCGCCATGTGCAGCATCGGCTGCAGCGCGACGACGAGTGCGGCGACCGCGGCGACCGCCGCACAGGCGAGCAGCGCCGTGCGCCAGCCGACCGCGACCGCGAGCGGCACGACGACCACGGGTGCGACCGCATAGCCGAGATTGCCGGCGATGCCGTGCACGCTGAACGCGTGACCGAGGCGCCGTTCGTGGACCTTCGCGTTGAGCAGCGCGAAATCGCCCGGATGGAACACGCTGTTTCCCAGCCCGGCGAGCACGACCGCGGGAAAGAGCCAGAGGTAGGACGGCGCCGCCGCCAGCAGCGCGAGGCCGACGGCGTAGAGCACCAGCCCGGCGACCAGGATCGCCCGGGCGCCGAAGCGATCGACGACGAAGCCCGCCAGCGTCTGCGCGAGGCCGGAGACCGTGAAGAACAGGGCGAGCGCGACGCCGAGCTCGGTGTAGCCGACGCCGAAGTCGTCCTTCATGAACGGAAAGAGCGGCGCCATCGCGAGCTGGAAGAAGTGCGACAGCCCGTGCACGACGCCGACGAGGCCGATGATCTGCGCGTCGGCGCGCAGCGTGGAGGCGGCGGTGGTCATGCGGCGCGCGCCTCGTGCAGGCGCACATACAAGCGCTTGTTGCGCCGGCCCTTGTTCTCGGGGCGAAAGATCTGGCAG
>CAZKHE010000170.1:0-7682 GCA_964552535.1 uncultured Enterobacteriaceae bacterium | reverse complement strand
GCGCGACCGTGACCTTGTTGTCGTGGAACATCGCCGCGACCAGGGTCGTGCCCATTCCCGCGTACTGCGGCTGGCTCTGCGCCGCCTGGTAGATGGACGTGTTGGCCTTCGCGATCTGCTCGCGCAGCAGCGCCTCCGCGCGCGAGCGCCCGGTGGCCGGGTCGCGCTCGTGCGCCGGCCGCTCCTCGAGGAGATGCTGGAGCTCCGTGGTGATCACCGTGGTCGCCATCCCGCTCGCGACCTCTCCGGCGTTGTAGCCCCCCATGCCGTCGGCGAGGACGACCAGACCCTTCGCGGCGTCGGCGGCGATCGAGTCCTCGTTGTGCGACCGGACGATGCCCGGATCGGTGCAGCTGGCGATTTCGAGCGCTTGGCTGAGGTTCATGGTCTATAGGCTGATGTCCACGCTCGGGACGCTGTGCGGGCCGCCCGCCGCCATGCGCAGCGCAGCCGCGAACTCGGCGCCGGTCTGGAACCGCGCGTCCACGTCCTTGGCGAGCGCACGGTCGAGAAACGCGACGATGGCCGGCGGCACCGCCGGGTTGTGCTCGAGGATGCTCGGCGGATCCTCGTTGGCGATGCGGTACATCAGCTGCGCCATCGAGTCGCCCTCGAACGGCAGGCGGCCGCAGGCGAGCTGGTAGAGGCTCACCGCGAGCGAGAAGAGGTCCGAGCGGCCGTCGATGCGGCGCCCGGCGAGCTGCTCCGGCGACATGTACGACGGCGTGCCGAGCACCATCCCGGTCTTGGTCTTCGAGGAATCGGTGATGCGCGCGATGCCGAAGTCCGTGACCTTCACCGTGTCCGTACCCGGCTCGTACATGATGTTCGCCGGCTTGACGTCGCGGTGGACGACGTTGTTCTCGTGCGCGTAGCCGAGGGCGTCGGCGACCCGCGCCCCGATCGACACGACCTTCTCGAGCGGCAGCAGGTTGCCGGGCTTGGTGTAGGGCGTGAGGTCGCGGCCCTTCAGGAACTCCATCGCGATGTACGCGAGGTCGTGCTCCTCGCCCGCGTCGAAGATGGTGACGATGTGGGGGTGGTTCAGCCGGCCGGCGGTCTCGGCCTCCCGGAAGAACCGCTCCTTCACGTCGGCCAGCTCGTCCGCCTCGAACTCCTGCGCGAGCGCCATGGTCTTGATCGCGACGACGCGCCCGATCTTCGGGTCGCGGCCCTGGTACACGACGCCCATGGCGCCCTTGCCGAGCTCCTTCTCGACCTGGTAGCGGCCGAGCATCGGCTTCTCGATCTGGTCGGACGTGAGCATGGACGTGTTCGTCTTGCCGCCGCCCGCCCCGCCCCCGAGGATGACCGTCTCGGAAAGCTGCTTGGCGCGGGAGAGCTTCTGGGCGACGTCCCGGAACTTCGGGTTGAACCCGTGCATGTAGGCGAACACCGCCTCGGCCTTGTTGAACTGGCGCTTGCGCTCGAAGTCGAGCGCGAGGTTGTAGAGGTTGTCCAGCAGACCGTCGTCGACGGGGACCTTGCGGAACTTGTCCCATGCCATGTCGAGCTGCCCCTGGCCCTGGAAGGCGAGCGCCAGCATGCGGTTGGACTCCGCGGACTCCGCGTCGGACTTCACCTTGCCGGCCTCGGTCACCAGGAACCGCTTGGTCGTGAGCAGCAGGTGGCCGACCAGCAGGAGCACGGCCGGCAGCATCATGCGCAGCCACATGCCCTTGCCGGTCATGAGACCGAACTGGACGCCCAGCAGCAGCACCAGCACCCCGGCGGTGGCCGCCGCACCCATGCTCGCCGACAGGCGCGGCAGCAGCACGATGAGGTAGAGCGCCACGGCGAGGTAGGCCCCGAGCTCCGCCCAGTGCGCCCACGCGGGGACGACGAAGAAGTGCTCCTGCAGGATCGACGAGACCGAGTGCGCGAGCGTGACCACCGGCGCCATCGCCGGCGACACCGGCGTCACCGAGGTGGTGCCCAGTCCCGCCGCGGTGGGCCCCACCAGCACGATGCGGTCGCGGTACTTGTCGGCGGGGATCTTGCCCGAGTAGACGTCGAAGAACGAGTCCACCGCGAAGGCCGGGCGGCCGTCCCGGTCCTTGTAGAAGTAGGTGAACATCTCGAGCTGCGGGGTGGTGGCGATGCGCAGGTTGCCGAGGCTCACCCCCTGCCCGGGCGCGACCTTGATGTCCTTGACGTCCAGATTCAGGCTCTTCGCCGCGACCAGCATGGAGAACGACGGGTAGAGCTGGTCGAAGTGCTGCAGCACCAGCGGCTCCGACCGCTTCCCGCCGTCCACGTCGGGGCGATCGTTGAGATGCCCGATGCCCGCCGTCGGACGGCCGATCGCCTCGGTCGGGATGGTCACGTTCGCCGTGGTGGCGAACGGCTCGTCGAACGCGTTACCGCCCTGGAACGCACCCAGTGCGTTGCGGGTCACGTAGTCCGGCAATGGCTTGTCCGGGCGGCCGCGCGGGTCGCCGAGCTCGAAGAGCATCGGCAGCAGCACGTTGCCCGCCTTCTGGTAGCTCTGGGCGAGCTTGCGGTCGGTATTCAGGGCGCCTTCGGCTTCCTGCAGTAGCGCGCCGATGTTCGCGAGCGGCGAGCCGGCTTCGAGCGCCTGCGCATCGGGCACCGCCTTCTGGTACTCCCCCAACAGGCGGTTCACGTAGGCGAGGCCGGGATCCACCTGCGGCTCGCTGAAGAAGACGAGGTTGCCGACCACCTTCGCGCCACCGGCCTTCAGCGTGTCCGTCAGCTTGGCGTGCACATCGCGCGGCCACGGCCACCTGCCGATGTTGGCGACGCTCGCATCGTCGATCGCGATGACGGCGATGCGGTCCGAAGGGGCCCGCTCCGTCGCGCGCACGCCGACATCGTAGGCCTTGCGCTCGAGACTCTGCAGCAGGTCGGACCCACCGAGCAGGAACAGGACGACCGCGACCATGAGGCCGAGGAACCAGTCCTTTCGCCAGAAGCCTGCCCTGCTCACGAAGCCCGATCCCCTGTCTTCTGTTGTCGTTCTGCGGGCGAGCGGCACGGCTGCGCGCTGATCAGTTGCGCAGCCGCTCCCCGAGCGCCGCCGTTCTGGGCCTGAATTGCGGGCCTAAACTGCTATAGAAACAGCAGCATAATTTCCATTCTTACAGTCGGGTATGAATTTAGTCAAATTTTCTGCCGGGATCCCGTCAGAAAAGCAAAGGGCCCCGGCCTTGCGGCGGGGGCCCCGAAGGATTCGAGATGCGAGCTTCAGCCGCCGAGGATGACGCCCGGGCCGAGGGCGTACTGGCCCGCCAACTCGGCACCGCCGACCTTCTTGCCCTCCTCGTGCTTCGCCTTCAGCACCTCGATCCGGCCGCCCTGGCAGGTGACGAAGAAGCTCGTCGCCGTCACCTCGGTCACCTCGCCGATCTTGCCCTTCACCGCACCGAACGTCCGGACCGGATGCTTGCGGGCGTCGAAGATCTGGATCTTCTTGCCGTTCAGCGTCGTCCACGCGCCCGGCGCGGGGTTGCACGCGCGGATGAGGTTGTAGACCACGTCGGCGTGGTTCGCCCAGTTGATCCGGGACTCGGCGGCACGGAACCACCCCTCGTACGTCGCCTGGCTCTCGTCCTGCACGACCTCCTTGTGCTTGCCCGCCACGACCAGGTCGGCGGCCTCCAGCATCGCCTGCACCCCCATCGGGAACAGCCGGTCGAAGTACACCGAACCGAGCGTGTCATCGGGGCCGATCGGGGTCTCCTTCTGGAGGATGATCGGGCCTTCGTCCAGGCCGTCGGTGGGCCGGAAGATCGTGAGGCCGGTCTTCTTCTCGCCGAGCGAGATGGGCCAGTTGATCGAGCTCGGCCCCCGGTACTTGGGCAGGAGCGAGGGGTGGTACTGGATCGTGCCGTGCTTCGGGATGTTGACGAAGTCCTGCGGCGCGAACTGCAGCACGTAGGCCATCACGCCGATGTCCGCATTGAGCCCCTTCATGAGCTGCACGGCCTCGGGGCTCTTGAGCGACGGCAGCTGATGCACCGTCAGGCCCTTCTCCAGCGCGGCGACCTTCAGCGGGTCGGCCTTGGCGCCTTCCTTCTCCGGGGCACAGAACACGGCCGCGACCTCGTCGCCGCGGGCGACGAACGCCTCGAGAACCGCCTTCCCGAAATCCTGCTGCCCGATGATCACGACTCTCATTTCAGTCCTCCACGCTACGACGGGGCGGGCCCCCTCGTGCTCCCCTAATGGGGGAAACCTTCGGCTTCACTTCACGCAGCCTTCTTGGGCGGCGCCGAGAACGCGCCGGCGGACTTCATCGACGCGATCCTCGCCTCGTCGTAGCCGAGCACTTCCTTGAGGACCTCGTCGGTGTGCTCGCCGAGCAGCGGGCTGCGCTCGATCTTCGCCGGCGAGGCGGACAGCTTGATCGGCATGCCGACGTTGAACCACTTGCCACGCTTCGGATGGTCGAGCTCCACCCACATGTCGCGGCCGCGGACGTGCTCGTCGTTGGCGAGGTCGGTGGTGGACATGATCGGGCCGCAGGGCACGTCGAGCGGGTTCAGGATCGCCATCAGCTCGCGCTTCGTGTACTTCTCGGCGAACTTGTTGATCAGCGCCCACATGAGCTGCTGGTTCTTGCGGCGCTCCCCGATGGTCGCGAGGCGCGGGTCGGTGGCCATGTCCGGCATGCCGACGTCGGGCCCGATCCGCTTCGCCAGCGCCTCGAACACCGCTTCCTGCACCACGATGTAGAGCCAGTCGTTGGCGCCGTGCGGCTTGCAGTGGATGGCGTTGCCGAGCTGCCCGCCGCCCGAATCATTGCCCGCGCGCGGCACGTCGCCCATGTCCTTGTACGTGGGCACCGAGTACTCGGCCAGCTCTCCGTGCTGAAGGCGCTGGTGGTCGCGGAACTTCACGCGGCACAGGTTCATGACGCCGTCCATCATCGCGACCTCGACGTACTGGCCCTGGCCGGTGCGGTTCGCCTGGTGCAATGCCGCCAGGAGGCCGATCGCCAGATGCAGGCCGGTACCCGAGTCGCCGATCTGCGCACCGGTCACGAACGGCGGGCCGTCGGGCACGCCGGTGGTGCTCATCGCGCCGCCCATGGCCTGCGCCACGTTCTCGTACGCCTTGAAGTCGGCGTAGGGGCCCGACGAGCCGAAGCCCTTGATGGAGCCGACGACGATCTTCGGGTTGATCTCGTGGATCTTCTCCCAGGTGAACCCGAGCCGCTCGAGCACGCCGGGCCCGAAGTTCTCCATCATGATGTCGCACTTCTTCAGCAGGTCCACGAACACCTGCTTGCCCTCGGCGCTCTTCATGTTCACGGTGATCGACCGCTTGTTGCAGTTGAGCATCGTGAAGTACAGGCTGTCGGCGCCGGGGACGTCGCGCAGCTGCCCGCGCGTCGCGTCGCCCTGCGGCGGCTCGAACTTGATGACGTCCGCGCCCATCCACGCGAGCAGCTGCGAGCACGTCGGGCCCGCCTGCACGTGGGTCATGTCGAGAATGCGTACACCCTTGAGAGCTTCCATTTCCGGTCTCCAGATCGCGTTGGGCGAATGATAAGCCACCGCCCTCGTTCGATTCTTCTCGCTACTTCTTCTTCGCGCTTTGCGGGTTGAGGCTGGTGATGCGGCCGCTTTCCGTCCCGGCGGTCTCGTCGATCACGGCGTTGATCAGCGTCGGACGCCGCGAACGCACCGCCTCGTCCATCGCCGCCCGCAGCTCCGCGGGGGTGGTCACGTGCGCGCCCACGCCGCCGAAGGCCTCCATGAGCTTGTCGTAGCGCGCGCCCTTCACGAACACGGTGGGGGCCACGTCCGGACCGCCCGCCGGGTTGACGTCGGTGCCGCGATACACGCCGTTGTTGTTGAAGACGACGATGCACACCGGCAGGTTGTAGCGGCAGATCGTCTCCACTTCCATTCCGGAGAAGCCGAAGGCGCTGTCGCCTTCGACCGCGATCACCTGCTGGCCGGTGGTCACCGCCGCGGCCACGCAATAGCCCATGCCGATGCCCATGATGCCCCACGTGCCGACGTCGATGCGCTTGCGCGGCTTGTACATGTCGACGATGCTGCGCGTGAAGTCGAGCGCGTTGGCGCCCTCGTTCACCAGCATGGCATCCGGATTCGTCTTGATGACGTCGCGCACCACGTTGAGCGCGCTGTGGAAGTTCATCGGCGTCGGGTTCTTCGCGAGCGTCTCGGCCATCTTCGCGATGTTCTTCGACTTGCGCTCGGCGATCGCGCCCAGCCACTCCGCCGAGGGCTTCGGCCACGACGCGCCCATGCCGGAGAGCAGCGCCGACACGCACGACCCGATGTCGCCGACGAGCGGCGCGTCGATGCGCACGTTGCTGTCGGCCTCCTGCGGCGAGATGTCGATCTGGATGAACTTCTGCCCGCCCCAGTCCTTGTGGTCCTTGCCGCCCCAGGTCTTGCCCTTGCCGTGCGACAGGAGCCAGTTGAGGCGCGCGCCGATCAGCATGACGACGTCGGCCTCGGGCAGCACGAAGGAGCGCGCCGCGGAGGCGCACTGCTCGTGGGTGTCGGGCAGCAGGCCCTTCGCCATCGACATCGGCAGGTAGGGGATGCCGCTCTGCTCGACGAGCGCGCGCACGTCCGCATCGGCCTGCGCATACGCGGCGCCCTTGCCGAGGATGATGAGCGGCTTCTTCGCCCCCTTGAGGAGGTCGAGCGCGCGCTTCACCGCGTCCGCCGCCGGGATCTGCTTGGGCGCCGGGTCGACGACCTTGATCAGCGTCTTGCTGCCCACCGCGGCGCTGATGCTCTGCGCGAAGAGCTTCGCCGGCAGGTCGAGGTATACGCCGCCGGGCCGGCCGGAGACCGCCGCGCGGATGGCCCGCGCGATCCCCACGCCGATGTCCTCGGCATGGAGGACGCGGTAGGCGGCCTTGGCGAGCGGCTTGGCGATCGCGAGCTGGTCGAGTTCCTCGTAGTCGCCCTGCTGGAGGTCCACGATCTCGCGCTCGCTCGAGCCGCTGATCAGGATCATCGGGAAGCAGTTGGTGGTCGCGTGCGCCAGCGCGTTCAGTCCGTTCAGGAAGCCCGGGGCCGACACGGTGAGGCAGATGCCGGGCTTCTGCGTCAGGAAGCCGGCGATCGAGGCCGCGTAGCCGGCGTTCTGCTCGTGCCGGAAGGACAGGACCCTGAGGCCGTCGGCCTGCGCGCGCCGCGTGAGATCGGTGATGGGAATGCCGGGTAGTGCGTAGATCGTGTCGATGTCGTTCAGCTTGAGCGCGTCGATGACGAGCTGAAAGCCGTCCACTTCGGCCTGCATGTCGTTGATCGCGACTTCGGGTTCGACCGTGCCCACAGGTAGCCTCCTTGGTGTGTCAGCGCCGGCGCAATGCGTCCGCGCACGCTCGTGAGGGCGCCAAGAATAGGATTCCGGTCGGCTTTTCAACCTTGACTGCGGTCAATCATTGAAGTTAAGTTTCCGCGGCTGCGGTGCGGTTTTTCCCTCTCGTGCGCCGCGCGCCGAGCCAGCATGTCCACCATCGCCACACACCCGCAGCGCAACACCTTCCGTCTCGAGCTGAAGCGGAACCTGATCCTCGCCGGAATGAGTCCGTCCGCCTGGGAGGAGCTGGAGCCGCGCCTGGAGATCACCGAGTCGCGCAAGGGGGAGCTGCTGGTGCACCAGGGCAGCCACGAGATGGAGCAGTTCTTCATCCTCGACGGCATCCTGAAGCGCGTGGTGGCCAA